>NZ_JALKAS010000002.1:392500-692500 GCF_023015695.1 Jannaschia sp. S6380
GGCCATAGTGATCCGGTGGTCCCAAGTGGGAGGGCCATCGCTCAACGGATAAAAGGTACGCCGGGGATAACAGGCTGATGATGCCCAAGAGTCCATATCGACGGCATCGTTTGGCACCTCGATGTCGGCTCATCTCATCCTGGGGCTGGAGCAGGTCCCAAGGGTACGGCTGTTCGCCGTTTAAAGAGGTACGTGAGCTGGGTTTAGAACGTCGTGAGACAGTTCGGTCCCTATCTTCCGTGGGTGTAGGATACTTGAGAGGAGTTGCCCCTAGTACGAGAGGACCGGGGTGAACGATCCACTGGTGGACCAGTTGTCATGCCAATGGCAGTGCTGGGTAGCTATGATCGGACAGGATAACCGCTGAAGGCATCTAAGCGGGAAGCCCCCCTCAAAACAAGGTATCCCTGAGGACCGTGGTAGACCACCACGTCGATAGGCCGGAGATGTAAGCGCAGCAATGCGTTCAGTTGACCGGTACTAATTGTCCGATAGGCTTGATTTGATCCAGTAGAAGCCATGCTTCATGGGTCGAGAGCGTACACACCGCAAGGTCGTGCCTGACTTGGAATTTCGATGGGCTTTTTCGGTTTGGTGATCATAGCGCAAGCAAAACACCCGGTCCCATCCCGAACCCGGCAGTTAAGTGCTGTAGCGCCGATGGTACTGCGTCTTAAGGCGTGGGAGAGTAGGTCATCGCCAAACCTAGAAAGCCCATCGCGTATCTCTCGAACGATGTTTTTAAACGCCCTGCAGCTTCGGCTGCGGGGCGTTTTGTCGTTTGCGGTCGCGGGGCAGCGCCGGTAACTGACGGGGATCGTCCTGACGACAGGAGCCATCCGTGCCGGACACCAAGCAGATCGTTTGCATGAAATGGGGAACGAAATACGGGCCGGAATACGTCAACCGGCTCTATGGCATGATCGCGCGCAACATCACGCCCCCGTTCAGCGTGACCGTCCTGACCGATGATCCGCGCGGTCTCCGCCCGGAGCTCCGATCAGCGACCATCCCGGATGTCGGGGTCGACATGCCGAAGGGGGTGCCGGGCAAGTGGCCGAAATCGGCGCTGTGGGGTAAGGAACTCGCCGGACTGTCGGGGCCGGTCCTCTTCATGGATCTCGATGTCGTGGTGACCGGATCCCTCGACGATTTCTTCTCCCATGGCGATCCCGACGAGGTCATCCTGTCCCGCAATGCGGCAAAACCGTTTCACCGCCTGGGACAGACATCCCTGTTCCGGTTTCCGGTGGGCAAGCTGGCCCCTATGCAACAAAAGTTCCGCGACGACCCGCAGGGCATGGGGGAGCGGTACCGGTACGAGCAGAATTACGTCACCCAAAATGCGCCTGGTGGCGTGACGTTCTGGCCGCGGCAGTGGGTTCGGCACTTTCGGATTCAATGTGTGCCGACCTTCCCGCTGAACTTCTTCCTGGCGCCGCCGAGGCCGCGGAATGCCCGGGTGGTCATTTTCGCCGGTCACCTGAACCCGCCGGACGCGATCGCCGGTCGCTGGAACCGCAAGGAGGAGGCACGAACGATCGGCCAGCACATTCGCCATGCCTTGACCGCGCGAAAGGGCTACAAAGGCTTGCGAAGCTATGTGAAACCGACGCCATGGGTCGCGGAGGCATGGCGCGAATGATTCCGCGACGGCAAGTCATCCTTTCGCGACGTGTGGGGCTTGAAGTCCGTCGCATGCTTGAATAGATAGCCTTTCATTGGCGCGGGATGGAGCAGTCCGGTAGCTCGTCAGGCTCATAACCTGAAGGTCGTAGGTTCAAATCCTACTCCCGCAACCAACGCCTCCTATAAAACGCCCGCCCAACCGGCGGGCGTTGTTGTCAGTGCTGAAGCTCTCCGCATTCTCGTGCTCCGGGTTTCCTCGTAGCGCTTCGCCGCTCCGCCGATCATCGACACAATAACCCAAGTCCGTCCTCGACGATCGACGCGATGCGAAGCATCTGGGATGGCGTCAGCAACTCTTCGCGCCGCTGCGCATAAGCGGCTCTGGCGGCCTCGCCGGCAGCATTGGCGCTGACGTTGTTGCCGAGCCGGGGGCGCATGTAGTCGACGACCTGCCGACAAGCGGAATGGAGAGAACGCTTCGTGGCCCGCGGCAGGTTCGCGATCCAGGCTTCGGTGTCGATTTCGATACTGCAGCCGTCCTTCGCCGCCAGCGAAAGCCCGCGTGCGTCGGCGACCTGGCGGTCGAGTTCCGATGCCATGGCCGGGGCACCAAATCCAAGGGCGATGATGGCCGCGAGAAGAATGCGCATCGGGGTCGGTTCCTGGTTCGGGCATCTCTGCTGTCGCGCATCACGATAGGAGAAGGGGCCTTGATATCATATGATGACCCGTCCGGCGGATGGTCTCCGCCACTGGGATAGCTTGCGTCAGCGATGAATTTGCCCGGCTCCGTGGTTCGAGGGGTCGTCCGTTCCATACGTCGATGCGAGGAAGTCGCAGAAGTTTACGAGAACGGCGGAGGGTTCGGCCAGCCGCCAGCAGGCGAAGCTCTCCAGCCGGGTTTCCAGATCGGCGATCGGACGGGCCACGACCCGGGCGTCGACGGTGGAGACCAGGGATTCCGGCATGATGCTGACGCCCAGACCGCAGCTGACCAGACCGATGATCGCCCGGGATTCCGGTGCCGTCTGCACGACGGACGGGTCGAAGCCCGCCCGTTCGCAATACCGCCAGAGATGCCGGTTGTAGACGGCCCAGCGGTCCGGGTCGCCCATGACGAAAGCCTGCAACGCGAGATCGCGCAGCATGATCCGCGGGCTTTTCGCCAACTCGTGCGACGCCGGGAGGAGCGCCATGAAACCATCGGATTGTAGTGGCAGGGTCTCGAGATCGAGCTGCCGTCCGGGAGAGGTGACGATCGCCACGTCGAGCTGGCCCGCCTCCATCATTTCCATCTGCTGATCTGTGTAGCCCTGTACGAGGCGGATCGTGACATCGGGGGCGATGCGGCAAAACCCCTCGATGACGTCGGGCAGGCGACCGGCGATGACGGTGTCGGTATAGCCTATGGTCAGCGTCCCGGAGAGCCCGCGGGAGACCCGGCGCGTTTCATCGATGGCCGTTTCGAGCGCGTCCAGCGTGCGCGCGCATCCCTTCAGGAAGGATTGGCCCGCCGCGGTCAGCGCGACCTGCCGGTTCGAACGCGTGAAAAGCGCGGCGCCGACCTCCTCCTCAAGCTGCGAGATCGCGCGGCTCAGCGCGGGCTGCGTAATCCCGAGGGCCACCGCCGCGCGCCGAAAATTCAGCGTCGCCGCGAGGATCCGGAAATAGCGTAGCCGTCGTAGCCCCGTTTCCATGGAGCCCCCGTACGATGCCCTCTAGGCATCATTAGACGTCGAAGTTTGAATTATGCAACTTGTCTGACGCCGCGTAACCTTTCGGCAACACAGAAGAGGAACAGGGAACACACGATGATGAATGCCATGACATCCGCCTCGCGCCTCGCCTGCGCCGCCATCCTTCTCGCGGCACCGGTCGCCGCGCAGGAGAAGACGATGAATGTCGGATTCTCGACGCCGCTCGACTCCGACTACGGCGTGCTCGCCTCTCGTTTTGAGGAGTTGGTGGAAGAGTATACCGACGGCGCCATCGACGTGAAGCTGCGCTGCTGCGGCCAGATCGCGTCCGAGGACGACGCGTTCAAGGCAATGCAGCTCGGCACCGTCGACGCCTATTTCGTCTCCCAGAACAACGTCTCGCCGCACTGGCCGCTGATGGACGTTTTCGTGCTGCCCTACACGTTCGAGGACACCGACCACCTGGTCGCGGTCGCCGGCGGACCTGTCGGCGACACCATCCGCGAACAGCTCCGGGAAGCCACCAGCGTCCACCTGCTGACCTTCGGCGGCCCGAGCTACCGCGACTTCTTCAATTCCGAGCGCCCCGTCGAGACCATGGCGGACATGGAGGGGCTGAAGATCCGCGTGCCTAAGAACGAGGTCATGCTCGCCACCTTCGAGGCCTTCGGCGCCGAGCCGGTCCCGCTGGCCTGGTCCGAGACCCCGACCGCGCTCCAGACCGGCACGATCGACGGCGGCGACAACGGCACCAACGTCATCCAGGAGATGAAGTTCTACGAATTCGCGCCCTACCTGACGGTGCTCGACCACTTCGCGGGTTTCGCACCTCTCCTGGCTTCGGACCGGTTCATGTCGGGCCTCGACGACGCGCAGCGCGAGGCGGTGATGCGCGCCGCACGCGAGGCGGGCGAGTTCCACACAGAATACATGATCGGCCGCATCGAGGAGGTGCGCGAGTGGCTCTCGACCGAGGGCGGCATGTCGATCACGCGTCCCGATCGCGCGGCCTTCATCGAGGCCGCGCAGACCGTTCAGGAATCGTTCGCCGCCGAGCGCGGCGAGGATTTCAAGGCGCTGCTCGACGAAATCCGCGCCGCCGCCGACTGACGACGGCGCAGATGGGGGCCTTCCCGGTCCCCATCGCCCGCTTTTGCGGAGATCCCCGGATGAAGCGATATCTCGGTCCGCTCGAACGGCATTTCGAAGAGGCCGTCTGCTGCATCGCCCTGTCGGTGATGGCGATCTGCGTCTTCCTACAGGTCATCATGCGCTACGTCTTCGGATCGGCGCTGCAATGGAGCGAGGAAATCGCCGCCATCGCGATGGTCTGGGCGGTCTACATGGGCGCTTCGCTCTGCGTGCGCGAGCGATTTCACATCCGCATCATGGCCGGGATCATGCTGCTGCCTCAACCGATCACCAAGGCGTTCGTGCTGCTCGCCGACCTGATGGCGGCGGCCTACTGCGTCATGATGCTGATCGTCTCATGGCAGTATCTGGCGGTGCTGGCGCGGTTCACGTCGCGCACGCCCAGCCTCGGCATCGACGAGTTCTACCCCCAGAGTATCCTGGTGATCGGCTACACGCTGATCCTTCTGCGTCTCGTCCAGATCTACGTGATATGGGCGCGCGGCGGGGGGCGGGGCGTGCCGGGGATGCGCGCCGAGCACGAGGACACGGGCGAGATGCGATGAACGAACTCGTCCTCCTCGCCATCGTCTTTGTCGCGCTGACGCTGATCGGCGCGCCGCTCTTCGCCGCCGTGGGCCTGACGACGTTCCTGGCGCTCTTCCTGATCGACATCCCCTACACTCTGATGGCGCAGACGGGCTACACGAGCCTCACACCTTTCCCGCTGCTGACGATCCCGCTCTTCGTGCTGGCCGGCCGGCTGATGGAGACCGGGGGCATGGGCACGCGGCTCATCGGGGTGGCGACGTCGCTCGTGGGCTCCTACCGGGGCAGCCTTGGGCTGGTGACAGTGTTCGCCTGCATGCTCTTCGCCGCGCTTTCGGGCTCGGGGCCCGCGACCACGGCGGCCATCGGCTCGATCACTGTGCCGGCAATGCAGAAGGACGATTATCCGACCCCCTTCGCCGCCGCCATCGCCGCCGCGGCCGGCGCGCTCGGCAGTCTCATTCCGCCTTCGAACCTGATGATCATCTACGGCCTTGTCTCCGAGACGTCGATCCCGCGCCTGTTCCTCGCGGGGTTCATCCCCGGCGTCATCGTCACCGCGCTGCTGATGGTGACGGTCTATCTGATCGCACGGCGGCACGACTACGGCGGCGGTGGCGAGGCGTTCTCCTGGGGGCCGGCGCGGCGGGCGGCCTGGGACGGCAAATGGGCCATCGGCGCGCCGCTCCTGATCCTGGGCGGCATCTATTCGGGTGCGTTCACGCCGACCGAGGCCGCATCGGTCGCGGTCTTCTACGCCCTTTTCGTCGGCGTCGTGGTCCACAGGGAACTGACCGTCCGCAAGGTGATCGAGGCGCTGCGCTTCACCGCCCTGATGACGGGGCTTCTGATCCTGCTGACGCCGACGCTGGCCTTCGGTCAGCTCTCGGCGTTCTACGACGTGCCGGCGGCGGTCGAGGCGCTGATCACGTCCTTCACCACCAACGTCTATGTCGTGCTGATCCTGATCGCGATCTTCTACATCATCATCGGCACCTTCATGGAGAGCCTGGCGCAGATCATCCTGTTCACCGCGGTGTTCCTGCCGCTGGTGACGTCGCTGGGCGTCGATCCCGTGGCCTTCGGCATCCTGACCGTCATCACCTGCGAGATCGGCTTCCTGACGCCGCCGCTGGGCGGCAACCTCAACGTGGCGGCACGCATCTCTGGAATCTCGATCGAGGCGGTGTCGGTGGCCGTCCTGCCGTTCATCCTCGCCTACTGTCTTGGTCTGCTGATCCTGATCTTCATCCCCGAGCTATCGCTGTGGTTGCCGAACCTGTTCTACGGCCCCGCGCGCTGAGCCCCGTACGAAAGGACCCCCCATGCTCGACACGATCCTCGCAGGCGGCCTCCTCCATGACGGCACGGGGGGCGATCCCGTCCGAACCGATATCGGCATCGAAGGCGGTCGTATCGCCGCCATCGGGGATCTGTCCGAGGCCGACGCCGAGACGCGGGTCGATCTGGGCGGCCTTGCCGTCGCGCCGGGGTTCATCGACCTGCACACCCATTCGGACTTCACGCTGATGGCCGACGGCCGCGCGCAGAGCCAGGTCCATCAGGGCGTCACGACCGAGGTAATCGGCCAATGCGGCTTCTCCGCGGCCCCTGCGCGCCGTCCCGAGGACGCCAAGATAATGTCGCCCGGCTTTACCGAAGGCATGGTCGACATCGACTGGTCCAGCTTCGGCGAGTATCTTGACCACTTGGATGCCATGCCGCTGGGCGTGAACGTCGCGGCCTTCGTCGGCCACGGATCGGTCCACCGCGCCGTCCTCGGCGACGCGCTGCGGCCCGCCGACGACGAGGAGCTGGACCGGATGAAGGCGCTCGTCGACGAGAGCATCGACGGCGGCGCCTACGGGTTCTCGACCGGGCTGGAATACTGGCCCGGCAGCCTTGCCAGCCCCGAGCAGATCACCGAGCTTGTCTCGGTCGCCGCGCGGCGTGAGGTGCTCTACGCGACGCATGTGCGCAATCGCGACGTGCATTACGACATCGGCTTCGGCGAGGCGATCTCCTGCGCACGGGCCGCGGGCGCCCGACTCCAGATCAGTCACATCCAGCCCAAACACGGCGCGCCGGACTGGGCCATGGAGCATTCGATCGAGATGGTGGAGGGCGCCAAGTCGCACGGCGTCGACATCGCCTACGACGTGATCCCGCACGACTGGTCGCATACCCGCGTCATGGCGATCATGCCGCAATGGGCGCAGGAGGGGGGCGTCGCGGCCGTGATGGCCCGCCTGAAGGACAAGGCCACGCGCGAGAAGATCAAGGCCAACCGGCGGCCGATGTGGCGGCTCGTTCTCGACGATGGCTGGCACCGGATCGTGCTGATGCAATCGGCCCGCAACCCGGACCTCGTCGGCCTGACCTTCGCCGAGATCGGGGCGCGGCGTGGCGTCGACCCCTACGATGCGGCCCTCGACCTGCTGATCGAGGAAGGGGACGAGATGGCGCACCTGATGTGGACGTCGCAGAGCTTCTCGGAAGATCAGATCCGCCTCGCCATCGCGCAGCCCGATTGCGCGATCATCTCGGACACCCTGGCGCTCGCGCCCGAAGGCTGCCTCAAGCACCATATCGGCTCTCTCTCGGGCTATGGATGGGCCGCGCGTTTCCTGCAGCACTACGTCCGCGACCACGGCGTGCTGACGCTGACCGAAGGCGTTCGGCGGTTGACCTCGCTGCCCGCCGAACGGCTCGGGCTCCGGGATCGCGGCACGATCCGCGAAGGTGCCTGGGCCGACATCACCGTGTTCGACGCCGAACAGATCGAAAGCCATTGCGACGTCGAGGCCCCGCGCCGCTTCGCCACGGGGATCGCGCATGTCCTCGTCAACGGGATCTTTTCGATGCGGGACGGAGAGCGGACGGCACAGGATGGCGGCAGGGTTCTGCGCTCGCACTGACCCGCCGGGGGCCGGGCGGATCGATAGGTTTGGGCTTGGCCGGAAGTGCCCTTCCGCGCTATCGGCGAAGGACGAATGACAGCGGTATTCCCAGAACGAAGGCCGCGGTGGCCGTGCAGACGATGCTCGGCCCCGTCGGCGTATCGAACTGCCAGGACATCCAGACCCCGATCATCGCCGAGGCCCCCGCGAGCCCCGTCGCGACGACGGCCATGCCCTCCGGCGTCGCGGCGAACCTTCGCGCCGTGGCGGCGGGGATGAGAAGGAGCGCCGCGATCAGCAGGACGCCGACGACCTTGATCGCGACCGCGACCACGATGGCGAGGGCCAGCGTCAGAACCAGACGTTCGCGGTCGGGCCGGATGCCGGCCGCATGGGCCAGCTCGGCCCCGAGCGTCGCCGTCAGCAACGGTGTCCAGCGCCAGGCGAGCAGCGCCGTCACGAGGAGCGCGCCGACCCAGATCGTGACCAGGTCACCGCGGCTGACGGCCAGGATGTCGCCGAAGAGGTAGCTGGTCAGGTCGATGCGGACGCCTGGCAGGAAAGAGATCGCGACGAGGCTGATTGCCAGCCCGGAATGGGCCATGACCCCCAGGAGGGTATCGCTGGTCAAGCCCCGCTCGGCGAGGCCCGCGATGGCCGATGCCATCGCGAGCGCGACAAGCAATATTCCCGCGGTGACGGGAACTTCGGTCATGAGGGCCAGCGCCACGCCCAGAAGCGATGCGTGCGCCGTGGCGTCACCGAAATAGGCCATGCGGCGCCAGACGACGAAGCAACCGAGTGGTCCCGCCGCCACCGCCACGCCGAGACCGGCCAATGCGGCCCGGATCAGAAAGCTGTCGAAGATCGTCATTCGGCGGCGTGGTCGTCATGGCTATGGGCGTGTTCGTGGCGATAGAGCGCCAAGGCGCCTTGCGTCCCCGTCCCGAACAGCGCGCGGTAGGCGGGGGCGGAGGCGACATGCTCCGGGTGACCCTCGCAACACACGTGACCGTTCAGGCAGATCACCCGGTCGGACGCGGCCATAACGACATGCAGGTCGTGGCTCACCATCAGGACGGCGCATCCGGTCTCCACCCGGATCGCGTCGATGCGGCGATAGAAGGCGGCGGAGCCGGGTTGATCCAGCCCCTGCGTCGGCTCGTCGAGAATCAGTAGTTCGGGGCGTGCCAGAAGGGCCCGTGCCAGCAGCACGCGCTGCAACTGCCCGCCCGACAGCTTGCCCAGCTGGGCCGGCCCGACCCGCGGCACGTCCGCCTGATCGAGGGCCTCCTGCGCCTCGGCATCGGACACGCGATCCGGCAGGCTCAGGAACCGGCGGACGGTCATGGGCAGGGTCGCGTCGATCGCCAGCTTCTGCGGCACGTATCCGATCCGCAGCCCGGCCCGGCGGGACACGCGGCCCGCGGCGGGGGGAATGGCGCCGATCATGCTGCGCAGCAGGCTCGACTTGCCCGACCCGTTCGGACCGACGATCGTGACGACTTCGCCGGCGCTGATGCCCATGTGGACGTCTTCCAGCACCAGCCGTCCGCCACGGCGAAGCGACAGCCCTTCCACCTGAAGCAGCGTCATGCGGCCGTGCCGCGACATGCGGGGCAAAGGCCCTCGGCCTCGCGAACGGCCGTCTCGACGACGAACCCGGTCAACGCCGTCGCATGGCCCAGGGCATCGCGGCTATCGGCCTCCGCCTCGGCCACGGCATCGCAGCCGCGACAGATGAGCAGGACGGGATCATGCCGCCGCGTCGGCACGGTGCAGGCGACGAAGGCGTTCAGCCGCTCGACCCGATGCGCGAAGCCGTGCGTAACCAGGAAATCCAGCGCCCGATAGGCGACAGGCGGCTGCGCCTTCTGTCCCTCGGCCCGCAGCACCTCCAATATATCGTAGGCGCCGACGGCCCGGTGTTTCTGCAGCAGGATCTCCAGCACGCGGCGACGCATTGGCGTCAGCCTCAGGCCCTCGGCCTCGCAACGCGCGGCGACGATCGCGACCGCGTGGTCGATGCAATCGCTGTGATTATGGGTTTCGAAGCCGATCGGAGTCATGCGGGGGTTGATATGATATAACATCGCTTCTAACAAGCACGCAGGACTGCCACCGGAGGTTTCGATGTTTTTCCGCCTATGTGCCGTTTTCGCCTGTCTTGCATCATCGGCCTCCGCGCGGGAGATCGCGGTCGCGGCGGATATCGGTCCGATCCATTCCCTGGTCGCCCGGGTGATGGAAGGGGCCGGGCGTCCGGTTCTCGTCCTGCCGCCGGGCACGTCGCCGCACGGGCACGCATTGCGTCCGTCCGAGGCCCGTACGCTCGAGGAGGCGGAGGTGATCTTCTGGGCCGGGGCCGAGCTGGCACCCTGGATGGGCGAGGCGATCTCGGCGCTGGCGTCGGATGCGCGGGCGGTTTCCCTCGCCGAGATCGGCGCGGTCGAGGCCGAGCACGATGGCGCGGACAATCATGGTGATGCCGATGCGCATGACCATGGGGACGAGCATGGCCATGACGATGCGCACGATCATGGTGAGGAACGTGACGAGGCGGATGCGCACGGGGATGCGGATGGCCACGATCATGCCGCGGAAGAAGCGGACGCGCACGCCGGTCACGACCATCATGAACATTCGAACAACATGCACGGTTGGCTCGACCCGGAGCGGGCCAAGCTTTGGCTTCACGAGATTGCCGATGTCCTGTCGGAACTCGATCCGGACAATGCCGTCATCTACGAGGCCAACGCCGAGTCGGGCGTGGCGGAACTCGAAGGGTTGATGGACCGTGTCGATACCGTGCTCGATCCGGTGAGGGGCAAGGGCTATGTCGTGTTCCACGACGCCTATGGCCCGTTCGAGGAACGCTTCGACTTTCCCGCCATCGGGTCGATCTCGGTCAGTGACGCGGCGCCGCCATCGGCGGCGCGTGTCGCGCGTCTCCGCGATGCCGTCGTGGAATCCGAAGCGGTCTGCGTCTTTTCCGAGCCGCAGTTCAATGCCGGTCTCGTCTCCACCCTGACCGATGGAACCCAGGCCCGGACCGGCATACTGGATCCGCTCGGGGCGCTGCTCGAACCGGGTCCGTCGCTCTATCCGATGCTGATCGAGGACATCGCCGCCACCATGGCGAAATGCCTGTCCGAAGATTGACCCCGCGAGGGGACTCGACAAACGGCACCTGAAAGAAGAACATTAGAGGAACATAAACCGATTCCCCGGTGTTCCCGCTCCATGTCGGACCCTGCACTGCCACCTTACGCCGAAGCCTTCTCGAACGCGCGGGACGGGGCAGGGACCGGTCTGGTCCTGGCCCAGATCGACGCCGTCTTGTCGGCGCGAAAGGGTCAGGGCGACGGTCCGATCCTCTGGGTGCAGGACAGGCGCGCCATGCAGGAAGCCGGGCTGCCATGCCTCCGGGGGATCGCCGAGACGGGTTTGACGATGCCCATCCTGCGGGTCGGCGTGCGTGGTGCGGCCGAGGCGCTCTGGGCGATGGAGGAGGGACTGGAATGCGTCGCGCTGTCCGCCGTCGTGGGCGAGGTCTGGGGCAACCCCAAGGCACTCGACTTCACCGCCACCAAGCGGCTGTCGCTGCGGGCGGCGCGAACGGGCGTGCCGGTCTGGCTGCTGCGGCAGGACGCGGTCGCCGACCTGTCGGTGGCGCCCGACCGCTGGCGCGTGGTGCCGTCGCCCTCGCCGGTCAATTCGCTGGACGCGCAGGCGCCGGGCGCACCCCGCTGGATGGCCGAGTTGTTCCGCACGCGGCGGCGTGCGCCGGGCCGCTGGGTGGCCACACATGACCGGGCGACGCATCGTCTCGATCTGGCTGCCGCGGTTTCCGATGGCACGGTGGGAACGGGCGCAGGCGACGCGCCCCGCCCCCGCCCCCGCGCCGTGGGATGAGGTGGCGGTCGCGGACGGCCCCGACCCCGCCGCCCCCCTCGTCCTCGGGCATGACGGCACGCATGGCCCGGTGATCCACGCCGCCAACGCGGCCGCCCATGCGGCGGGCGCGATCCGGGGTGCGCGCGTGGTCGATGCCCGCGCGCTTTGCCCCGACCTGCAGGTGATCGGCGCCGATCTGGCCGGCGATGCCGAGGCATTGCGCCGGCTGATGCTGTGGTCGCGCCGCTGGTGTCCCTGGTCGGCGGGCGACGGCGCCGACGGGCTGGTCCTTGACACGACCGGATCGGACCATCTGTGGGGCGGCGAGGCGGCGATGCTGGCGGATATGGAGGCGCGGCTGGCCGATCTGGGCCAACCCGCACGGATCGCCGTGGCGCCCACCCATGGCGCGGCCTGGGCGCTCGCCCGCTATGGCGACCCGCGCGAGATCTGCGGCGATCGCGCGTTGAAGGTGCGGCTGGCGATGCTGCCCGCCGCGGCGCTGCGGCTGGACGAGGCGACGCTTCTGGTGCTGCGCCGGCTGGGCCTGAAGCGGATCGGCGACCTGATGGCGATTCCGCGCGCCATGCTGGAACGACGCTTCGGCCGCGACGGGCGGGCGCTGATGACGCCGCTGCGCCGGCTGGACCAGATGCTGGGCGACCTGCCCGAACCCATCGTCAGCCCCGCGCCGGCTCGCCGGTTCCGCATCGTCCGCCGCCTGGTCGAGCCGGTGATGGACCCGCAGCCCCTGCTGACCGAGCCGCTTCGGATGCTCTGCGACGAACTGGCCGAGGCGGGGCAGGGGCTGCGCGGGCTGCGGCTGGAACTCTACCGCACCGACGGCGTCGCCACGCGGGTGGAGATGGGCTGCGCCCAGGCCAATCGCGACCCTGCGCATCTGACCCGCCTGATGGCGCGGCATTTCGAGAACCTGGATGCCGGCTTTGGCTTCGACACGCTGAGCCTGGAGGCACTGCGCCCCGAGGGGCTTTCCACCGCACAAGTCCGCCTGGATGGCGGGATCGACAGCGATCTGGCCGTCGCTACGTTGATCGACCGGCTGAGCGCCCGCCTGGGGCCGGATGCCGTGCAGGTGCCGGACCCGCGCGAAAGCCACCTGCCCGAACGGGCCGAGGGCTGGAAGCCTGCCTTGCAGGGGGGGCGGGCGGATCGGCTGGCCCCGGCAGGTCTGGGCGGGGGCGGCATGATCGGCCCGTCCCGCGAACGGCCCGTCCGCCTGCTGCGGAACCCCGAGCGGATCGAAGTTCTTTACGCCGTACCCGAAGGCCCGCCCGTACGGTTCAGCTGGCGCCGGAAGCCGTATCTGATCCGACGCCACCAGGGCCCCGAACGCATCGCCCCCGAATGGTGGCGCGCGCGTCCCGGCACGCGGCTGCGCGACTACTACAAGGTCGAGGTGGACGAGGGCGCGCGCTACTGGCTCTACCGCGAGGGGATCGTGGGCGACGGCCGGGGCGGCGAGCCGGGCTGGTTCCTGCACGGGATGTTCGCATGACCCACCCTGGCCACATCGCCCGCCTGCGCGGAGAGCACCGTCGGAGCCTCCGGCGGAGGTATTTCGGGCCAGAGGAAGGCAGGCCCGGCGCGCAAGGCGGAGTCCGGCACCCCGCGCCCGGCATCAGCTTGGCGGCACGGGCAACGGGGCGCCTTCCCCTGGCACGGCCATCGGCTCCTCAGCCTGTTCCGCGCGTCTTGGATGGCAGGGCGGTCTTAACGCCCGGTTACCCGCGCGCGGCGCATCTTCCTCTGGCCGGAAATACCTCGGGGGGGTGGCCCCCTTCGGCATCGTCGCCCCGCCGATCCGACATCCGTATCCCATGCCCGACGCCCCGCTGACCCCCGACCGGCGCACGCTGGATCCCGAACAGGATTTCGTTCGCAACCCGCCCGCCCCCTTCGTGGAACTAGGCGTGACGTCGTGCTTTTCGTTCCTGCACGGCGCGTCGGAGCCGATCGACCTCGTCACCACGGCGTCCGGGTTGGGCTATGACCGGATCGGCATCGCCGACCGGAACTCGGTCGCCGGGGCGGTGCGGATGCATGTCGAGGCCACGAAGGCGAAGATAACCCCCCTGATCGGCACGCGGATCGTGCTGTTCGACGGGGCGGCGTTCCTGGCCTATCCCCGCGACCGCGCGGCCTATGGCAACCTCTGCGCGTTGATCTCCAAGGGCCGGATGACGGGGCTGGACGGCGAATGGCAGGAGAAGGGACGCTGCGACCTGTCGCTGAACGATCTGGCGGATCATCAGAAGGGTGTCGTCCTGATCGCGGTCCCGCCCGAGGATCTGGACGGGTTCGAGGCACGGCTGGGCCATCTGGTCCGTCGTTTGCCATCGCTGACCCATATCGCGGTGAGCCACCTCTACTGCGGTGACGACCATGCCCGGATCGAGCGGTTGGACCGTCTGGCCCGGTTTCACGGATTGCGGATCGTGGCGACGGGGGACGTGCATTACCACGTGCCCGAACGGCGGCCGCTGCAGGACGTGATGACCTGCATCCGCGAGAAGGTGAAGCTTCACCAGGCCGGGTTCCACCTGCATGCCAATGCCGAACGCCACCTGAAGTCGCCGCAGGAAATGGTGCACCTGTTCGCGCGGTGGCCGCATGCGATCCGCGAGAGCGTGGCGATCGCCGACCGGCTGGATTTCACGCTGGACGAGTTGAAATACGAATATCCCGAAGATCACATCCCCGCCGGTCGCACGCCCGACGAGCACCTGCGCATCCTGACCGAGGCGGGGGCCGCGCGGCGCTATCCGGACGGCGTGCCGCAGAAGGTGCGCGAAGCGGTCGAGAAGGAGCTGGCCTTCATCGCCACCCGCGATCTCGCGCGCTATTTCATCACCATCCAGGAGATCGTGGCCTATGGCCGCAGCCAGGGCATCCTGTGCCAGGGGCGCGGTTCGGCGGCCAATTCCGCCGTCTGCTTCTGCCTCGAGATCACGTCGGTCGATCCGGCGCTGAACGAGGTTCTGTTCGAGCGGTTCCTGTCTGCCGACCGCAACGAGCCCCCGGATATCGATGTCGATTTCGAGCACGAGCGGCGTGAGGAGGTGATCCAGCACATCTACGACCGCTACGGCCGGCAGCATGCGGGCCTTTGCGCGACCGTGATCCACTATCGCCCGCGCATGGCGATCCGCGAAGTGGGCAAGGTGCTGGGCCTGACCGAGGACGTGACCGCAGCCATGGCCAAGACGGTCTGGGGCTCGTGGGGCAGTTCGACCGACGACATGCACCTGGAGAATTCGGGCGTGAACCTGGCCGACCCGAAGATCCGCCAGGCCATCCGCCTGACCGATCAACTGATCGGGATGCCGCGGCATCTGGGGCAGCATGTCGGCGGCTTCATCCTGACGCAGCACCCGCTGACCCGGACCGTGCCCATCGGCAACGGCGCCATGCCCGACCGCAGTTTCATCGAATGGGACAAGGACGACATCGACGCGCTGGGCATCTTCAAGATGGACGTTCTGGCGCTCGGCATGCTGACCTGCATCGCCAAGTGCTTCGGCCTTCTGCGGGATCATTACGGCCGGGATCTGAGCCTCGCCACGATCGAGGAGGGGGACGCGGCGACCTATGACATGCTCTGCCGTGGCGACAGCCTGGGCGTCTTCCAGGTCGAGAGCCGGGCGCAGATGGCGATGCTGCCCAAGCTGAAGCCGCGACGGTTCTACGACCTGGTGATCCAGGTCGCCATCGTCCGCCCCGGTCCGATCCAGGGCGACATGGTGCATCCCTATCTCAAGCGGCGGCGCGGGGATGAGGAGGCGGAATACCCCACACCCGGGCCGGGCTATGACCCCAATGAGCTCCGGGATATTCTCGAGCGGACCCTCGGCGTTCCGATCTTCCAGGAACAGGCGATGAAGATCGCCATCGTGGCCGCCGAGTTCTCGGGCGCCGAGGCAAATGGATTGCGCCGCGCCATGGCCACCTTCCGGTCGAAGGAGGACATCACGAACCATAAGGCGCGGATGATCGACCGCATGGTCGCGCGCGGCTACGACCCGGATTTTGCCACCCGCTGTTTCAGCCAGATTGAGGGGTTCGGCGAATACGGCTTCCCCGAAAGCCACGCCGCCAGCTTCGCGCATCTGGTCTACGTGTCGAGTTGGCTGAAATGCCATCACCCCGACGTCTTCGCCTGCGCGCTGCTCAACTCCCAGCCGATGGGGTTCTACGCCCCCGCCCAGATCGTCGAGATGGCGCGGCGGTCGGGCGTGACCGTTCTGCCGGTGGATGTGAACTTCTCGGATTGGGACTGCACGTTGGAGCCGGTGGGACCGGACACCCACGCGCTGCGCCTGGGCTTTCGGCAATTGTCGGGATTGAAGAAGGACGAACTGGCCCGCCTGACCGCCGCGCGCGATACGCCGTTCGCGAACGTGAACGACCTGCGCCGACGCACCGGCCTCGGCAAGCGGGCGATCGAGACGCTGGCCTCGGCCGATGCGTTCCGCTCCTGCGGGCAGGATCGACGCGCCGCGCTGTGGGATGCGAAGGCGATCCGGCGGGGGCCGAACCTGCCGCTCTTCGTGCATGGCGATGCGTCCGACATCGGGGCGGAGCCCGTGCACAGCCTGCCCGAGATGCCGATGCGCGAACATGTCGTGGCCGATTACCAGACCGCGCGCCTGTCGCTGAAGGCGCATCCGCTCAGCTTCATGCGCGGCGCCATGCGGAAGGGCGGCTATACCCGCGCCGCCGACCTGCGCCGCCTGCGGTTCAACCAGAAGGTGTCGGTCGCGGGCCTCGTCCTGATCCGCCAGAAGCCCGGCAGCGCCAAGGGCGTCTGCTTCGTCACGCTGGAGGACGAGAGCGGGGTCATCAACATCGTCATCTGGCCCGACCTCTTCGCCAGGTTCCGGCGCGAGATCATGGCGTCGCGCCTGATGGCGGTGCATGGCCACGTGCAGTTCGACGATGCCGTCATCCACGTCGTCGCGCATGAGATCGTCGACCGCAACGACGCCCTCATGCGCCTGTCCGAGGACGAGTTGCAGGCCGACCTGGCCCGCGCGGACCATGTAAAGCACCCGCTGCCCAGCCATACCGGGCGTCACCCGCGCGACGTCCGCGTCATCCCGAAATCGCGCGATTTTCACTGAAGGCCGGTCCGGAATGGGCCCCGGTCAAACGATGGCACGGGCCCGATCGTATCGAACGTTCCGGGCACCGACGAAGGCCGCGATCGCGTCGAATCGTCGCGGCCATCAGGCACCCCCGCACGGCATCTGCCCGAATTGGACGGGCAATGGTTTCCGGATCGGTGGTCAATCCCGCCTGCTGCTCGGTCATCATGGCTGGGATGGCGACAGCCGCGCCACATTGTCGACGCAAATCGAAGGCAAATATGGCAACTTCAGGAAGGAGTTGTGACATGCCCCCCATCGAAGCGTTCTTCTTTGCCGTCTGTCTCTGGATCCTTCTCGGGATCATTCGGTTTTCGGCCTATGCCTTTTTCGAGGATCACCCCCTCGTCCGGCCGTTCCTGCGCCGCATGCGCTGAGGGGCGCGCCGACCGGGCGCCCCACCGACCAGCCTAGAAATCCAGGTTTTCGACCGAGAGGGCGTTGTCCTGGATGAACTCCCGGCGCGGCTCGACGACATCGCCCATCAGCTTGGTGAAGACGTCGTCCGCCTCGGTCATGTCCTCGACCTGCACCTGCAGAAGCGTCCGCGCCTCCGGATCCAGCGTCGTTTCCCATAGCTGATCCGGGTTCATCTCGCCCAGACCCTTGTAGCGCTGGAGTGTCAGGCCCTTCTCGCCCTCGGCCAGCACAGCATTCAGAAGATCGGTCGGCCCGTGCACGATGTTCTCCCGGTCCTTTCGGACAAGACGCGCCGGGTCGCGATAGACCTCCGACGTCTCGCGCGAGACGTCGGCCAGCTTGCGGGCCTCGCCCGACCGAAGGACCGCACCGTCCAGTGTCCGAACCTCCTCGACCCCGCGCAGGACACGGGCCAGTCGGATGCCGTGATCCTGCGTGATCCGTCCCTGCCAGCCCCGCTCGTACTCGACCGCCACCTGGTCCAGCCGCCGGGCCACGGCATCGGCGACGCCCTGCAGGTCCGCGTCGGCCTGCCCGGCCTCGAACGCGCCCGCCAATGCCGCCTGTTCGACGATGTGCCGGGGGTAATGCGTCGGGAAGGCGTCGAGGATGCGCTTGAAGTTCCGCGCGGCCTGAACGACGCGATCCAGGTCGCGGCCGGCGATCTCCTCGCCGCCGGGCAGGCGCAGGACGGCCCCTTCGGTGCCCTGCGCGATCAGGTAGTCTTCCAGCGCCGTCTGGTCCTTCAGATAGACCTCGGACCGGCCGCGCCCGACTTTGAAGAGCGGCGGCTGCGCGATGTAGAGATGCCCGCTCTCGATGATCTCGGGCATTTGCCGATAGAAGAACGTCAGAAGCAGCGTGCGGATATGCGCCCCGTCCACGTCGGCATCGGTCATGATGACGATCTTGTGGTAGCGCAGCTTCGACAGGTTGAATTCGTCCCGCCCGATGCCCGTGCCCATCGCGGTGATCAGCGTGCCGATCTCCTGGCTCGAAAGCATGCGGTCGAAGCGCGCCCGCTCCACGTTCAGGATCTTGCCGCGCAGTGGCAGCACGGCTTGGTTCTGACGTGCACGACCTTGCTTGGCCGAACCTCCGGCGCTGTCGCCCTCGACGAGGAACAGCTCCGCCTTGGACGGGTCCTTTTCCTGGCAATCGGCCAGCTTGCCGGGCAGCGATGCGACGTCCATCGCCGTCTTGCGGCGGGTCAGCTCGCGCGCCTTGCGGGCGGCTTCACGGGCCAGCGCGGCCTCGATGATCTTGCCGACGATCTGGCGTGCCTCGTTCGGGTTTTCCTCGAACCACTCGGCCAGCTTCTCGTTCACCAGGTTCTCGACCGCCGGCCGCACCTCGCTGCTGACAAGCTTGTCCTTCGTCTGGCTGGAGAATTTCGGGTCCGGCACCTTGACCGACAACACGCAGGTCAGCCCTTCGCGCGCGTCGTCGCCGGTGAAGTTGACCTTCTCCTTCTTCGCGATCCCCGAGGATTGCGCATAGAGGTTTATGGTCCGCGTCAGCGCCCCGCGCAGGCCCGCCATATGCGTCCCGCCGTCGCGCTGGGGAATGTTGTTCGTGAACGGCAGGACCGTCTCGTGATAGCTGTCGTTCCACCACATCGCGACCTCGACGCCGATGCCGTCGCGCTCGCCCTCCATGTGGATCGGATCGTCCATCACCGCGGTCTTGGAGCGGTCGATATAGCGCACGAATTCCCGCACGCCGCCCTCGTAGAACAGCTCCGTCCGAACGGCCTCGGCCGGACGCTCGTCCTCCAGCAGGATCTTGACGCCGGAGTTCAGGAAAGCCAGCTCGCGCAGCCGCTTCTCCAAAGTCGAGAACACGTAGTCCAGGTTCGAGAAGGTCCGCGTCGACGCCATGAACCGAACCTCGGTCCCCGTCTCGGTCGTTTCGCCGACCACCTCCAGATGCTTGACCGTGTCGCCATGCTCGAACCGGGCGACGTGTTCCTTGCCGTCGCGCCAGACGCGCAGCTCCAGCCAGTCCGACAGCGCGTTGACGACCGAGACGCCGACCCCGTGGAGACCGCCCGAGACCTTGTAGCTGTTCTGGTCGAACTTTCCGCCGGCATGCAGCTGGGTCATGATGACCTCGGCCGCCGACACGCCCTCCTCCTCGTGGATGCCGACCGGGATGCCGCGACCGTTGTCACGCACGCTGACCGAGGAATCCGCGTGTATCTTGACGCTGACCTGGGTGGCATGGCCGGCCAGTGCCTCGTCGATGCCGTTGTCCACGACCTCGTAGACCATGTGATGCAGCCCGGACCCGTCATCGGTGTCGCCGATATACATCCCGGGCCGCTTGCGCACGGCCTCCAATCCCTTGAGAACCTTGATGGAATCTGCGCCGTATTCCTGCGGCGCCTGGGCTTGCTCGGACATGGTTTCGTCTTTCCGTAAATCTGCGCAACATATACGTAGGCGACCCGGGATTGTCACGTTCGGCACACCAGATTTTGTGGCATGCCAAAGGGGGCGGATCACGGTGTGCCAGGGACTTCGCCCGCCCCCCGCGCGGGGACGTGTCAGGTCGCGATTTCTTCGACCCGGCTGGTGCCTTCGACATCGACGACGCGAAGCTGTCGCGCGGCTCCGCCCAACTCGGCGAACAGCTCCGGCCCGGTGCCGGTCAGGAATGCCTGCGCCCCGAGATCCAGCAATTCGGCATAGAGCGCGGCGCGCCGGTCCGCGTCCAGATGCGCCGCCACCTCGTCCAGGAGCAGGATCGGCGCGCGGCCCGTCTCGGCCGCAAGAGCCCGCGCGTTGGCGAGGATCAGCGAGATGAGCAGCGCCTTCTGCTCGCCGGTGGAACATAGGCGCGCCTCCATCCCCTTCGCGGCATAGAGCGCCGAAAGATCCACGCGATGCGGGCCGACGAGAGTTCGTCCCGCGGCCATGTCCCGCGGACGCGAGGCAGCCAAGGCCGCGGTCAACGCATCCTCCGACGTCTCCTCATCCGGACCGGACAGGGAAAGCGTCGCGGCGGGGAACGGGCCGTCCGGCTGCTGGGCGGCCTGCAGCCGCGTCAACGCATCGGCGCGACGTGCATGGATGCCGGTCCCGTGCCGCGCCATCTGCGCCTCCAGCGCCTCGTACCAATGCGCGTCGCGTATGCCGTCGCGCAGCAGGCGGTTCCGGTCCCGCATCGCCTTCTCATAGGCCAGGACCCCTTCGGCGTGATCGGGCAGGAAGCTGAGCGTCATGCGGTCCAGGAACCGGCGCCGTCCCTCGGCCCCCTCCAGCCACAAGCGGTCCATGGACGGTACCAGCCAGAGGACCCGTGCCAGGCGGGCCAGGGCGACCTGCGGGGCCGGTTTTTCATCGACACGGGTGGTGCGGGGCTGCCCGGGCTCGGCGCGCAACTCGACCTCCCGTCCGCCGAGCATCGCCGCGACGCGCCACCCGATGGCTTCGGGGCGGCGAACGATCTCGGCCGCCTCGGCCCGGCGCATGCCGCGTCCGGGCGACAGCAGCGAGATCGCCTCGATCAGGTTGGTCTTGCCGGCACCGTTTGCGCCGTGCACGGCGACGGGACGCGCATCGAACTGCAGCCGGGTCCGGCGGTGGGAACGGAAATGCGACAGCGACAGCGAACTGACGCGGTCGGCGCCGGCGTCGTCAGACACGCATCGGCATGACGACATAGATCGCGGACTGGTCGTCGCCCTCGCGCATCAATGTCGGGTCGCCGGCATTGTTGAACAGGAAGGTCGCCATCTCCAGATCCACCTGCGCGGCGATCTCCTGCAGGTATTTGGCGTTGAAGCCGATCTCCAGCTTCTCGTCGCCATAGGCCACCGCCAGTTCCTCGTTGGCCGCGCCCGCGTCGGGCGCATTGACCGAAAGCGTCAGCCGATCCTCGTCGAGCGCGAGCTTCACCGCGCGCGACCGCTCCGACGACACCGTGGCGACCCGGTCCACGGCCTTGGCGAAATCCTTGGCATCGACTTTCAATTCGCGGGTGTTTCCGGTCGGGATCACACGGGCGTAGTCGGGGAAGGTCCCGTCGATCACCTTCGACGTCAGGGTGATCTGGGGCGTGGCGAAGCGGATTTTGGTCTCGGACACGGAAACGGCGATCTTGGCATCGTCGTCAGACAGCAGCTTGCGCACCTGGTCCACGGTCTTGCGGGGGACGATCACGCCCGGCATCTCCTCGGCGCCTTCGGGCAGGACGGCGTCCACGCGCGCGAGCCTGTGGCCGTCGGTCGCCACGGCGCGTAGGGTCCGACCGTCTTCGCCCTCGGCCACATGCATGTAGACACCGTTGAGATAGTACCGCGTCTCCTCGGTCGAGATGGCGAAGCGGGTCTTGTCGAACAGCCGCCGCAGCACCTTGGCGTCGCAGGAGAAGTTGGCCGCATAGTCCGACGAGGCCATCACCGGGAAATCCTCCTTGGCCAGCGTGGCCAGCGAGAAATGCGACCGGCCGGCCGTGACTTCCAGCCGTCCCTGGGTCTGATCCTCGGCGATCTGGACCAGCGCGCCGTCGGGCAGCTTGCGCACGATCTCGTGGAACAGCACCGCCGAGACGGTCGTGCCGCCCGGCCGCTCCACCTGGGCCACGGTCTTGTCGATCACCTCGATATCGAGGTCAGTGGCCTTGAAGCTGACGCCTTCGCCGTCGGCCTCCATCAGGACGTTGGCGAGGATCGGAATGGTGTTCCGGCGCTCCACCACGGCCTGGGCCTGGCTTACGGCGTCGAGAAGCGCGGCGCGCTCGATGGAAAACTTCATGATCTGATCCCCGGCTGTCGGACGCGCAGAATAGCGACGCGTCGCGTCAGCGCAACTGGCCTTCGAGACGCCGAAGCAGCAGTTGCGCGTCCTCGGCAATCTGCGGCTCGGCGGCGATCAGTTCCTCGATCTTGCGGACTGCGTAGAGGACGGTCGTGTGGTCGCGGTTGCCGAACTTGCGGCCGATCTCAGGATAGCTGCGGGGGGTTAGTTTCTTGGCCAGCCACATCGCCATCTGACGCGGGCGCGCGACCGTGCGCGACCGGCGGGCCGAGGTCATGTCCGACATCCGCAACGCGTAATGTTCGCAGGTCGCCTTCATGATGTCGTCGATCGTCAGCTTGCGCTCGGACGCGCGGAGCAGGTCCGACAGCACGTCCTGCGCCTGCTCCATCGTGACCTCCTGCTTGACGAGGTCGGCATAGGCGAAGAGCCGCATGACCGCCCCCTCCAGCACGCGGATGGAGGTGTTGATGCGACTGGCCAGGAACTCCACCACGCCATCCGCTAGGCGGAACTCGGGATGCTGGGCGGCATAGCCGTCGACGCGGTGCTGCAGCACGCCCAGGCGCAGTTCGTAATCGGCGGGGTGCAGATCCACCACCAGGCCCGATTGCAGCCGCGAGGTGATCCGCTCCTCCAGATCCGAGATCTCGGCAGGGCTGCGATCGGCCGAGATGACGACCTGCTTGCCCTGATCCACCAGAGCATTGAACGTGTGGAAGAACTCCTCCTGGGTCGATTCCTTCCCGGCGATGAACTGCACGTCGTCCACCAGCAGGACGTCGACGGTGCGGAACAGTTGCTTGAAATCCATCGTGGCCTTTTCACGCAGCGCCTGCACGAAACGGTACATGAATTTCTCGGCCGACAGGTACATCACCCGCTTCTCGGGATGGGCCTCCTGCATCTCCCAGGCGATGGCCTGCATCAGATGGGTCTTTCCCAAGCCGACGCGGCCATGCAGGAACAGCGGGTTGAAACTGACCGGGCCACCGGTCGCGACCCGGCGCGCGGCGGCATGGGCCATCTCGTTCGACTTGCCGACGATGAAACTCTCGAAGGTAAAGCGGCGGTCCAGCTTGGTTTCGCGGTCGGCGCGGGTGCGCGGTGCGGCCTCGTCGGGGGTGACGGGGCGGGATGCGGGCGGTCGGCCGCCGGCGGCGCAAACCAGGCGCGCCACGCTCGTTCCGTTGCTCCCGACGTGACGCAGGATGACGTCCTGGAAGTTCTGCATCACCCACTTGCCGATGAAGTCGGTGGGCGAGGCCAGGTTCAGCGTCCCATCCTCCAGCGACCGAAAGGCCAGCGGCTCGATCCAGGTCGTGTAGTTATGTGCACCGATATCCTTCCGGATTGCACCTTTTGCGCTGTCCCACGCGTCGTTCGTCATGTCGCTCGGCCCCAAACTGCTCTGCTCGTTTCTATCAAGACTGGTGCCACTCCAGTCCGCGGGCCTTCCATCCGTTCAGGCCCCCCCGATGTCCGCTCGCGTCCAGATCACCCTCGAATCCCTCGGCCACGTTGATGCAGGGAACGGCACGTCCCTCCGACGCCATGGCGTCGGCTGCGGCACGCGCCGCCTGCATCGACCGTCCGCCCGAGCGGCACAGGAACAGGAAACGGGATGGCAGCCCCTCGACCTGTTCCAGCAGCGCTCGCGCGAAGCCGGGATTTCGGGACATGTCGGGCCAGGACTGCCATTCGAGACGAACGACATCCTTTCCGATGGCCGACAGGTCGGGCCCGCCCACGAATCCCCATTCGGGTCGGGTCCGGACATCGACCAGCACGGCGGCGGCGTCATTCGACAATATATTCCACGCTTCCCGAGGCCCCACCTCGGAAACACGCGGGCCCGCGTCCGTGTTCATCGACATCCCCATCTCAGCGATCTGACTCGCTGGAAAGATGGATAGCGGGCGGCCCCTTGGGGCCACAACGACTCTTCTTTGTTGACATATACGGGGACCGCAAAGAATCTGTCACACCGGCATCAAGTGACTGATCCATCGGCAAGAAAAAGCCCGCCGGGCGGCGGGCTTTCGAATCTCTTGACCTGTGGCCGGATGATTTCGCAGCCGGGGCGAGAATCGCCCGGGCTCAGTTGCCCAGGGCTTTGACTCGGCTGGAAAGACGGGACATTTTCCGCGCCGCCGTGTTGCGGTGGAAGACCCCCTTGGTGACGCCACGCATCAGTTCGGGCTGGGCCTCCTTCAAGGCTGACGTTGCGGCATCCTGATCGCCGGATGCGATCGCCTCCTCGACGCGGCGAAGATAGGTGCGGATGCGCGAACGGCGCGCCTTGTTTACGGCGAAGCGCCGCTCGTTCTGGCGGGCGCGTTTCTTGGCCTGGGGCGAATTTGCCATGTGATCGGTCCTCTGCGAAGGGTCTGGTCTGTTTCGGCGGTGCAAGGCCGACCCCTCCTGCGGCAAGGAAATCGCCACGGGTCCAATCCGGCCAGAGCGGGCCTCACACGCATGATGGGCGCCATTAGACCGCCCGAATGGCGGGGTCAACCGGCTTGGTGCCCCATGGGGCAGGTCGGCTCAGCGGTCGCGGAACTGCGGCTCGCGCTTCTCGACGAAGGCCTTCATCCCCTCGGCCCGGTCCTCGGTGTTGAAGAGGGCGTGGAACATCCGCTTCTCGAACAGCAGCCCCTGGGAGAGCGACATCTCCTGACTCTGGTTCACGGCCTCCTTGATCGCGGTGACGGTGACCATCGACTTCTCGGCGATCTTGCCGGCCGCGGCCATCGTCTCCTCCATCAACTTCTTGGCGGGCACGACGCGGCTGACCAGGCCGGACCGCTCCGCCTCCTCGGCATCCATGAAGCGGCCGGTCAGATGCATGTCCATCGACTTGGCCTTGCCCACGGCCCGCGTCAGGCGCTGGGTTCCGCCGATGCCCGCGATGACGCCGATATTGACCTCCGGCTGGCCGAACTTGGCGGTGTCGGCGGCGATGATGAAGTCGGACATCATCGCCAGCTCGCAGCCACCGCCCAGCGCATAGCCCGCGACCGCCGCGATGATGGGTTTGCGGATCCGCAGCATCACGTCGACCTCGGGGCCGAAAAGGTCGCCCATGAAGACTTCGACAAAGCTCTTCTCCGACATCTCGCGAATGTCGGCGCCGGCGGCGAACGCCTTGTCGGACCCGGTGATGACGATGCACCGCACCTTGTCGTTGCCCTGCGCCGATGTCAGCGCCTTGGCCAGCTCGCCCAGAAGCTTGGTGTTCAGGGCGTTCATCGCGTCGGGCCGATCCAGCTTGATCAGGGCCACGTGGTTGGCGACGTCGACGTTCAGTGTCTCGTAACCCATCTCTCGCTCCGCAAGTTGGTCGGATCTCAAGGCCTGCATGTAACGCGGACGCGTTTCAAGTCACCTCTGACAGGCCGGACAATGGAAGGTCGACCGCCCCGATTGCATGATCCGCCGGATCGTGCCCGCGCATCCCGGCGTGGGGCAGGGCGCCCCCTCGCGATCGTAAACGCGGAACGTGTGCTGGAAATACCCGAGTTCCCCGTCCGCGCGGCGATGGTCGCGCAGGCTGCTCCCGCCGGCCTTGATCGCCTCCAGCAGGACGTCGCGGATTATGGGTACCAAGCCGGCGACTCGGACCGCCGCGATGCGGCCCGCCGCACGGGTCGGCGCGATGCCGGCACGGTGCAGCGCCTCGTTGACATAGATGTTGCCGAGGCCCGCCACGATCCGCTGATCGAGGAGCGCGGCCTTCACCGGTGTGCGCCGGCCCCGGAACGCGGTCGTCAGATGCGCCGCATGGAACCCGTTGCCCAACGGCTCCGGCCCCAGCTTGGCGATCAGCCAGTGATCGTCCAGCGCGTCGGTCGGGCACAGATCCATCGCGCCGAAACGCCGGGCATCGTTGAACGTCACCCGGTGTGCGGCGGTGTGCAGGACCACGTGGTCGTGCCGGGCCAGCCAGCCGGCCTCCCGGTGAAACCGCCCCGGCCGGAGGGCGTCGACCACCATGCGGCCCGACATGCCCAGATGCACGATCAGCGTCTCGCCCGTGTCCAGATGGGCCAGCAGATATTTCGATCGCCGCCCGAGTGCGCGGATCGTCGCACCCTCCAGCCGCGCGGCCATGCGCGCGGGGAAAGGCCAGCGAAGGTCGGGACGATTGACCTCCACCCGCACAAGGCGTGCGCCCTCCAGCGCGGGGGCCAGCCCGCGGCGGACGGTTTCGACTTCGGGAAGCTCGGGCATCGGCGCCTTCATTGCAGGCGGGCGCGCGCGCCCTATAAGTCAGGTCCGACAGGATGGGGGCGCGACGGGCATGACGCAAGACGACCGGAAGACCACGCATTTCGGAAACCAGACCGTCCCGGAGGAGGAGAAGGCCGGCCGCGTCCACGGGGTCTTCACCAACGTCGCGTCGAAATACGACGTGATGAACGATGCGATGTCGATGGGCATCCACCGGGTCTGGAAGGATGCGATGCTCGATTGGCTGGCGCCGCGGGCGGGGCAGCGCCTGCTCGATGTGGCGGGCGGGACGGGCGACATCGCCTTTCGCTTCCTGTCGCGCGCGCCTGCCGCCACGGCCACCGTCTGCGACATGACCGAAAGCATGCTGGTCGCCGGTCGGGGCCGCGCCGAGGCCGGGGGCTGCGCCGACCGCCTCGACTGGGTGGTGGGCGACGCGATGGCGCTGCCCTTCGCCGATGCCTCCTTCGACGTCTACACCATCAGCTTCGGCATCCGGAACGTCACCCGCATCGACGAGGCCCTGCGCGAGGCGTATCGCGTCCTGCGCCCGGGCGGCCGACTGATGGTGCTGGAGTTCAGCCACCTGCCCAACCCGCTGATGCAGCGGGCCTATGATCTCTACTCCTTCAACGTGATCCCGCGCATGGGGCAGGCGATCGCCGGGGATCGCGACTCCTATCAGTACCTCGTCGAGAGCATCCGCAAGTTCCCCGACCAGGACCGGTTCGCCGGCATGATCGTCGACGCGGGCTTCGGCAACGTGAAGTACCGAAACCTGAGCTTCGGGATTGCCGCGCTTCATTCGGGTTGGAAAATCTGAGGTGAGGGGCCCCCACAACATCGTCCGCCTGATCCGCACCGCCGGCACGTTCGAGCGGACCGGCGCGATGGATGTCGTCCTGGAACAACTGCGCGCGCCCCGCGAATTGCGGATCGCGGCGCGCGTGATGGGCTGGCCGTTCCGCTGGCTGGGCTTTCGAGGCGATCCGGACCTGCCGCCTGTCACCCGGGCGCTGACCGCGCTGGGACCCAGCTACATCAAGCTGGGCCAGATCCTGTCGACGCGGCCCGACTTCGTGGGAGACGACCTGGCCCTGCAGCTGCGCGTCCTTCAGGACAAGTTGCCGCCTTTCCCCACCGCGCGGGCCCGCGCCATGATCGAGGCCGACCTGGGCCTGTCCGTCGAGGCGCTCTTCGAGGAGTTCAGCGAGCCTGTGGCCGCGGCGTCCATCGCGCAGGTGCACCAGGCGCGCCTTGCGGGAAGTGGCCGGAAGGTCGCCGTCAAGGTGCTGCGCCCCGGCATCGCGCGGGCCTTCCGGCGCGACATCGACGCGTTCTATTTCGCCGCCCGGATGATCGAGGTGCTGTCCCCCTCCACCCGGCGTCTGCGGCCGATGGAGGTCATCGCCCATTTCGATGCCACCGTGCAGCAGGAGCTGGACATGCGGACCGAATGCGCCGCCGCCGCCGAGTTCGCGGCCAACACCGCACGCGACGAAGGGTTTCGCGTGCCCAAGGTCGAGTGGGGCCTGTCGGGGCGCGCGGTCATGACCCTCGACTGGGAGGAGGGCGTGCAGATGGCGGATCTCCAGGCCATCGACGCGGCCGGGCACGACCGCGCGCAGCTCTCGGAGCGGGTGATCGCGATGTTCCTGCGCCATGCCCTGCGCGATGGCTACTTCCATGCCGATATGCATCAGGGCAACCTGAAGGTGGCGCCCAACGGCGACGTGGTCGCGCTCGATTTCGGGATAATGGGGCGGCTCGACGAGTATACGCGGCGTGTCTATGCCGAGATCCTGATGGGGTTCATCCGCAAGGATTACCGCCGCGTGGCCGAGGTGCATTTCGAGGCGGGCTACGTCCCGCCCGACCGCGACATCGACCAGTTCGCCCAGGCGCTCCGCTCGGTCGGGGAACCGATCTTCGGTATGGACGCGTCGCGGATCTCGATGGGGCGGCTCCTGGCCTATCTCTTCGAGGTGACGGAGCGATTCGGGATGGAGACGCGGACCGAGCTGATCCTGCTGCAGCGGACGATGGTCGTGGTCGAAGGGGTGGCGCGGACGCTCAATCCGCACATGAACCTCTGGACGGCCGCCGGTCCCGAGGTGGAGCGCTACATCCGCGAGAACCTCGGCCCCCGCGCCTTCGCGCGCGACCTGGCGCGGACCGCGCGCGTCCTCGCCCGTTTCGGCCCCCACCTGCCGCAGGCGGTGGAGGACGCGCTGCGCCGTCCCGAACGCGTGACCGTCCGGACGGAACGGCCGTCACCGGCGGCCGCGCCGCTGTGGTTTCTGGCCGGCATCGCCGCGACCAGCGTCGTTCTTGCGCTGGCGGGACTTTTCTAGGCCAGTCGGCGTCAGCCCGTCTCGGCGGCGCGGATCGATTCGAGCGATGCTAGGGCCAGCCGGACGCCGCCATCCAGGATGACCTCCGCACCGCCATCGCCCAGGACGACCTCGGTCACGGCGGCGTAGTGCGACACCGCGATCGGATCGAGCGGTTGTTCGCCAGACCAGGAGTCGACACGCAGCGTGTAGTGCCCGTCCGGGACCGTCGCCCCTTGCCCCGATGCGGGCCAGCCGAGCGTCGTGGCGTTCGGATCGATGTCATGCCGCCCGACCTCGCGCCCGGTGTCGTCCAAGACGACCAGCTCCGCACGGTCTGCAAGTGGGGGGACCGATGTGTGGAGAACGGTGGTGCCCCCGGTATGGCCGACCGGACCGGAATGCCGGAACTCCATGCCGATATACTGCGCCGCCCCGGTCACCTGTTGCGCATCGAGGCGCGCGATCATCTGGCCGAGTAGGTCGTTGGTCTGCACGGACTGCTCCACATTCGAGAATGTCGCCAACTGGGCGGTGTACTCCGTCGAATCGGCCGGTTGCAGCGGATCCTGGTTGCGGATCTGCGCCGTCAGCAGGGTCAGGAACATGTCGAAATCGGACGTGGCCGACGCGGCCCCGGACGACGCGGGTGGGCGGGCCGATGCCGTGGGGGCCGTCGCGGTTGATGTGATATCCATGGATCCTCCTAGAAACGCAGGTCGAGGCGGCCGCCGGGAACAGGGGTCGGCCGGCGGGCCGCGATGTCGGGGTGTTCCGGCTCGACGATGTCGGCCGCGTCCGCCTGGTGGTGCTCGGCCCGGGCCGGACGGTCCTCGCCCCCGCGACGCTGTCCGGTTCCAATGTCGATGGAGCCAAGGGTGACGCCGTCGGCCAGGAGCGATCGGTGCAATCCTTCGAGGTGACGCCGGACCGCTTCGACTGACTCGGGTCGCTCGATCAGGACGGCGAGGTGCAGTCCGCGCTCGGTCGTGTTCAGTGTCAGCCGCAGGCGCCCGAGCTCGGCCGGCGCCAGTTCCAACTCCGTGCTCAGGTCGCCGTCGCCTGCGCGCAGCTCCACGCCGTCACCGTTGACGCCGCGGAGAAGCTGGCCGATCCGCTGGGGAACGTCCTGCCGAAGCTCCGCCAGCAGAACGGGTCGGGCGCCGTCCTGGCTATCCATGCGGGTCGCGCCGGAGACTGCCCCGACGGACCAATCGCGCGGGATGGCATCCGGGTCGGCGGGTCGGTTCGCCGCCAGTTCCGTCAAGAGCGCGGTCAAGTCGGGCGACAGGGTCGGGCGGGCGGATTTTGCCAAGACGGCTGCGTCTTGCGGAAGGGCGAAATCGGTTGCGGCCCGGGCCGAGCCGGCCTGCGTCGCGTTGGACGGATCCGGGCCGTCGGCGGCTGAAGGCGAGGTGCGGGGGTCTTCGGCGCGCGCCATGACGGGTTTGGCGACCGTGCCGGCATGTCCGACCGCCGGACCGACACGTGATGCGGAAACATGAGCAGGATCGGCTGCATGTATCGCCGCCGTGCCCGACCCGGACGGCAGCGTTTGTCTGGCGTCCGGCCCGATGTTCCGATCGATCGTTCCCGGCCGGTCCGCCCCGGCCGCCCCCGACCGACCCGCAAGCAGTCCGTCGATGCCATCCTTGGCGGCATGGATGCCGAACGGGAGGGCCGGAACCGGTGGCACGGCATCCGCGGCGTCCCGATGTCCGCCATCGGGCACGAGCCGATCCAGGATTGCGGAATCGTCCATCTCGGGTTGGTCGGGATCGGCATCGGTCCCTTCCGGTTCGGCTTCGCCCGGTTCGGCATCTTCGGTCGGGGCGGTATCCGCCCTTGGCCCGCCAGCCATGGCCTCGCCAATCGCGAACATGGCGCGAAACTCCGAAGCGGCGGTTTCGCCTGCAGACGTATCAGGGGTCTCCCGCGTCCGCGCGTCGCCGCGGGATGGGGCGGGTTTCGGGCCCGTGGGAACGAGCATGGCGGCAATCTCGGGCATGGGTCCTCCGACGAGGGGAATCGGTTCACCGACACAGGGCTAAGGCGCCCGCGTTACGAATTCCTTTACTCGCAGGTGATCCATTGACGCCGACGCATCGCGGAAAAGGAGAGACGGATGATTCCGACGTCGGCTTCCATCAATGTGGCGGCGCCGAATGCCACGGCCACCCTGTCGCCCTCCCGACAGGACGCCCTGCGCGCGCAGGCCACCGAACTCGAGGCATTTCTCTTCGCGGAGATGTTGCGCGTCTCGGGGACCGGGTCGCCGTCGCCCTCAGGGGGCGGCGAGACGCAGTTCGACAGCTTCCTGCGGCAGTCGCAGGCCGAAGCGGTCGCCGCCAGCGGCCGGACGGGCCTTGCGGAGGCGATCTACCGGTCGCTGGTACGCGCCGTTTGAGGCAGGCTCAGCTGCAGCGCGGCAGCTGCTGGCGGTACATTTCGGCGCGCCCCTCGATCTCGCCCGCGATACGGACGAGCCATGGCTTGCCGTTATAAGTGCCGCGTCGATACCCGGTCCGGCCGTCGTGATAGGCCAGGTACTGGTTGCGCGCGTCGGCCAGCGAAATGCCCAGTTCGCGCTGCGTCTGCACCATATACCAGCCCATGAAGTCCGTGGCGTCGCGGATGTCGTCGCGACGCGACCGTCGGCCACCCTCCTGAAGTTGATATTCCTTCCAGGTCGCATCGAGCGCCTGCGAATAGCCGAACGCGCTGCTCTGACGGCCGACCGGAATCACGCCCAGGGAATAGCGCAGCGGTGTTCGCGCATCCGATATGAACTTCGATTCCTGATAGATGGTCGCCATCTGGACGTGGACGGGCACGCCCCATTTTCGTTCGGCCGCCCTGAAGGCCCGCAGATATCCGGGCCGTTGCGCCAGGATGGAACAGGCGTCGTCCAGGTTCCGCGGGGCACGCCCCTCACTGCCACCCCCGCCGCACGCGGCCAGAAGAAGCAGACAGCCGATCTGCACAAGTCGTTTCATGATTTCACTGCCCGGTCTTATTGATCTTACCGATTTTCTGGAAGTCTAGCGCATCCGGGGGCGGTCTGCCAATCGTCTCAGACGAAGAAGGCCAGGATAAGGGGCAGCGTGCCGATCGACAGGATCGTCGACACGACGACCATGCCCGCGACGGGCTCCGCCTTCGCCCCGTACTTGAGCGCCAGAAGATAAGACGTGACGGCTACCGGCGTGGCCAGTTGCACGGTCAGAACCGCGGTCGTCACCTCGTCCAGCGCGAACGCGGATGCGGTGACCAGCGCCAAACCGGTACAGACCGCCACCTTGACCAGCGACAGGCCCGCCACCGGCAGGAACGCCGCCGGCCGGATCCGCGCGACGGCGACGCCCAACGTGATGAGCATCAGCGGAATGCCCATTTGCCCCACCAGCGTCAGCGCCTCGAATGCGACCGCGGGCACGGACCAGTCGCGCCAGAGGAACAGCGCGCCCAGCAGGGTCGCGGCCACCATCGGCTCGCGAAGGGCACGGGCCGGGCTGGCACTGCCGGCGACGATCATCAGGCCGACCGTGAACTGCAGGATCGCCGAGACCGAGAACACCACCACCGCATATCCCAAACCCGCCTGCCCGAAGGCCAGCAGGGCCAGGGGCAGGCCCAGGTTTCCGGTATTGCCGAAGACCAGCGGGGCCCAATACGTTCGCCGGTCGAGACCCAGGGCGAGGCAGATTGCCCCAAAGGCCGCCAGTATGCCGGCATAGGCGGCAAGCGCGGCCATCGCCAAACGTCCGGCCGCGTCGGCCTCCACCTCGCCGCCGGCAAGCGCCACGAAGATCAGGCAAGGGATCGCCAGCGTCATCGCCAGCCGCGTGACGAAGACCGTATCGTAGTCGTAGCCCAGCCGGACCCAGGCAAAGCCGATGGCCGCCAGCAGGAAGACGGGCGCGACGATCTGAAGGACTGTAAAGGCCAGAGTCACAGTATGTTTCCATGGTTTTGACCGCGCGCCAATTTACAACCCGCCGCTCTGCGGGATAGAAATGAGGCGGGAAAAGGGCAATGCCATGCTGAAGAACGAAGCCAAGTACGGCCTCGGAGAGGTCGTTCGTCACAAGAAACACCCCTTCCGGGGGGTGATCTTCGACGTGGACGCCGTCTTCTCGAATACGGAAGAATGGTATGACGCGATCCCGCAGGACAGCCGCCCGCGCAAGGATCAGCCGTTCTATCACCTTCTGGCCGAGAATGACGAAAGCTACTACGTGGCTTACGTCTCGGAACAGAACCTGACGCTTGACCGCTCGGGCGAGCCGGTCACGCATCCCGACCTGGGCGACCTCTTCGGGGCGTTCGACGGTCGACAGTATCCGCTGCATTTCGACCTGAACTGAGGTTCGGGCTTAAGCCGATCTTCACGTTCGACGGCGAAACCTGCTCCACGACGGGGTGGAACGGGCGCAGGACGGCATGGACGGATCGGGTATCGAGACCGCCTATCAGGAGGAGCGGCGGCGCAGGCTCGCCGCGGAACGCACGCTGGACCACGTTCGCCGGGAACTCGCGCAGGCGCATTCGGCGCTCGTGGCCAATTCCGACCGCCTTTCGCGACGCTACCTGTCGGAACGGGAAGAGAATCTGCGCCTGTCCGAACGCCAGCAGGGCGTGCTGGCGCAGCGACGGGAGGCCGCCAAGCGCGCCGATCGCGCGCGCCGCCGCCTGTGGCATGCGCTGGAGGCGATGCGCGACGGGTTCGCCGTCTTCGACGCGTCAGGCCGACTCGTCGCCGCGAACCATGTCTATCTGGGCCTGTTCGACGGGGCGTCCGGCCTGGGTCCGGGCGTCCATGCGCAGGAGATATTCGCCGGTGCGGCCGAGGAGGGGGCCTTCGATATCGGCGATGCCTCGCCCGAGGCCTGGGCGCATGCGCAGGTCGCCCGTTGGCATGCGGAAATCGTCCCGCCCCAGATTCTGCACCATTATGACGGGCGGATCCTGCGGTTTCAGGACCGGCGGGCGCCGGACGGCGATGTGGTCTCGCTGGTGCTGGACGTCACCGAGGATCGCACGCGCGAGGCCGCGTTGATCGATGCGCGCGACGCGGCCGAACGGACGGCGCGGATCAAGGCCGATTTCCTGGCCCGGATGAGCCACGAGATACGGACGCCGATGAACGGGATCCTCGGCATGACGCGCATGCTGATCGACGAGGGGCCCGGAGGGGAGGCCGGCTTGCTTGCGCGGACGATCCACGACTCGGCCGATGCGTTGCTGACCATCGTCAACGACACGCTCGACGTGTCTCGGTTGAACGCGGACAGGCTGACCCTGCGCGAGGCACCCTTCGATCTGGAGCGGCTGCTGGGCGACTGCCTGCGGTTGGCCGGCGCCGGGGCGCGGCCCGGTGTCGCCGTCGCGCTGGACTGTCCGATCGGCTTGCCGGGCACGGTCCGGGGCGATGCGGGGCGTGTCCGCCAAATCGTGATGAACCTTCTGGGCAACGCGGCGAAGTTCACGCAGGTCGGCTCGATCGTCCTGCGCGTGGCCCGGGTGGATGCCGATCCGACCCAATTCGCAATCACCGTCGAGGATACCGGCCCCGGGATTGCCGACAGCGATCGCGATGCCGTGTTCGAGGCATTCGGACAGGGCGACCTGTCCGAGGATACGATGCGCGAGGGAACGGGCCTCGGGCTGACGATCTCGCGGGGGCTGGCCGAACGGATGGGCGGAACGCTGACCCTGCAGCCGGACACGGGTTCAGGTGCGATCTTCACGCTGGTTCTGCCATTGCCGTCTCAGACGGCCGGCCTAGGCCCGGACGATTTCCCCCGGCGTCTGGCGCTGTCGCCCGGCGGGGGGGTGCAGGCTGACCTGATCGGTCGGCAGCTCGCGGCAGCGGGCATCGCCGTGACGTCCGACGTCGCCGGCGCCGCGCATGTCCTGCTGCCAATGGCACTTCCCGAGACGGCGCAGCGGCAAGTTCTGGCCAAGATGACACCCGGGGCGAGGCTGGTCGCCCTCGGCCCAGGCGGTGACGCGGCGGCGGAGGTGATGGAGCGGGCCGGCGCGATCCTTCCGCCGCCCTTCGCCTGGGCCGATCTCGTTTCGGCCTTCGGGGCCGAACGCCAGGCCGGCGCGGAGCCGGACGACCGGCCGCGGATCCTTCTGGCCGACGACAATGCGACGAACCGTCTGCTTCTGGACCGGATGTTGAAGGACACCCCTTACCAGGTGGAACTGGCCGCCGGCGGCGCCGAGGCGATCGCGGCGGCGCGGCGGGCCCGGCCGGATGTCGCCGTGCTCGACATCTCAATGCCGGATGTCGACGGCTTTGAGGTGGCCGCCGCGCTTCAGGAGTTGCCGGGCCCGGCCGTTCCGATCCTCGCGCTGACGGCCCATGTCGGCGCCGAGATGACGACGCGGTTGCGGAACGCCGGCTTCGCCGCACATCTGACCAAGCCACTTTGCAAGGATGCGCTGCTCGAGGCGGTCGCGGCGGCTCTCAGCCCAGCGTCACCCGATAGTGTCCCGTGACCGTATCCCGGCAGTTGCGGATCGGCCCCACGGTCAGGCGCTTCGCGACCGGTGCCCCTGCGTCAAGGACGCCCAGACGGACAAGCAGCGCGGCGATCACCCCTTCGGCCGCACGCGTTCCGCCATCGACGATCTTGAGCGCGATGCCCCGGTCCAGTTCCGGCACGATCGCGACGAAGACGGCCTCCGCCCCCGTCTTGACCGCGACGCGCCCATCCATCGCGCGCATCAGATCGGTGCAGGCCCGACCTTCGCCCGCGACCAGTTCCGGCTGCGCGCCCATCGCGCGGGTCAGCCGCGCCATCGCGTCGGCCCGCGCATCCGCGCCTTCGCGGGCGGCGGCGAAACGACCCATCGCGGTACCCAGCGCATCCAGGCGCGTGGCGAAGTTGGGGGCCGAACAGCCGTCGATCCCGAAGCCGGGGCTTTCCATGCCGGTCACCTCCTCGAAGGCGCGGCGCACAGCCTGTTGGACGGGGTGATCGGGGTCGGCATATTCCGGCCCGGCACCCAGATGGCGCGCCAGGGTCAGGAACCCTGCGTGCTTGCCCGAACAGTTGTTATGAAGCTGACACGGACCCGCGTCTGCGCGGATCAGATCCGCCTTGGCCGCGTCCGAATAGGGCATGTGCGATCCGCAGCGCAGATCGCTCTCGGTCAGGCCCAGGTCGGACAGCCAGGCCGCCACCTCTCCGGTGTGGATCTCGGCGCCCTGGTGGGATGCGCAGGCCAGGGCCAGGCGCCGGTCGTCCAGATCGCGCCCGGCGCCCGACTCCAGAAGTGGCAGCGCCTGGATCATCTTGCAGGACGAACGCGGATAGATCACCGTCGACGGGTCGCCCCAGGCTTCCACGATCCCGCCCGATCCGTCGCATATGACCGCATGACCGCGATGCACCGATTCGATCCGGTCCCCGCGGACCACCTGCATCAGATCGACCGCCCCGTCGTTCACCTCGGCCATGTGTCCTCCATGCGCGAAAACTTGCCGCACGGGCTTTCCGAGCGGGTTCGCGTCGGGCTATCACTGCGGCGCAATATTGGGAACCGCGCGACCCGGGTTCGCCAAGCCCGGACCAACCGGGCGATCGGGGCCGCAACAGGCGACAGAGGCTGAGACAGTGATGATTTCTAAGGCGATCGGTACGGCAATCCTGGCGCTGGCACTGACGGTGCCCGCTTACGCGCAGGACAGCTCCAACCGCGTGAACACCGAAACCGACTGGTCCGTCTTCGTCGAGGACAACCCGACCCAGTGCTGGATCGTCTCGGCCCCCAAGTCCATCCGCAACACGCGCGACGGACGCGAGGTCGCCGCACGTCGCGGCGATATCCGCCTGTTCGTCAGCTATTGGCCCGGATCGGACAAGAAGGGCGAGGTCTCCGCGACCGGCGGCTATCCCTATGCCGACGGATCGACCGTGACGCTTGAGATCGGGTCCGACCGGTTCGAACTGTTCACCGATAACGAGTTGGCCTGGGCGGCCTCGCCCGAGGAGGACGCGCGGATCATCGCCGCGATGAAGCGCGGTGCCAGCGCCGTGGTCTCCGGTCAGTCGGGCCGCGGCACCCGGACCGAGGACACGTTCAGCCTGCTGGGCTTTACCGCGGCCGTGGCCGATGCCGAACAGCGCTGCGGCGGCTGATCCGCCATTTGTGATTCGCGGCGGGCGTCCCTATATGGGGCGCCCGTTCCCGTTCCGGAGGCCCCGATGCAAGCGCCCATCACGCAGGACGTCCACACGATCCCCCGCAAGGCGCCCGAGGGGGGGAAGCCGAACCTGATCGGCCTGACGCGGGTGCAGTTGCGCGACGCGTTGATCGCGATGGGCACGCCGGAACGCCAGGCGAAGATGCGGACGGGGCAGCTTTGGCAATGGCTGTATCACTGGGGGGTGCGCGATTTCGGGGCGATGACGAACCTCGCCAAGGATTTCCGCGCCCTGCTGGCGGAGCATTTCGTGATCGAACTGCCCGAGGTGGTCACGCGCCAGATCTCCGACGACGGCACGCGCAAATATCTGGTCCGCATCGCCGGCGGACATGAGGTCGAGGTGGTCTACATCCCGGAGGAGGGACGCGGCACGCTTTGCGTCTCCAGCCAGGTGGGCTGCACGCTGACCTGTTCGTTCTGCCACACCGGGACGCAGAAGCTGGTCCGCAACCTGACGGCGGGCGAGATCGTGGGCCAGGTCATGCTGGCGCGCGACGACCTGGGCGAATGGCCCGAGCCGGGTCAGGGCACGGGCGAGAACGGGCCGCGGCTTCTGTCGAACATCGTGCTGATGGGGATGGGCGAGCCGCTCTACAACTTCGAAAACGTCCGCGACGCGATGAAGATCGTGATGGACGGCGAGGGGATCGCGCTCGGCCGTCGCCGCATCACGCTGTCGACCTCGGGCGTCGTCCCCGAGATCGCGCGCACCGCCGAGGAGATCGGCTGCCTTCTGGCCGTCAGCTTTCATGCGACGACGGATGCCGTTCGTGACAAGTTGGTGCCGATCAACAAGCGGTGGAACGTCGAAACGCTGCTGGACGCGCTGCGCGAGTACCCCAAGGCCACCAACAGCGAGCGGATCACCTTCGAATACGTCATGCTGGACGGCGTGAACGACAGCGACGCGGACGCGCACCGGCTTGTCGAACTGCTCGATGGCATTCCGGCCAAGGTGAATCTGATTCCGTTCAACGAATGGCCCGGTGCGCCCTACAGGCGGTCGTCGAACAACCGTATCCGCGCTTTCGCGACGATCCTGATGCAGGCGGGCTATGCCAGCCCGATTCGCACGCCGCGGGGCGAGGATATCATGGCCGCCTGCGGACAGCTCAAGTCGGCGACGGAACGGTCGCGGAAATCGCGCGCCCAGATCGCCGCGGAGGCGGGGCTTTAGCGGGCGGCAAACCGGCCGGGCGGCGTTTTGTCCGGACGCGGCATCAGTCGACGAAATCGTCGATGCGATAGCCCTGCAGGTAGAGAAGCGCGGTGAGGTCGCCGTGGTTCACGCGGCATTGCGCCTCGGCCTGCACGGCGGGTTTCGCGTGTAGCGCCACGCCCAGGCCCGCGCGCTCCAGCATGCCGAGGTCGTTCGCCCCGTCGCCCACGGCGATCACGTCTGAGGGCGCGATCCCCATCTCGGCGGCGAACGCCTCCAGCGCGGCGACCTTGGCCGCGCGCCCCAGGATCGGCGCGCCCGGCGCGCCGGTCAGCCGGCCATCCGCGATCAGCAGCGTGTTCGCCCGGTTCCAGTCGAACCCCAGGCGCGCGGCCACGACCTCCGTAAAGGCGGTGAATCCGCCCGACACGAGCGCGGCCTTCGCCCCGTTCGCCTTCATCGTCGCGACCAACGTGGCGCCGCCCGGCATCATCGTGATCCGGTCGCGTAGGACCCGGTCGATCACCGATGCGTCCAGCCCGGCCAGAAGGCCCACGCGTTCGCGCAGCGCGCCCTCGAAGTCGATCTCGCCGTTCATGGCCTTGGCGGTGATCGCGGCGACCCGGTCGCCGACGCCTGCTTCGGCGGCCAGCTCGTCGATGCATTCCTGCCGGATCATCGTGCTGTCCATGTCCGCCAGCAGCAGCCGCTTGCGCCGCCCATCCCGGGGCACGACGTTCAGGTCGATGCCCAGCAGGTCCAGTTCGGCGCGCGCGTGATCCAGCGTATCGGGCAGCATCTCGTGGTCGAACTCCGCCGCGACCCCGCGCGACAGCCACCGCGCCGTGCCCCCGCCCCAGCCGTTGCGCAGCGCCTCGATCAGCGGCGGCTCCAGCCCTGGGGCTTCGGGGTCGCAGGTAAGGATCGTGGTGAACATGGCGCATCCGTCGGTCGGCGCCGGACGGTCCCGGCCTTGTCTGCGGACTAGCGTCATTATGGCCCTTGCGCGACCCCTCGGCTGCGAATACCGACACAGGCGGGACACCCTTCCCCAACGAAGGGCGCTTATCTGGAAGGATAGCACAGTGACGACGAACCAAGCGGGCGCGCGCCCCGCCACGAAACCCGTGAACCCGCGCTTCTCCTCCGGCCCCTGCGCCAAACCGCCGGGCTATACCCTCACCGACCTGTCCGATGCGCCCCTGGGCCGCAGCCACCGCGCCGCCGTCGGCAAGGCAAGGCTGGCCGCCGCGATCGATCGGACGCGCGGCATCCTGGGCGTGCCCGACGATTACCGCATCGGCATCGTCCCCGCCTCCGACACCGGCGCCTATGAGATCGCGATGTGGACGATGCTGGGCGCGCGACCCGTCACGATGCTGGCCTGGGAGAGCTTCGGCGCCGGCTGGGTCACGGATGCGGTCAAGCAGCTTCGGCTCGATGCCGACGTGCGGACCGCCGAATACGGGCACCTGCCCGACCTGGACATCGATCCGGCCCGCGACATCTGCTTCACCTGGAACGGCACGACGTCTGGCGTGCGGGTGCCGGACGCCGACTGGATCGCCGACGACCGCGAGGGGCTGACGCTGTGCGATGCGACCTCCGCCGCGTTCGCGATGGACCTGCCTTGGTCGAAACTCGATGTGACGACCTTCTCCTGGCAGAAGGTGCTGGGGGGCGAAGGGGCACATGGCATGCTGATCCTGTCGCCCCGCGCCGTCGAGCGGCTCGAAAGCTATACCCCGCCCTGGCCGTTGCCGAAGATCTTCCGCCTGACGAAGGGCGGCAAGCTGATCGAGGGCATTTTCCGGGGCGAGACGATCAACACGCCATCGATGCTCTGCGTCGAGGACTATTTGAACGCGCTGGGTTGGGCCGGGCGGCTTGGCCTGTCTGGAATGATCGACCGGGCCGAGACCTCCGCGCGCCACGTCTGGGACTTCTGCGAGGGGCGCGACTGGATCTCGAACCTCGCCGTCGATCCGGCCACCCGGTCCACCACCTCGGTCTGCCTGCGCTTCACCGACGCGCCCGACGGCGTGGCCAGGCGGGTCGCCAAGCGGCTGGAAGCGGAAGGCGTGGCATACGACATCGCTGCCTATCGCGACGCGCCCGACGGCCTGCGCATCTGGTGCGGCTCGACGGTGGAGCCGTCGGACGTCGCCGCCCTGCTGCCTTGGATTGAATGGGCCTATCACGCCGAACGCGCGGCCTGACCCGAGCACCCATGGGGTCCGGCCGCCGGACCCCGCCCCCTTTTTCCCTTATAAGACAGGAGCCTGACATGGCCCCCAAAGTCCTCATCTCCGACAGCCTGTCGGACGCCGCGGTTCAGATCTTCCGCGACCGCGGCATCGACGTCACCTTCGAGCCGGGGCTTGGCAAGGATAAGGATCGCCTGGCCCAGGTCATCGGCGATTACGATGGCCTCGCCATCCGGTCGGCCACCAAGGTCACCGAGAAGCTGTTGGAGCGTGCCCCGAACCTCAAGGTCATCGGCCGTGCCGGGATCGGCACCGACAACATCGACAAGGATGCCGCGTCGCGCCGTGGCGTGATCGTGATGAACACGCCCTATGGCAACATGATCACGACGGCCGAACATGCCATCGCGATGATGTTCGCGGTCGCGCGCCAGATCCCCGAGGCCAACGCCTCCACCCATGCCGGCAAGTGGGAAAAGTCGCGCTTCATGGGAGTCGAGCTTTCGGGCAAGACCCTCGGCGTCGTGGGCGCCGGCAACATCGGCGGCATCGTCTGCGAGCGGGCGCGCGGGCTGAAGATGAAGGTCGTGGCCTACGACCCGTTCCTCTCCGAGGAGCGCGCGACAAAGCTGGGCGTCGAGAAGGTGGAGCTGGACGACCTGCTGAAACGTGCCGACTTCATCACCCTGCATGTGCCCCTGACCGATCAGACGCGCAACATCCTTTCGGCCGACAACCTCGCCAAGACGAAGCCCGGTGTCCGCATCGTCAATTGTGCCCGCGGCGGCCTGGTCGATGAGGCGGCCCTGGCCGATGCGCTGAACTCCGGCCATGTCGCCGGCGCGGCCTTCGACGTGTTCGCGCATGAGCCCGCCACCGACAGTCCGCTGTTCAACCTGCCCAATGTCGTCGTCACCCCGCATCTGGGCGCCGCCACGACCGAGGCGCAGGAGAACGTCGCATTGCAGGTGGCCGAGCAGATGTCGGATTACCTGCTCACCGGTGCGGTGACGAACGCGCTCAACATGCCGTCGGTCACCGCCGAGGAGGCGAAGGTGATGGGCCCCTGGGTCAAGGTCGCCGAGCATCTGGGCGCGTTCGTGGGCCAAATGACCGACGAGCCGCTGAAGTCGATCGAGATCGTCTATAACGGCGTGGTCGCCGACATGAACCTCGAGGCGCTGAACTGCTCGGCCATCGCCGGCGTCATGAAGGCCACGAACCCCGACGTGAACATGGTGTCCGCCCCCGTCGTCGCGCGCGAGCGGGGCGTCGAGATCTCCACCACGCGGCAGGACAAGACCGGTGCCTTCGACGGCTACATCAAGCTGGTCGTCCGGACCGAGCAGCGCGAACGCTCCGTCGCGGGCACCGCGTTCAGCGACGGCAAGCCGCGGTTCATCCAGATCAAGGGCATCAACATCGACGCCGAGGTGGGGCCGCACATGCTCTATACCACCAACCACGACGAACCCGGCATCATCGGCACGCTGGGCCAGACGCTGGGCGGGGACGGCGTGAACATCGCGAACTTCACCTTGGGGCGCTCCGATCGGGGCAAGGATGCGATCGCGCTTCTCTATCTCGACGAACAGCCGCCGCAGTCGGTCATCGACAAGCTTTGCGCGACGGGGCTGTTCCAGAACGTCTCGCCCCTGCGTTTCAACGTGTGATGATCCACGCGGTCGGCGACCTGCACGGCCAGATCGGGGAACTCGAGCGCGCCCTCGCCCTGATCGACGCCATGGGCGAAGCGGGTGCGCCGGTCGTTTTCCTGGGCGACTATACCGATCGCGGCCCCGACAGCCGGGCCGTGATCGAACGACTGATCGCGGGGCCGGAAGCCGGGCGGGACTGGATTTTCCTGCGCGGCAACCACGACCGCATGTTCCTGCGGTTCCTGCGGTTCCTGCGCGACGGCACGGTCGCCGATCCGGCGATCAGGTCGGGCAAGACCTGGCTGCACCCGGCGCTCGGCGGCGGTCGGACGCTCGCGGCCTACGGCGTGCGCGTGCCCGGGGACGAGGTGCTGTCAAGGCTGGGGCAGGAGCCCGGTCACGACGCCGATCTCGCGCGGTTGCTGGACGCGGCGCGCGACCGTGTCCCGGCCGCGCATCGGGCGTTCCTCGAAGGCACGCGGATGTTCCACGAGGCAGGCGATCAGGTCTTCGTTCATGCGGGCCTCCGCCCCGGCGTGCCGCTGGACGAACAGGTCGAGGACGACCTTCTCTGGATCCGTGAGCCGTTCCTGTTCGACCCGCGCGACCACGGGCCGCTCGTGGTGCATGGCCACACCGCCGTGGATGCGCCCGAGCATCGCGACAATCGGCTGAACCTCGACAGCGGGGCCGGGTTCGGCCGCCCGGTCACCGCGGCCCTGATCGACGGGCGCGCGGCGTGGTGCCTGACCGATGCGGGACGGGCACCGATCCTGCCGTGACGGCCGGCTTGCGCCACGGGCGCCGCTGCGGTGAGATGCGGAACCTGGAGGGCCCAACATGAGCGATATCGTCATCCTGTCCGGTGCGCGTACCGCGATCGGCACCTTCGGGGGTAGCCTTGCCGGGACGCCGCCCATCGACCTGGCGACCGTGGCCGCGACCACCGCTCTCGACCGTGCGGGGCTTGACCCGGCACAGGTGGGCACGACGGTCTTCGGCCACGTCATCAACACCGAACCGCGGGACATGTATCTCAGCCGCGTCGCCGCGATGCGGGCCGGCGTGCCGGAAACGACGCCGGCGATGAACGTGAACCGCCTTTGCGGCTCGGGCGTGCAGGCCATCGTGTCCGGTGCGCAGGCCCTGATGCTGGGCGATGCGGACTTCGCGCTGGTCGGCGGGGCGGAGTGCATGTCGCGTGCGCCCTACATCCTGCCCGATGCCCGCTGGGGCGCGAAGATGGGCGACGCGCGGGGCCTCGACATGATGCTGGGGGCGCTGAACTGCCCCTTCGGCACCGGCCATATGGGCGTCACCGCCGAGAACGTGGCCGCCGAGCACGGGATCACCCGCGAGGATCAGGACGCCTTCGCCCTGAGCAGTCAGGAGCGCGCCGCCGCGGCCATCGCGGCGGGCCGTTTCGCCGACCAAATCGCGCCGGTCACAGTCCGTGCGAAGCGGACGGAGGTCGCGTTCGACACCGACGAGCATCCGAAGGCCACCACCGCGGAAGCGCTCGCCGGCCTGCGCGCGGTGTTTCAGAAGGACGGGACCGTCACGGCGGGGAACGCGTCGGGCATCAACGACGGCGCGGCCGCTCTGGTACTGGCCCGCGCCGATGCGGCCGAACGGGCGGGCCTGACGCCGCGCGCCCGGATCCTGGGCCATGCCCATGCCGGCGTGCGGCCTGAGGTCATGGGCATCGGGCCGGTTCCCGCCGTTCGGCAGCTCTTCGCGCGCACGGGGCTCGACGCGGAGGATTTCGACGTGATCGAATCGAACGAAGCCTTCGCGTCGCAGGCCCTCGCGGTGACGCGCGAACTCGGTCTCGACCCGGCGCGCGTGAACCCCAATGGCGGCGCGATCGCGCTGGGGCATCCTGTCGGGGCCACGGGCGCGATCATCACGGTCAAGGCGCTCTACGAGTTGGAGCGGATCGGCGGGCGCCGGGCATTGATCACGATGTGCATCGGCGGCGGCCAAGGCATCGCCCTCGCCATCGAGCGGATCTGATCCGTCAGTAACCCAGTGCACAGCCATCCTTGCGCGGATCGCTCGCCCCTTCCAGATAGCCGCTCTCGTCGATGCGGATCGCCTGGGCTCCGCCGATGGGCAGGTCGGGCACCTCGATCGTATGGCCCATTTCGGCCAGCGCGGCGCGGGTATCGGGGCCGTAGCCCGCCTCCAGCTTCAGCGCGCCGGCATCGGCGAAGCTGCGCGGTGCGTCGATCGCCGTCTGCGGGTCCATTCCGAAATCGGTCATGTTCGACAGGAACCGCACGTGACCATTGGGCTGATAGGCCCCGCCCATCACGCCGAACGGCATGGTGACGCGGCCCTCTTCGCGCAGCATGCCCGGAATGATCGTGTGCATCGGCCGCTTGCCGGGTGCCATCTCGTTCGGATGCCCCTGCGTAAGGTTGAATCCGGCGCCGCGGTTCTGGAACAGGATGCCGAACCGGTCCGATGCGAGACCGGCGCCGAAGCTGTGGAAGATCGAATAGATCAGCGACACCGCCATCCGGTCGCGGTCGACGACGGTGATATAGACCGTGTCACGGTGCACCGCCTCGGTCAGCGGGGCCGCGGCGGCCATGGCGCGACGCGGATCGATCAGCGCGGCCAGCCGCTCCGCGACATCGGGGTCGAGCATGCGGTCTAGGTCGGTCACGTGGTCCGGATCGGCCAGGAACCTGTCGCGCGCGTCATAGGCCAGCTTGGCGGCCTCGGCCTCGATATGGGTGCGGGCGGCGCCGAACGGGTCCATTGCGGCCACGTCGAACCGCGCGAGGATATTGGCCATCAGGATCGCCGTCGCGCCGTGACCGTTGGGCGGGTGTTCCAGCAGCTCCGTATTTCCGTAGGTCCCGGAAATTGGTGTCGTCCAATCATGCGCGGTGGCGGCGAAATCGGCCATGGTCTGGCAGCCGCCCGCCGCGGTCAGCGAACGAACCATGTCCTCGGCCACCTCGCCCTCGTAGAAGGCATCGCGCCCGTCGCGGGCGATGCGGCGCAGCACCTCGGCCTGCCCGGGCAGGGCGAACCGGGTGCCGATCTCGACGGGGCGCCCGCCCGGCAGATAGATCTCGCGCGCGTGGCCCTGCAGACGATCGGCCGCCGCACGCCAGTCGAGTGCCACGCGCGGCGCCACCGGCACGCCCGTCTCGAAGTAGGGAATGACCGGTCCGAGCGTGTCGGCAAGACCCAGGCTGCCATGCCTTTCCGAGAGCGCGCAGAACGCATCGACGGCACCGGGCACGGTGACCGCATCGGCCGAGCCGATGGGAACCGCCGTCTCGCCCATCTCGCGGAGCCGTGCGGCCGAGGCCTCCTTCGGCGCACGGCCCGACCCGTTGAGCGCGACGACATCCTCCGCGCCCGCGGGTTTGAGCAGCACGAAGCAATCGCCGCCCAGCCCTGTCATCTGCGGTTCGCACAGACCCAGGAGGATCGCGCCCGCGATCGCGGCATCCACGGCGTTTCCGCCGCGCGACAATGTGTCGATCGCCACCTTCGCCGCCAGCGGGTGGGACGTGGCGCACATTCCTTCCGTGGCGAGTACGGGGGATCGGCCAGGTCGGTGAAAGTCGCGCATCATGCCTCGCTCGGGCCCATCGGGCCACTTGGTCCGGCCGTAAGCCTAGGGCCGGCAGGCCGGATTGCCAGACGATATCGGACGGTGTCGGGAGGTATGACACGACCCGTGGCCCAGCCCCGGCGTCAGACCGACGCGTCGAGCCGGAAGCTGAGTCGATTGGCCCCGGCGTCGCGTTCGTACATCATGTCGCGCGCAAGCGAATGAATGATGAACCAGCCGAACCCGCCTTCGGGCAGATCGGGAATACCCCCGCCCATTTCCGGCAGGGCCGCGTGGGTCAGCAGCCGGGGCGGCAACGGCCGCCCGCGATCGATGGTTTCGACCAGAAGCGATGCGTGTCGGGTGCGGACGGTCAGGCCGATGCACCCGTCGCCACCCGCACCGACGGAATGTTCCACGATGTTGTTGAGCACCTCGCCCAATACGATGGCGAGGTCGGACCGAAGGCCATGGCAATCGGAATGATCGGCCACGATGGCCGCGACGGCGTCGATCTGGCGGGCGACCGCCTCCGGCGTGGCGGGGAAACGGGTGTCCACCATCTCGGCCGGGGGGGGGCCGACCTCGCGTTCCATCAGGCCGCGTCCAGGTCCGATCCGGCGGGCGGGGCGTCGTGCAGCACGAAGACACTGTCCATCCGCGTCAGTGTCAGGACCTTGCGCACGATCGGACCGCAGCCCGCGAGCTCCAACCGGCGGTCGTTATCGAGCAGCTTCATGACCGCGACGAGCGCACCCAGGCCACTGCTGTCCAGGAATTCCACGCGGGACATGTCGATCATCACGCGGCCGTCGAACCCCTGAATCAGCGTGCGCACCCGTTCCTTGAAGACCATCGCCACCGCTGCGTCGACACGAGGGTCCCCCAAGGTCAGCAGCAGGACGTCCCCGCGAATTTCACTGTCGATTTTCATCGGTCACCTCACCTTGGCCAAGCGCACTGGAAAGCGGCGCGTCAGAGTGGCAGGCTAGCGGCTGGGCCTTACCGAAACGTGAACGGGGACGAGATGCAGCAGGTGGTGATCGCGGGGGCGAAACGGACCCCGATGGGCGGCTTCCAAGGGGCACTGTCCGGCGCCACGGCGTCGCAAATGGGCGGTGCGGCCATCGCGGCTGCGATGTCGGATGCGGGCGTCAGTGCCGACCAGGTCGAGGAAATCCTGATGGGTTGCGTCCTGCCGGCCGGTCAGGGCCAGGCGCCGGCGCGGCAGGCGGGGTTCCAGGCCGGCCTGCCCGAGGACGTGCCCGCCACGACGCTCAACAAGATGTGCGGCTCGGGCATGAAGGCCGCGATGATGGCGCATGACCAGATCGCGCTCGGCCGGACCGGCGTGATGGTCGCGGGGGGTATGGAATCGATGTCGAACGCGCCGTACCTGCTGCCCGGAATGCGCGGCGGCGCGCGACTGGGGCATGGGGCGGCGGTCGACCACATGTTCCTGGACGGGCTGGAGGATGCCTACGACAAGGGCCGCCTGATGGGCACCTTCGCCGAGGACTGCGCCGAGGCCTATCAGTTCACGCGTGAGGCGCAGGACGAATACGCGCTGCGGTCGCTGAGCCGCGCGCAGGAGGCCATCGCGTCGGGCGGGTTCGACGGCGAGGTCGCGGCCTATACCGTCGCGACCCGGAAGGGCGACGTGACGGTCGGGCAGGACGAGCAGCCGGGCACGGCGCGGCCCGACAAGATCCCGACGCTGAAGCCCGCGTTCCGCAAGGACGGGACCGTGACCGCCGCGAATTCCTCCTCGATTTCGGACGGGGCGGCGGCGCTGGTGCTGGCCGGTGGGGATGTGGCCGCGGCCGAAGGGTTGCCGGTGCGGGCGCGCATCCTTGGCCATGCGAGCCATGCGCAGGCTCCTGGGCTGTTCACGACCGCGCCGGTGCCGGCGGCGCGCAAGCTGATGGACGCGTTGGGCTGGACGACCACGGATGTCGACCTGTGGGAGGTGAACGAAGCCTTCGCGGTCGTGCCGATGGCATTCATGCACGAGATGGGCCTGAGCCCCGAAAACGTCAATGTGAACGGCGGGGCCTGTGCGTTGGGCCATCCAATCGGCGCGTCGGGCGCGCGGATCATGGTGACACTGCTTCACGCCTTGGAGGCGCGGGATCTGAAGCGCGGGATCGCGGCCATCTGCATCGGCGGGGGCGAGGGCACGGCCATCGCGATCGAGCGCCCGTAGCATCGGGCGGGCCAGCCCCCCCCCGCGCTCCTCGAGGTACTTCCGGCAAGATGAGAGCCATCATCGACTATCCCGCCCTGCAACGCACGGTCGCCGCCCTGACCGAAGGGGAGGATGACGAGATCGCGCTGATGGCGACCGTGGCCTGCGAGGTGCATCACGCCGACGACCGGTTCGACTGGACCGGGTTCTATCGCGTGGTATCGCCGGGGTTGATGAAGATCGGGCCGTATCAGGGCGGGCACGGATGCCTGGTGATTCCGTTCGCGCGGGGCGTCTGCGGTGCGGCGGCGCGAACCGGAGAGGTGCAGCTGGTCGCGGATGTCGACGCGTTTCCCGGCCACATCGCCTGCGCGTCGTCGACGCGATCGGAGATCGTGCTGCCGGTCTTCGGGCCGGGCGGCGATCTGATCGCGGTCTTCGATATCGACAGCGACCGGCCGGACGCGTTCACCGCGGAGGACGCGCGTGAACTGACGAAATTGCTGGCCGCGACCTTCGGGCGATGAGCTATCTGCGCGCGCTGATGGGGACGCATGCACGGGCGGGGACGCTCGACTGGATCGGGGTGCGACCGGCGCGACGGGCTGAGATGGTCGCGCTCGACCGGGTGGCGGTCGGGCCGACGCTTGCGGGCGACCACGCGGCGCCAGGCAAGCGGGCCGTGACGCTGATCCAGGCTGAACATCTGCCGGTGATCGCGGCGCTTTGCGGTCGCGCCGTCACCGAAGGCGCGCTGCGGCGGAACCTGGTCGTGTCGGGGATCAACCTCGCCGCGTTGAAGGGCCGGGCGGTGCGGATCGGCGGCGCAATGCTGCGCCTGACTGGACCTTGCGCGCCCTGTTCGAGGATGGAGGAGACCTTGGGCCGGGGCGGCTATTCCGCCGTCCGCCACCACGGCGGCTGGTGCGCGGAGGTGCTGTCGCCTGGCGAGATCGCCCTCGGCTGCGCGGTGGCGCCGGAGGCGACGCCGTGATCCGCCGTGCGACGGTCGCGGACCGGCAGGCGATCCGCGACCTGCATCTGGCGTCGTGGCGGGATGCCTATACGGCCGAGTTGCCCGTGGCCTATCTGCGCGACGGGCTGCCCGCCGACATGGACGCGAAATGGGCCGCGCGGACATTCGCGCCGCCGGAGGTTACGCTCGTGGCATTTACGGATGACGAACTGACGGGGTTCGTCTGCGCGCTCTGCGACCGGGATCCGCCGCTGATCGACAACCTGCATGTGCGCCCCGATCTGCGGGGGGGCGGAACCGGGGCCAAACTTCTGGCCGCGATCAGGGTCGCGCTGCGCGCGGCGGGGTTCGCGCGCGCCTATCTGACGGTGCTGGAGTCGAACCCGCGGGCGCTTGCTTTCTACTTGGCGAATGGTGGCTTGGACGAGGGGTCGGTGGAGGACGTCATGGTCGGTCGCACGGTGCGGGCGCGGCGCATCGGCTTCGATCTTCAAACCCCGGACGGGATGGGGTAGGCGGGCGGGAAACCGATCACGGGACGCCCGACCATGAAGTTCACCCTTTCCTGGCTGAAACGCCATCTCGACACCGATGCGACCGTCGCGGAGATCGCCGAGGCGCTGACCGATCTGGGGCTGGAGGTCGAGGGGGTCGAGGATCGGGCGGCGAAGCTGCGCGACTTCACCATCGGTCACGTCAAGTCGGCGGAGAAGCACCCCGATGCCGACCGGCTGCGCGTCTGCCAGGTGGAGACGGACGAGGGCGTGAAGCAGATCATCTGCGGCGCGCCGAATGCGCGGGCGGGGATCAACGTCGTGGTGGCGAAGCCCGGCGTCTACGTGCCCGGCATCGACACCACCATCGGCGTGGGCAAGATCCGTGGGATCGAGAGCTTCGGGATGATGGCGTCCGAGCGCGAGATGGAGCTGTCGGAGGAGCATGACGGCATCATCGAGTTGCCCTCGGGCGAGGTGGGGCAGCGGTTCACGGACTGGCTGGCCGAGCATGATCCCGCCAAGGTGGACCCCGTTATCGAGATCGCGATCACGCCGAACCGGCCCGATGCGCTGGGCGTGCGGGGGATTGCGCGGGACCTGGCCGCGCGGGGGTTGGGCACGCTGAAGCCATTGGAGAGTCCGGTGATCGAAGGCGGGTTCGATTGCCCGGTGGACGTGACCATCGACGACGACACGCGGGACGGCTGCCCGGTCTTCGCGCTGCGCATGATCCGGGGCGCGACGAACGGGCCGAGCCCGGATTGGCTGCAGGATCGGTTGCGCGCCATTGGCCTCAGGCCGATCAGCTTCCTGGTGGATGTGACGAACTGGTTCACCTACGACCTGAACCGGCCGCTGCATGTGTTCGACGCGGATGTGGTGCAGGGCGACCTGCGGGTGCATCGCGCGGCGGGCGGCGAGACGATCACGGCGCTGGACGACAAGGACTACACGTTGCCCGAAGGCGCGATGGTCATCAGCGATGCGTCCGGGGTCGAGAGCATCGCGGGCATCATGGGCGGCGCGCATTCGGGCGTGACCGCGGGCACCGTCAACGTGCTGGTGGAATCGGCCTATTGGAATCCGGTGCAGATCGCGATGACAGGCCGTGCGCTGAAGATCAATTCGGACGCGCGCTACCGGTTCGAGCGGGGGGTGGACCCGGCGTTCACGCCCGAGGGGCTGGACCATGCGACGGCGATGATCCTGGCCCATGCGGGCGGCGAGGCGTCGGCGATGGTCGTGGCGGGCGCGGTGCCCGATACGTCGCGGGCCTACCGCCTGGACACCGACCGGGTCGAGAGCCTGGTGGGCATGTCGATCCCGGCCGAGGAGCAGCGCGCAACGCTGGCGGCGCTGGGCTTCCGGTTGGACGGCGACATGGCGCATGTGCCGTCCTGGCGGCCGGACGTGCAGGGCGAGGCCGACCTGGTCGAGGAGGTGGCGCGGATCGCGTCGCTGACCAGGCTGGAGGGCAAGCCGATGGCGCGCCCGGCGCAGGTTCTGCGCCCGGTCCTGACGCCGATGCAACAACGCGAGCGGATGGCGCGGCGGACGGCGGCGGCCCTGGGCTACGACGAATGCGTGACGTATTCGTTCATCGACGCGACCTCGGCGGCGCTGTTCGGCGGCGGGACGGACGCGACACGGCTGGAGAACCCGATTTCCTCCGATCTGAGCCACATGCGGCCGGCGTTGCTGCCGGGCCTTTTGCAGGCGGCCGCGCGCAATCAGGCGCGGGGAATGGGCGATTTGGCCCTGTTCGAACTGGGCGCCGCCTTTCACGGCGGCGAGCCGGGCGAACAGCATCTGCTGCTGACCGGCCTTCTGACGGGGCACACGGGGCCCCGCTCCGTCCATGGCGACCGTCGACCGGTCGACGTGTTCGACGCCCGCGCGGATGCCGAGGCGGTGCTGGCCGCCATCGGTGCGCCGGCCTCGGCCCAGGTGATGCGCGGCGTGGCGGATTGGTGGCATCCGGGGCGGTCGGGCAAGATCTGCCTCGGGCCGAAGAAGGTGCTGGCCGTGTTCGGCGAAATCCATCCCCGGATCTTGCGTGCGATGGGCGTCAAGGGGCCGGCGGTGGGCTTCACCATCTGGCCGGCCGAAGTTCCCTTCGCCAAGTCGGCGGGGGCCACACGCGGCGCGCTGGCCCTTTCGGACCTGCAGATGGTGGAGCGCGATTTCGCATTCGTGGTGGATGCGCAAGTCGAGGCGCAGGCCGTGGTGAACGCCGCGCGCGGTGCTGACAAGGCGCTGATCGCGGACGTGCGCGTCTTCGACGAGTTCGTCGGCGGGACCCTGGGCGAGGGGCGCAAGTCGCTGGCCCTGTCTGTGCGCCTGCAGCCGACGAAGGCGACGCTGACCGACGCCGAGATCGAGGCGGTCGCCGCCAAGGTGGTCGAGAAGGTTACCAAGGCCACGGGGGGCGAGCTGCGCGGCTAGGCCGCGCGGCGTTCCGTCAGCCGTAGTCGCGCCGGTCGTCGATCACCTTGCCGTCATTGGGCAGGTCGTCCACCCGCGCCACCCTGCCGCGCAGCTTGAGAAGTTGCGCCACGCTGTCGGCCCATGCCGCTTCGTCACCGCCATCTGCCGCGATCTGGACCTCCATCGCGTCCATCTCGCCCTCGCGGGTGACGATCACGCGGGCGGCGCGGATCTCGTCATGGCGGGCGACCAGGTCGGCGACCTGTTCGGGGCGCACGAACATGCCCTTTATCTTGGCCGTCTGATCGGCGCGGCCCATCCAGCCCTTGATGCGCATGTTGGTGCGGCCGCAGGGCGATGTGCCCTCCATCACGGCGGACAGGTCGCCCGTGGCGAAGCGGATCAGCGGATAGTCGGAGTTCAGCGCGGTGACGACGACCTCCCCCACCTCGCCCGGGGGGACCGGGCCGCCGGTGCCCGGGCGGACGATCTCGACGATGACGCCTTCGTCGACGATCATCCCCTCCTGCGCGTCGGATTCGTAGGCGATGTTGCCCAGATCGGCGGTGGCGTAGCATTGCAGGCAGGCGATGCCGCGGTCCGCGTATTCCTGGCGCAGCGACGGGAACAGCGCGCCGCCCCCGACGGCGGCGCGGACGATGCCCAGCCGTTCGCCCATCTCGTCGGCCCGGTCGAGGATGACCTTCAGATAGTCCGGCGTGCCGGCATAGGCGGTCGTGCCGATATCGGCGGCGGCGCGGACCTGCAGGTCGGTCTGCCCGGTGCCTGCCGGCAGCACGACCGCCCCCACGGCGCGCGCCCCGCTCTCGAAGATCATGCCGGCGGGGGTCAGGTGATAGCCGAAGCAGTTCTGCACGATATCCGTGGTCCCGATACCGCAGGCATGCAGGAACCGCCCCATCCGCCACCAGTCATGGCTGATACCGCCCGGCTCGTAGATGGGGCCGGGGCTCTGGAAGATATGGGCCACGTTCGAGACGCGGATCCCCCCGAACGGGCGCTGCGCGGCCTGCCATTCGGCCAGCTGCGACTTGCGCAGGACGGGCAGGTTCGAGAGCTCCGACAGGTCGTCCAGCCGATCGCGTGCCAATGGCCCGTCGGGCGTCGCGCTGACCTGCGCCAGCTGCGCGTTCAGCGCCTTGAGCTGGGCCTCGGCGCGTTCGTCGGCCGATCGGGTCTCCAGGGCGTCGTAATGGCTCATTCCAGTCCCCAATGTCGCATGGCGCCGTCGAAGGACGGTCCGTGATGGCAGGGCACGCCCTCGGCTTGGATGGCGGCGATGGCGGCGGCGTCGTCGGCGCCCGTGCCGGGTGCGGGTTCGCGCAGGGCGACGCCGCGGATGCGCCCCGGATGGCGGCGCACCGCGTCGCGATAGACCTGTGCGTCCTTCTGGCCGCTGTCGCCGAGAAGCCAGGCATCCAGCCCCGGGTTGGCCGCCAGGATGACGTCGATGGCCGCGCCCTTGTGGGTGCCGTGACCCTGGCCCACGCCTTCGTCGGTGACGCCGAGATCACGCAGGAACATCGGGCCGCGCGGGATGTCGTGGCGGGCGAACAGCCCTTCGAGGAAGCGGTGCAGGTTCCATGGGCTGGACGAGACGTAGAAGACCGGGTTGCGGTCGCCGTCGACCAATCGCTGCATCAGGGCGCGGGCATCGGCATGGACCTGCCGCGTCAGCGCGGAACCTGTGAAGGTTGTCCACAGGTTCCGCGCCAGGCTGTGGGCCCCGGTCTCGATCATCGTGTCGTCGACGTCGGAGATGACGATCCAATCCGCGCGGTCGGTGGCCAGGCGGACGGGAAAGGCGAGTTCGGTGGCCGGGTCGTCCTCGATCCGGACGGGCACGCCGGCCCATGGCGTGCCGGCAGCGAAATCGGCGGCATCGACCGGGACCTCCAGCGTGACGTAACCTTCGGCATCGCTGACGGTGCGCGCGCCGCCGCCCGCCACCGCGACGCCCGCGACCTCGTCGGTCACGAAAAGCGACAGCATCTGCCGCAGGTTCACCCACTTCGATTGGCGCGGGTCGGGTTCGGCCTGCCGCAGATGGGTCAGGACGCGCCCGCGCAGGATCAGGCCGCCCGGCGTGGCATACCCGCAATAGGCTTCCAGCACCGGGTCGGCGTCGCGCCGGGCGCCGATACGCTCCAGCAAGGGTTCGACTGCGCGTGCGATGCGCAGCGCCAGGGTCCTGAACATGAGGGCCTCCGAAGACTGTCCGGGGGACAACGGGCGAGGCGGGACAGGGTTTCCGGTCATGCCGCGCGCACCGGGTAGCTGGCCAGGGCCTCATAGATGGGGCCGTCGGGGCGGAGCTGCGATGACCAAAGGACGGCGCCCGTTGCGCGGGCCACCCCCAGGTCCGGCGGGTTGAGCCGCCGGAGCGTGTCGGGCAGGCGGTCGGCATCGCCGGGCGCGGTGGAGGAGAACCGCACGAGGGTGACATGCGGCCGGAACCGCTCGCGCGGCAGGTCGATCCCCGCGGCGCGGCAGGCGGAACGCACGGCGTCACGCAGCGCGGTGAGCCCCGGATCGGTCGCAAGGTCGAGGACGACGGCGCGTGGCCGGCCGGAGCCGAGCGCGGCGTAGGTCAGGGGATGCAGATCGCCGGCCGGAAGCGCGCGCGCCTCGAGATCCTGATGCAGCGCCTCCAGCCGCGCCTCGGGCTGCTCGTCGAGGAAAGCCAGCGTCAGGTGCAGGTCGTCGGCATCTACCTTTCGTCCGCCGGCAATGCGCCCTTGCGCGCGGATCAGCGGGCCGATCCACGCCTCGGGCAAGGGGAGGCCGACAAAGGCCCTCATCACCTGCTGCCGGTCGCGCGGTGGCGCTCCCTGTGCAAGGATGGCGCATGTCCCTCGTCGTCCCGCCCGACCCTGATTGGTCCTGTTCCTACGCTCGCGAGGCTGCGCGGCTTGCCCAACACATACCAACCCTGCACCATATCGGCAGCACCGCCGTGCCTGGATTGTCGGCCAAGCCGACGATCGACATTCTGGGAGTCCTGCCGGATGCCATGGCCGTCGATGAGGCCGTCCCGGCACTGACGCGGCTGAGCTACGATGACCGGGGCGAGAGCGGTCTGCCCGGTCGCCGCTTCCTGCGCCTGATGGACGGGCCGCGCCGGCTGGTACACCTGCACCTCTGGCCCGAAGGCGCGCCTGCCATTCACCGTCATTTGGCCTTCCGCGACTGGCTGCGCGCCTTTCCCGACCGTGCAGCGGCCTATGGTGCGCACAAACTGGCCTTGGCGGCGCGGCCCGGACGGACCCGCGCGGATTACGTCGCCGACAAGGATGCCTTCGTGCGCGCAGCCGAGGCCGAGGCGCTGGATTGGGCGGCCACTCACGACAGCCACCGCTTGCGCCGACGATAGGAGCGCACGTCGCGGAACGACTTCCGGCCCTCGTCGGACATGCCGAGGTAGAATTCCTTCACGTCCGGGTTCTCGCGCAGCTCGGCCGCGGGGCCGTCCATGACCACGCGGCCGGATTCGAGGATGTAGCCGTAATGCGCGAAGCGCAGCGCGACGTTGGTGTTCTGCTCGGCCAGCAGGAAGGTCACGCCCTGTTCCTCGTTCAGGCGCTTCACGATGTCGAAGATCTGCTCCACCAGCTGCGGGGCCAGGCCCATCGACGGCTCATCCAGCAGGATCATCTCGGGCCGGGCCATCATCGCGCGGCCAATGGCGCACATCTGCTGCTCCCCGCCGGAGGTGTAGCCGGCCTGCGACTTCCGGCGCTCGCGCAGGCGGGGGAAATAGTCGTAGACCATCTCGAGGTCGTCGGCGGTGGCCTTCGATCCGTCGCGGCGGGTATAGGCGCCGGTCAGCAGGTTTTCCTCGATGGTCAGGTGCTCGAAGCAATGGCGGCCCTCCATGACCTGCACCACCCCGCGTTGCACCAGGTCGGCGGGCGACAGGTTCTGGATGCGCTCGCCCTGATAGACGATGGAGCCCTTGGTGACGTCGCCCCGCTCCGACCGCAGAAGGTTCGAGATCGCCTTGAGCGTCGTGGTCTTGCCGGCGCCATTGCCGCCCAGAAGCGCGGTGATCCCGCCCTTCGGGACCGATAGGCTGACGCCTTTCAGCACGAGGATGACGTGGTTGTAGATCACCTCGATATTGTTGACCTCGAGGAGGGCATCCTCGGCCTCCGGCTCGACGGTGGGGTCTGGCGTGGTCTGGTCCAGCATGCGTTTCTCCTCAGAATTCCTCGGCCAGGGCGCGCAGTTCGCCCGCATCCAGCCATGGGATCGGATCGGTGCGGCCGACCGTTCGGCCGTGTTCGAACAGGGCCGCCGTCAGGCAGGCGTCGAAGCCGCCCAGCGCGTCCGGGTCGGTGCCGGGGCAGATGTCGGGCGCCAGTTCGGCACGGATGCCGCGCAGGCGCCAGTCGCGCCGCGCCTCGGCGAAGGCGACGGCCTCCAGGATGGAATCGCGCAGCACCTCGTCCGCCAGGATCGAGACCGACCGCACGGCATAGGCCGGCAGCGTGTCCGCCACCGGCGGCTCGGGCGGCAGCAACGCGCCGTTGACGATCAGATAGGCCTCGACGTCGATCTCCACGTCGCGTTCGCGGCTGACATCGGCGCGGGCCTCTTCCAGCGCTTCCAGGAAGACATGCGCGCGCAGGCCGCCATCCGCATAGAGCGCGCCGTTGATGTGGCGCGGCGGCAGCAGCGCGGGAATCGCGGCCGAGGCCAGCATCGCCTCGCGCAGGCAGGGGCCGGCATCGGGCGCATCGGCGGCGGCGCCCAGGTTGAAGACCTCGCCGGTGCCGTCGTCGATATTGGTGGCCCCGATCAGCAGCTTTCGCCCGTCGGCATGGCCGCGCGCGATGGCGTTCAGCAGCCCCGGGCTGAGCGACGCATCGAGGAACCGCGCCAGCGGGGCGGGCGACGCGATGGAGGGCGCGCGCAGCAGCGTGAAGAGCGGGCGGCGCGTCAGCACGTCGTCGGCGCCGAGCCCGGCATATTGCTCCAGCAGCGGGTCGAACCGGGACCCGGCGAAGACGGCGGGCGCCATCATCGCGCCGGCGCTGACCCCGGTGACGAGATTGAAGTCGGGGCGCGGGGCGGCCGGATTGTCGGACCAGCCGGTCAGGAACCCGGCGCCGAAGGCCCCGTACTGACCGCCGGCCGACAGGGTGACCACCTGCAGGGTCACGCGTTCGCGGGGCGCGGCGCGCGCAACCTCGGCCCGGATGGCGTCCTCGATCACGACCTCGGTGCGTTCCATCATCGAAGGGCCGGGCGGCGCGTCGGGCTGGGTCGGTGTGGCGTCGCCCTGGGACGATTTCGTGGTCGCGGCACCGTCGCGTACCAGGGCCGGGCAGGACAGGTCCGCCGGTCGCGTCAGCCCGCAGCCGGCCAGCACCGCGGTCAGGGCCAACAGGGCTGCGATCCGGGGAATGGAGGGCTGGCGCATGGACGGATCCGGCGAAGGGGCGGGGGTGCCCGGCCGCAGACGGTGCGGCCGGGCGATCGGCTCAGCTTTCGGCGCAGGCCGGCGTAATGTTGTTCTCGGCGGCATAGGCGGCCGAGTCCTCCTCGACCAGCGGATCGATGACCGACCGGTCGGGCGCGATGAACCCCGTCAGCGGCTCGAAGCGCTGATCGGATGCGTTCCACCGCTGCACCAGGCCTTCGCCCGACCCGCCGTGGTTGTCGCAGGAGACGCTGAACTCGGGACCGATCTCGGGGGCGCCCAGTTCCTCCATGCGCGCGGCGGTCATTTCCAGCGCGGCCATACCGTCACGCATCTGCGCGGGCGTGATGTCGCTGGTTCCGTGGATCTCCTGCGCCTTGCGGATCGCCTCGGCGGCCAGCATCGCGGCGTACATCCCACGGGTATAGAGCACCTTGCCCACGTTCGATCCGTCGCCCGCGCCCTTGCCGGCGTCGATCACGGTCGACCGGATCTCGTCGAAGATCGGCGCGTCGGGGTTGATCGTGTTCATGTTGAGCGAGAGGTAGCCGTCCGCCGCGGCGCCCGCGGGCTCCACGTCATGCTCGGCGCCGGCCCACCAGTTGCCGATGAACTGTTCCATCGGATAGCGGATGTTCGCGGCCTCCTGGATGGCGACCTGGTTCATCACGCCCCAGCCCCACATCAGGACGTAGTCGGGCTGTTCGCGCCGGATCTGGAGCCACTGGGATTTCTGCTCCTGCCCCGGATGGTCGACGGCGATGGTCGTCAGCTCGAAGCCGTGCTTTTCGGACAGCGCCTCCAGCGTGCGGATCGGTTCCTTGCCGTAGGCGGAGTTGTGATAGACCAGCGCGATCTTCTTGCCGTCGAGCGAGCCGCCGTTCTCGTCCAGCAGGTGGTTCACCGCCACCGAGGCCGCATCCCAGTAGTTCGCGGGATAGTTGAAGACGTTGTTGAACACCTCGCCATTGCGGGCGGACGTCCGGCCATAGCCCATCGTGTGCAGCGGGATGCCGTCGGCCTGCGCCTTGGGGATCAGCTGATAGGTGATGCCCGTCGACAGCGGCTGATAGACCAGGGCACCTTCGCCCTTGGTCGACTCGTAGCATTCGACGCCCTTCTCGGTGTTGTAGCCGGTCTCGCATTCGATCACCCGGACCGGCTCGCCGCCGATGCCGCCGTCGCGCTCGTTCAGAAGCGTGAAGTAGTCCTGATACCCGTCCGAGAACGGGATGCCGCCTGCGGCATACGGACCGGTGCGATAGCTCAGATCCGGGATGACCAGATCGGCCATCGCGGGGGCCGCTGCCATGATGGCGGCGACGGTAAGGGTTCCTAGCGTCTTCATCGGTTCCATTCCTCCCTTGGTTGAACCGTGGGGCGGGGTTCGGCCCCGCCGTCTTCCGTGGCGCGCCCCGTCAATGCGGGAACGGCCACAATCTCAGCTTTTCCTTGGTCAGCCGCCAGAGTTGCGCCAGCCCGTGCGGTTCCACCACCAGGAAGAAGACGATCAGCGCGCCGACGATCACCAGGTTCAGATGCGCCACGATATCCGTGGGCCAGCCCAGCAGGTCGACGCCCAGCACCTTCAGCACGACCGGGAGCAGGACCAGGAACGCCGCTCCCGCGAAGCTGCCGAAGATGGAGCCCAGGCCGCCGATGATCACCATGAACAGCACCAGGAACGATTTCTGGATGCCGAACGCCTCGCCCACCTCGACCGCGCCCAGATAGACGGTGAAGAACAACGCCCCCGCGATGCCGATGAAGAAGGACGACACGCCGAAGGCCGACAGTTTCGCGCGCAGCGGGTTCACCCCGATGATCTCGGCCGCGATGTCCATGTCGCGGATCGCCATCCATTTGCGCCCCACCGTGCCCCGCGTCAGGTTGCGCGCGACCCAGGCCAGCGCCACCACGAAGATCAGGCAGAAGGTGTATTCCGCCCAGGGCTGCGTGTTGGGGCCGGTCACCAGGATGCCGAAGACCTCGCGCTCGGGCGCGTTGATCTGGCCCGAGGCGGAGTAGTTGTAGAACCACGGCACCTTGTTGAAGAGCCAGACGAGGAAGAACTGCGCCGCCAGCGTGGCCACCGCCAGGTAGAACCCCTTGATGCGAAGGCTGGGCAGTCCGAACAGCAGGCCCACCGCCGCCGTGACGAACCCCGACAGGATCGTGACGGTGAACATGTCCATCCATGGAAACGCCGTCATCAGCTTGTAGGAGGCATAGGCCCCCACCGCCATGAAACCTCCCGTGCCGAGCGAGACCTGGCCGCAATAGCCCGTCAGGATGTTCAGCCCCAGTGCGGCGATGGCATAGATCAGGAACGGCACCAGAAGCGCGCTCGCCCAGTAGTCGTTTACCACGAACGGCACCACGAAGGCGGCGGCGATCAGGATGACCCAATAGCCCCAGCGGTCGAACTTGATCGGAAAGGTCTGGTTGTCCTTGGCGTAGGAGGTCTTGAAGTCTCCGGCTTCACGGTAGAGCATTCAATTCACCTCCTTGGGCTTCTTGGAGAGACCGGCGGGCCAAGACCAACTCATTTCAGGGCTATTCCGTCTGGAATGGCTATGATCATCAAACCCGCTCAATGATCTTCTCCCCGAACAGCCCCTGTGGCCGGAACACCAGGAACACGAGCGCCAGCACGTAGGCGAACCAGTTCTCGGTCGCGCCGCCCAGGTACGGCGCGCCGATCAGGAACTCGAACAGCTTCTCGCCCACGCCGATGATGAGGCCGCCGACGATGGCGCCCGGGATCGAGGTGAAGCCGCCCAGCATCAGCACCGGCAGCGCCTTGAGCGCGATCAGCGAGAGCGAGAACTGCACCCCCGATTTCGCGCCCCACATGATGCCCGCCACCAAAGCCACGAACCCCGCGATGGACCAGACCAGCACCCAAATGAAGTTGAGCGAGATGCCCACGCTGAGCGCCGCCTGATGGTCGTCGGCCACCGCGCGCAGGGCGCGGCCCTGCTTGGTATATTGCGAGAAGGCGACCAGACCCGCGACCAGCAGCGCCGCGATGATCGTCGCCACGATGTCGAGGTTGTCGATGAAGAAGCCGTAGCCGAACGCCTCGAAGGTGGCGCTGTCGATATACTCGTTGATGCCCTGCGGCAGACCCACGTCGAGCGTCTTGATCTCGGACCCCCACATCAGGTCGGCCACCCCTTCGAGGAAGAAGGCCAGGCCGATGGTCGCCATGAACAGGATGATCGGTTCCTGGTTGACCAGGTGCTGGAACACGAACCTGTTCACCATCCAGGCGAAGGCGATCATCACGACGACCGTCAGAAGGATCGCCAGAAGGGCCGGAACCTCCCACCCGAAATGGTGGATGTCGGTCCCGAAGGTCGCGTTGATCAGATGCGCAAACGGCACCTGCCCGTTCTGAATGCCGACAAGCGTCATGGCCGCGAACAGCGCCATGACACCCTGCGCGTAGTTGAAGATGCCGGACGCCTTGAAGATCAGCACGAAGCCCAGCGCCACCAGCGCGTACATGACGCCGGCCATCAGACCGTTCAGCGCGACTTCCATTCCGAAGAGCAGTTGATCGGGCATGTCTCAGGCCTCCAGACCGGTTTCGCGGACGTCGTGGCGCGGGGCGCCGCCCGCATCGGGGATCGCGAAGGCCGACCACGCATCGGCCGATTCCGGCGCGCCGGCCGCCCCCATCTTCACCCCGGATACATTTTGGGGTCCGGGCCAACACCCCGTTCGGCGGGCCCTAGTCATGCGCGACCCCCAGATAGGCGTCGATGACGTCCTGGTTTGCGCGCACCTCGGCGGGCGTGCCGTCGCCGATCTTGCGGCCGTAATCCATCACGACCACCCGGTCCGAGATGTCCATGACCACACCCATATCATGCTCGATCAGGGCGATGGTGGTGCCGAACTCGTCATTCACGTCGAGGATGAAGCGCGACATGTCCTCCTTCTCCTCGACGTTCATGCCGGCCATCGGCTCGTCGAGGAGCAGAAGCGCCGGCTCGGCGGCCAGGGCGCGCGCCAGCTCCACCCGCTTCTTCAGGCCGTAGGGTAGGCGGCCCACGGGCGTCTTGCGGATCGCCTGGATCTCGAGGAAGTCGATGACACGCTCGGCCACCGCGCGGTTGGCGACCTCCTCCCGGCTGGCGCCGCCCCACCAGAGGCCCTGCGTCACGAGGTTCGAGGACATGTAACCCAGCCGCCCGCACATCACGTTGTCGAGCACGCTCATCCCCTCGAAGAGCGCGATGTTCTGGAACGTCCGCGCGATCCCCTGCTGGGCGACCTGATACGGCTTCAGCGGCGGGCGCTTCTCGCCCCGGAACCAGACCTCTCCCTCCTGCGGGACGTAGAAGCCCGAAATGACGTTGAGCATCGAAGACTTGCCCGCCCCGTTCGGCCCGATGATCGCGCGGATCTCGCCCTCCCGAATGTCGAAGGAGATGTCCTTGATCGCCTCCACGCCCCCGAAGCGCAGCGTGATGTTGCGCAGGTCGAGGACCGTGCCGCCGATGGTGCGGCCGTCGGGGGTGGTGATGGTGTCGGGGTCATCAAGCATCATGCGGCGCCCCACACAAAAGTCGTCAGATAGCCGACAAATGCGCCCACCAGCCCGCAGGGGACGAGAAGGATCAGTCGCATGCCAAATATCTGAAGGCCGATCGCCGCAGCGATGAAGTAGCCAGCGACGAGGCGAGGAACGAGGCCGTTTAGGACAATGAGGAAGATGATCGAGAGTACGACCCAACCGCTACCCATGAATAACCGCATGGTCGGTGATAAATCTCTCACTCCGCCGCCTCCAACGTCTTCGTCTTCACCGCCACCACCTCGGCATCCACCATCTTCACCGTCGCCTTGATCTTGCCCTTGCGGCCGTCCTCGTAGGTCACTTCCGTCTCGGTATAGACCTCGTCCGCGCCGCCATAGAGGCCGGCGATGAGGTCGGCGTATTTCTCCTCGATGATCCGGCGGCGGACCTTCTGGGTGCGCGTCAGCTCGTCGTCGTCGGCGTCGAGCTGCTTGTGCAGGACCAGAAAGCGGTGCACCTGGCAGCCGGCCAACATGTCGTCCTCGGCCACGGATCTGTTTACCGCCTCCACATTGCCCTTCATGATCTCGATCACGCGGGGATGCTGGGCCAGTTCCTGATAGCTCGCATAGGCGATGTTGTTGCGCTCGGCCCAGTTGCCCACCGCCGTCAGGTCGATGTTGAGGAAGGCCACGCAGCGGTCCTTGCCGTTGCCGAACACCACCGCCTCATAGACCTCGGGGAAGAACTTCAGCTTGTTCTCGACGAATTTTGGCGCGAACAGCGCGCCGGACGCCATCTTGCCCACATCCTTGGCGCGGTCGATGATCCGCAGGTGGCCGGTGCCTTCCTCGATGAAGCCCGCGTCGCCCGTGGCGACCCAGCCTTCCGCGTCCTTGGTCGACGCGGTGCTTTCGGGGTTCTGGTAGTATTCCACGAAGCTGCCGGGCGAGCGATAGAATACCTCGCCGTTCTCGGCGATGCGCAGCTCCACCCCGGGCGTGGGCGTGCCCACCGTGTCGGAGCGGACCTCGTTGTCCTTCTGCTGGGTGATGAAGACCGACGCCTCGGTCTGGCCGTAGAGCTGTTTCAGGTTGATCCCGATGGAGCGGTAGAAATCGAACAGTTCCGGCCCGATCGCCTCGCCCGCGGTATAGCCGACACGAACGCGACTCAGGCCCAGCGTGTTCTTGAGCGGGCCGAAGACGAGCAGCTCGTTCATCCGGTAACGCAGCTTGTCCCACAGGCCGACCGGCTCGCCGTCCAGCAGCTTCGGCCCGACCGTCTTGGCATGGGCCATGGCGCGGTCGAACAGCTTCTTCTTGAAGCGGCTCGCGTCCTCCATACGGATCATCACGTTGGTCAGCTGCGTCTCGAACACGCGCGGCGGCGCGAAGTAGTAGGTCGGCCCGATCTCGCGCAGGTCATGCATGACGGTGTCGGCGCTTTCGGGGCAGTTGACGCAGAAGCCCGTGACCATCGCCTGCCCGATGGAAAAGATGAAATCGCCGACCCAGGCCATCGGCAGGTAGGCCAGCACGTCGTCCGTCTGCCGCAGACGGTCGAATTCCGACGACGCCTTGGCGGTCGCGACGATGTTGTCGTGGCTCAATACGACGCCCTTGGGCTTGCCGGTCGTGCCCGAGGTGTAGAGCATGACGCAGGTCGTGGCCCCGGTCTGCTGGGCGCGACGGCGGTCCATCTCGGCGCGGTCGGCGGCGCGGCCGCGCTCGCGCAGGTCGGCCAGCGAGGACATCTCCGAATGGTCGTATTTGCGCAGGCCGCGACCGTCGAGATAGGCGATGTGGCGCAACCCCTCGATCCGGTCGCGAACCTCGATCACCTTGTCGACCTGTTCCTGGTCGCCGGCGATGACGAACTTGGCGCCGCAATGACCCAGCACATAGGCCAGCTCCTCGCCCACCGCGTCCTGGTAGAGCGGAACCGGGATGCCGCCGGCGCATTGGGCGGCCACCATCGCCATGTAAAGCTGGGGGCGGTTGCGACCGATGACGCCGACATGCTCGCCGATCTCCAGGCCCTGGGCGATCAGGCCGCGGGCCGTCTCCTCGATCTCGGCACGGGCCTGGCTCCAGCTCCACTCCTGCCAGATACCGAATTCCTTCTCGCGGTAGGCGGCGGCCGTGCCGTACCGTTCGGCGTTCCGGTCCAGGAATTCGGGAATCGTCCGCAAGGCGGTGTCGCTCATCATGTCCTCCCTAGGGCCAGCCCCTCCCCGGGCGGGCCGATCCTGGCGTGAAGCTGGCCTGCGATTCCTTCACGGATGTTTCCGACTTCCAACGAATTGTAACAGCCGGGACTGCCGGTCAGCGGCCGTAGATATGCAGTCCGTCGAAATCGGCCTTGCCCAGCGCCAATCCCGCCTGTCGCAGGCCGCCATGGGCCAGGGCCATGTGGAAGATCATGTTCGGCAAGCCGAACCGCGTCACGTAATCCGCAGGCTGCTGGACCAGATCGGCCTCGCCGGCGCGGTGGCTCACGGTACGGGTCAGGTCGGCGCCGCGGATACCGGCGATCCGGGTGGCGATGTCGGCGCCGAAGGCCCGAAGCGCCGGCACGCCGCCCTCCTCGGGTTCCTCGGGCATGGCAAGGCCGGCGGGCGGGCCCAGGGTGCGCGCGGCGAACCCCATGGCCACGGCGATCTGGAAGCCGGTGTCGAACATGTCGGGCGCGAGTCTCTGCGCCAGCATCCGGTCGGCATCTCCCGCCGCCGCCACCCTTTCGACGACCTGCCGCATCCGGTCCAGATAGTGTCGAATGGTGTCCGGTATCTCGTCTCCGATCGCCATCGCGCCCTCCTTCATATGGGCCGAGGCTAGGACGGGCACGCCACGGGCGCCACCGCTTGCCGTGCCTCCGCGTCGCGCCTACCGTCCGCCCTGGGGAGGGGCCATGAACGACAAGCGCGCGACCACCGGCCGTCTGACGCAGGCGGGGCTGAACCTGATCGGACAGGCCCTGTCGATCTATGATGCCGACCTGCGTCTGGCCGTGTCGAACCGCATGTACGCGACGATGTTCGACCTGCCCGAACACCTGACCCGGCCAGGTGCGACCTTCGCCGACACGATCCGGTTTCTGGTCCTGCGCGGCGAATACGGCCACGTGCCTGATGTGGAGAAGACCGTCGCCGAACGCGTGGCCCAGGCCCGCGCCTTCGAGCCGCATTACCTGGAGCGCACCCGACCCGACGGGCGCGTGCTGGCGGTCGAGGGCTCGCCCCTGCCCGAAGGGGGTTGGGTCACCGTCTATACCGACATCACGGCGACGCGGGCGCAGGAACGCCTGCTGCGGACCCGGTCGGAGGTTCTGTCCGATCAGCTTCTGACCCGGCACGAGGAACTGGCCCAGGCCAATCGGCAGCTCGCGGCCTCGAACTCCGCTCTGCAGGAGGCGCGCCGCGAGGCGACCGAGATGGCCGCCCGCATTCGCCTGACGACCGAGATGCTGCCGGCGCATATCGCCCGGTTGGATCGCAGCCGGCGCTATACCTTCTCCAATCGCCGTCTGGGCGCGGTCATGCCCGGTGCCAAGTCCGACATCGTCGGCCTGACCATGGAGGAGGCGCTGGGCCCCCAGACCTATGCCGGCATCGCGCCGCACCTGACCGCCGCGCTGGCCGGCGAGGCGCCGGTCTTCGAGATCACGCACGAGCCGTCCAGCCGGCGCATCCGCGTCAGCTTCACCCCCGAGATCGAGGCAGACGAGGTCATGGGGGTCTACGCCCTGTCCGTCGACATCACCGAGGAGGCCCAGGCCCGCGCCGCCGTCAGTCAGGCCGCGGGCCGACAGGTCGCCGCGCAACTGACCAGCGGGATGGCCCATGATTTCGCGAACCTGCTGACCGTGATCCTGGGCCTGAAGGACAAGCTGAGCCGCTTCGACCTGCCGCCCGCCGCGCGCGAGGCGGTGGACGCGATCGGCCTGGCGGCCACGCGCGGCGGCGTGCTGATCGACCAGATCGCCGGGCTGTCGGGGCCGCGGGACCTGGCGCCGCGGGCCACGGACCTCCGGGCCTTCATGTCCGAACTGGCCCTTCTGGGCGGCGCGTCGCTGCCGAAGGAGACGACGCTCGAATGGGACGTGCAGGGTCTGGAGGCGCCGGTCCTGCTGGACCCCGAGGCGCTGCGCGACGCGGTGCTGAACCTGATCCTGAATGCGCGCGACGCGATCGGCGCGGAAAGCGGCGTCATCACCGTCGAAGCCAAGCCCGTCCGCGACACATGGCTGGAGGTCACCGTGAGCGATGATGGGCCCGGTTTCTCTGCCGCGGCGCTGGAGAAAGGGATCGAACCCTTCTTCACCGAGAAGGGTGAGGACGGGACCGGGCTGGGTCTTTCGATGGTCTATGACGTGGTCAAGCTGGCCGGGGGGCGCACGCGCCTGTCCAACGCGCCGGACGGCGGGGCCCGGGTCACCATGCGCCTGCCGCTGCGCCGTCCGCCGCCGGGCCTTCCGCCGACGCTCGTCCTGCTGGTCGAGGACGCGCCGCATATCCGTGAGGCCGTGCGCGAGCGCCTCGTCGCGGGCGGCCATTCCGTCCTCGAGGCGGGTAGCGTGGCCGAGGCGCTCGAACTGCTGGATATCGAGGGGATCGGCCTGCTGCTGACCGACATCATGCTCAAGACCGACGAGACCGGCCTGGACCTCGCGCGCGAAGCGCGGGGCCGGGGCCTGCGCGCCGCCATGATGACGTCGCTGCCCCCCGACGCCCCGCTCTTCCGCGAGGCCGCGCGCGACTGGCCCGTCCTGCGCAAGCCGTTCTCGGTCGAGAAGCTGTCGGCGGCGCTGTCGTGACAGCGCGGGTGGCCATTCTCGACGACGACCCGAACATCCGGACGCTGCTGACCGAAGCCATCGCCGACGCAGGGATGGAGGTTCGCGCCTACGCCCGCGCCGATGCGTTCGAGGCGGCGCTGCGTCAGGCGATGCCCGATGTCGCGCTGGTCGATCTGGGCCTGCCGGACCGCGACGGGCTGGGCGTCGTGTCGCGCCTGGCGCTGGAGGGGGGCGCCGCGATCATCATCATCTCGGGGCGGGGGCAGGTGCAGGACCGGATCACCGGCCTGGAACTCGGTGCCGACGATTACGTAGTCAAACCGTTCGAGCCCGCCGAGATCGTCGCCCGCATTCGCGCGCGCCTGCGCAAGGCGGCCCCGCCGGCGCGGCGCCGGGCGAGGTTCGGTGCCTTTACCGCCGATTTCGACCGGTTCACCCTGTCGGGCCCCGAGGGCGAGACCCCGGTCAGCCAGGCCGAAGCGGAAGTCCTGCGCCTGTTCCTGGAGCGGCCCCGCCGCCTGCTGAGCCGCGCCGACATGCAGGAGGCGCTGGGCGGGACGGCGGGCGAGGGGTTCGACCGCGCCATCGACGTGCGCATCTCGCGCCTGCGGGCCAAGCTGGGCGAGGACCCGAAGGCCCCGGCTCTGATCCGCACGATCTACGGCGCCGGCTATATCTTTCTCGGGGACGTCCTGTGGGAGTGACCGCCGTCAGTGACGGTTGTGGATCCGCGCGTGGAGCGCCTTGACCCGGCGGCTGGCGGTCGTCTCGCAAAGCGGCGGCACGAAGGCATGGACGAGGGCCGCGCCGCCGGCCAGGAACAACGCGCCGGCGAAGCCCAGCGCGAAACGCATGTGCCCGAAATAGGTCTCGTCGACCGACGCGGGGTGGGTCTGGAAGCCGCGCAGGAACTGGGTGATCTGGGTCATTGGGAACCTCACGTCCGATTTGGACCAGAATGCCCGGATCGAAGGGGGATCATGTCCCATTCATACTGGCCTTTCAGCCATATTGTGGAATAACGTCCCAAGTATGACCGCTTCCATCGACGAAAAGGATCGTGCGATACTGCGACTGCTTCAGCAGGATTGCACGGTCAGTCTGGACGCCCTGTCGGATCGCGTCTCGCTGTCGCGGAACGCCTGCTGGCGCCGCATCCGCCGGCTGGAGGAGGCCGGGGTGATCCGGGAACGTGTCGCTCATCTGGACGCGGGCGGCCTGGGTCTGGGGCTTTCGGTGCTGGTGATGATCCGCGTCGGCACGCATGACCCCGGCTGGCTGGCGCGCTTCCAGGCCGTCGTCGCCGCGATGCCCGAGATACAGAGCGCGCACCGCATGACGGGTGAGCTGGATTACGTCCTTCGGGTCCGGGTGCGCGACGTCGCCGACTACGACCGGTTCTACAAGATCCTGATCGGTCGGATCCCGATGGCCGACATCTCCGCCAGCTTCGTGATGGAGGATATCAAGGACACGACCGCCCTGCCGATCTAGGCCGTCAGCCGGGCTGCCGCCGTGTCGAGGATCGTCAGGCACGTTGTCAGATCGTCCGTGTCGGTATCCTCGGCGAAGTCGTGGCTGATCCCGCCGATCGAGGGGGCGAACAGCATCCCCACCGGCATCAGCCGCGCCACGTTGGTCGCGTCATGCAACGCGCCCGACGGCATCTCGCGCCAACGGCCGGGGGCGTGCGCCTCGGCGGCGCGGCACAGCGCGGCGCGAATGTCGGGGGACATCGCGGCCGGAGGCAGGGCGGCGGTGTCCGAGACCTCCAAACCGAGCCCCTGATCGGTGGCCGTCCGGGACAGCGCGTCCCGGATCGCCCCCTCCATCCGGTCGAGCCGGGCCTGATCGGCGTCGCGCCACTGCACGGTGAACCGCGCCCGCCCCGGCACGGCCGAGGGCGCGTTGGGATGGAGTGTGATGTGACCGATCGTCCAAACCGTGTCGGGCGTGACGAGCGGGGCGAGCGCGTTGCCGATCGCGCGGTCGGCCGCGGCCAGTCCACGGAAAGCATCGGCCCGCTGCGCCATCGGCGTGGTGCCGGCGTGGTTCTGGCGGCCGGTCAGGGTCACCGTGATCTGGCGCAGGCCGACGATGGCGGTGACGATGCCCGCGACCTCGCCGGCCGCGTCCAGCACGGGACCCTGTTCGATGTGATGTTCCAGATAGGCGTCGAACGCCGCCGGATCGGGAAAGTCGTCGGTCGCGGGCAGGGCCAAGCGCGCCTCGCCGAAGCGGAGGCCCGACAGGTCCCGCAGATCGTCGGCCGCCGGAAGGGACAGCGCTCCGCTCCAGATCTCCGACCCGGTGGTCGCGCCGAAGCGGCCCTCCTCGTCCTGAAAGCTGACGACCGAGATGTCGGGGTTGCCGCGCGCGACTTCCAGCGCGGCGATCACGCCCAGCGCGCCGTCCAGCCATCCGCCCTCGGGCTGCGTGTCGGTGTGGCTGCCCATCAGCAGGCGGCCGCGCAGGCCCCAGACATTGCCGGCCGGATCGATCCGCGGGGTCAGGCCGGCTTCGGCGAAGCGCTCGGCCAGCCAGTGGCGCGCGCGGATGTCGTCGGCATCGAAGGCACGGCGGACGACGCCCGGCCCGCGCGCCCCGATCGCGCGAAGCGCATGCAGGTCCGACAGGAAGCGCCCGGCGTCGACGGCCATGGCTAGAACAGGATCACGTCGTCGATGATGCGGTTGATGCCCGTCGCGCCGTTCTCGACCAGGTCGATTGTCAACGCGTGCCCGCCGCCCAGGTCGAAGATGGCGGTCGTCCCCTGGACCTCGGCCGCCTGGCGCACGTCCAGCCGCGTGACCCCGTCCAGGCCCAGCGCGTCGCGGTTCAGCCGGATCGCCTCGCCATCGACCCAGTCGGTGATCAGGTCGTCGCCGCCAGAGAAGACGAACACATCCGCGCCCCCGCCACCGGTCAGCGTGTCGTTTCCGCCGTCGCCGTCCAGCCGGTCGTCACCCTTCTGGCCCATCAGCAGATCGTCGCCCGCGCCGCCGGAGAGGCGGTCCGAGCCCTTGCCGCCGCGCAGCTCGTCCCCGCTCGACCCGCCGCCCAGCGTGTCGTTGCCCGCGTCGCCATAGAGCATGTCGGCCCATGCGCCGCCGGAGAGTTCGTCGTGGCCCTTGCCGCCCCGGATCTCGTCATGGCCGCCCTCGCCCGACAGCCTGTCGCTGCCGTCATGGCCCAGGATCACGTCGTTCCCTTCTCCACCCCAGACGCGCTCGCGCCCGTCGCGGCCGGCGATCCAGTCGTGGCCGTCACCGCCGTTGATACGGTCGCTTCCGCCGCCGCCGTCGATGCGGTCGGACCCGGTGCCGCCGCCCAGCCGATCGGCTTGTGATCCGCCATAGAGCCGGTCGTCGCCGTCACCGCCATAGGTCGCGTCGCGCCCGTCGGACCCGAACAGCGTGTCGCGCCCATCCTCGCCGTGGACGATATCCGCGCCATCGCCGCCGATCAGCAGGTTGTCGTCCTCGCGCCCCCAGAGCGTGTCGTCCCCCGCCGCGCCGTTGATGCGCGAGGCGCCGGTGGGCGCGATCAGCGCGTCGTCGCCCGATCCGCCCAGCACCTCGACCCGGTCCTTCGACGACGACCAGCGGACGGTCCAGTCCTGATCCAGGACCGATCCGCCGTAGAGATGGTTCAGCGCGGCCACGTCCAGCGGCTGCAACCCGCCCGGGACCGGCGCGTGGTACCAGTTGTACGTCATGACCGTGCTGTCGTGGTTGTCCAGGTGATAGCTCAGGAAATACGGGCCCTCGAACGTGTGCTGCAGGCCCATGGAGTGGCCCAGCTCGTGCAGCAGGATGACGAACCCTTCGCCGCCCTTCCGCCATTCGGAGACGTCGGGCACGTTCATAACCAGGTCGCCGTGATAGGTCGTGTCACCTTCGACATAGGGATAGTTGGCATAGCCCGCGATGTCGTCCAGCCCCGGCTCGGTGCCCAGCTCGGCGACGTTGTAGGCGTCGATCATCGCGTCGCCCTCGACCTCCACGAAGCGGACGCCGGTTTCACGCTCGAACTCGGCGGCGGCCTCGCGGAACTGTTCCCGCTCGATCGCGGAAAACCCGCTGACGAAGCTTCCATTGTAGAACGTCATCCAGAGCGGCGGCAGCTCGTTGCCCTGCGGGAATCGGTAGGTGACGATCACCGGGGTCTGGAGGGGCTGGTTCGCGTTCCAACGGAACGCCGGGTCCTCGTTCATCGCGAGGATCGAGTCGAAACTGTTCACGACGGGCATGTCGATCTCCGGGGGGCGTGCTGCGCGGGGGCAGTCGGGGCGCGCTGGATGCAGGTTCGGTGCGGAACGCACCTCGGCGCGACAATTCTATGTTTCATCCGCCCGGTCCAGATGGCATTCCGCGCCGGCGGGCACCCGGCTGACAAATCTGCAACGTCCCGGCCCCGGTGAGGATTTCCCGCCACGACCCCGCCGCATCGCCGCCAAACTCGCCCCAGTCACGCGCGGCCGAAAACCTCCTCTCGGTGGTAGCGGAGGAAATCCGGATGCGGCCAATGACGCGGATCGGCCGGGGGGATCAGCGCGTGTTTCGGATGGATCAACCGCGCGACGGTCGCCATGTCGACCTTGTTGTGTGAAATCAGCACGGAATGATCCTCGGCGACCGAGATCAAGCCGCGATCGAACATCCAGTGGAGTGTCCCCGACAGCGCCAGACCGTTGCGCACGACATCGGGCCCGCCGTCCTTGACCGGCCTGATATGTGCAGCCTGCACCTCGGACCGGCCGCCCCCGTTGCGCAGCGTCAGCCCCGATATCGCGCAGCGCCCGCCATAGGCGCGCTTGACCGTCCGCGCGAAACTCGCCTCGCGGGCCGGACGGCTGGTCAGGACCTGCCGGCGGTCGATGGCGAAGGGTGCCGGACCCTCGGCCATCTCGTACAGCGGCCCCGTTCGCGGATGGGCGTCGCTATCTGGCACCTCGCGCAATCCTTCGTTCACGATGGCGGCGAAATCGCTCTTGGACAGGGCGCGGACGGCCAGCATGTTGTTTCCCGCAACGGGGGCCAGCGTGGATTCGTATCGCGATCCGTCGAGGCGGGTCCGGGGAACCAGCCGTTCGAAATCCAGCGCGGAGGCGGAATCGAGATCGGCGTAGAAGTGTCCCGCCCGTTCGGGGTCGGGACGTATGCCAACGACCTTCTGGACATGGGTGTACCCGAAGGACCCCCGTTTTCCTTCGTAGAAGACGACCCAATCCCCGAGGCAACGCTCGACCGTGCCGCGATACATCTTCGGGAAGTGATAGTGCTGCCCGTAGACGTCGTCATAGATCGACGTCGGATTCTGGATGAAGACCGCGGGCACCGCTCAGGCGCACCGCCGGCGGGACGTCATACCTCCTCAACCATCGCCACGCCGGGAAGGGAGCGCAGCGCGCCCTTCACCTGCGGGTTGACGGGGTAGAGGTCGGGCAGGCGCAATTCCACCTCGCCGGGCAGGTCGTCGCCCAGCAGGCACAGGTGCATCGGGCCACGGCCCCGCGCGCCGCTTTCGCCCGACAGCCGGTCCAGCAGACCGCGGAGCGGGGCGACGGCGCCGGCCCCTTCGACGAAGATCCGCAGTCCGATCTGGGGGGCGGCCTCCACCGCGTCGTCCATGGGGGTGACGGCCCGCGCCAGCAGCTTGAGTTGGTCGGCCTCCTGCGTGGCCTCGACCTGCAGGATGACGCGGCAGCCGGCCTCCAGATGATCGCGACTGGCGTCCAGCGTGTCCGAGAACACCATCGTCTCGTAGGCGCCCGTCGGGTCGGAGACCTGCACGAAGGCGAAGCGATTGCCGCGCGCCGATTTCCGTTCCTGCCGCGACGAGACAATGCCGGCCATCTTGGCGACCATCGGTCCGTTCAGGGTCTGGGTCTGGACATCGGCCAGCGTCAGGACCTTCTGCCGCCTCAGCGCCGGCATGTAATCGTCGAGCGGGTGCCCGGACAGGTAGAAGCCGATCGCCTTGAACTCCTCGCCCAGTCGTTCGGCGGGCAACCAGTCCTCGCGGAAGGGCAGGCGGGGTTCGGGCAGGTCTTCGCCGGCCTCGCCGAACAGGCTGACCTGGTTGGAGGCGCGCTGCGCGTGGATGGCGGCGGAGTAGCCCACCAGCGCGTCGAGCGCGTCGAGCACACGCGCCCGGTTCGCGTCGAGCTGGTCGAGCGCGCCGGCGCGCACCAGCATTTCCAGCGGGCGCTTGCCGACGCGCTTCAGGTCGACGCGCCGGGCGAAGTCGTAGAGCGTCGCGAACGGCGCATCGCCGCGCCCCTCGACCACGAGGGCCATCGCTTCGATCCCGACATTCTTGAGCGCGCCCAGGCCATAGACCAGCTTGCCGTCGGCCACCGTGAACCGCGCGGCCGAGCGGTTGACGCAGGGCGGCACGATTTCCAACCCCAGGCCGCCCCGATCGGCGGATTTGCGGACCTCCTCGGCATAGACGGCGAGCTTGTCGGTCAGATGGATGTCGGAATTCATGATCCCGGCCATGAACTCGACCGGGTGGTTGGCCTTGAGCCAGGCCGTCTGGTAGCTGACGACGGCATAGGCGGCGGCGTGGGACTTGTTGAAGCCGTAATTCGCGAACTTGTCGAGAAGGTTCCAGACCTCCATCGCCTTGTCCTTCGACACGCCGTTCTTGGCGGCGCCTTCCAGGAACAGGGGCCGCTGGGCGTCCATCTCGGCCTGGATCTTCTTGCCCATCGCACGGCGCAGCAGGTCGGCACCACCCAAGGAGTAGCCCGCCATCTCCTGCGCGATCTGCATCACCTGTTCCTGATAGACGATGATGCCCTGCGTCTCGTCCAGGATGTGGTCGATCGAGGGATGCAGCTTGTCGCGCTTCGACAGCCCGTTCTTGACCTCGCAATATTTCGGGATGTTCTCCATCGGGCCGGGCCGGTAGAGCGCGACCAGCGCCACGATATCCTCGATGCAGGTGGGTTTCATGCGCCGCAGCGCGTCCATCATGCCCGTCGATTCCACCTGGAACACCGCCACCGTGCGCGCCGCCGAATAGAGCGCATAGGCCGCCGCGTCGTCGAGCGGGATGGCGTTGATGTCGTTCTCGGTCCCCTCGGTCGGCCGATAGAGGTGTCGCCCGTCGGCGGCGACGTGGATGTCGCGGCCCTGCGCGCGGATCAGCTCGACCGCGTTCTGCACCTGGGTCAGGGTCTTCAGGCCCAGGAAGTCGAACTTCACCAGCCCCGCCTTCTCGACCCATTTCATGTTGAACTGCGTGGCCGGCATGTCCGACCGCGGATCCTTGTAGAGCGGGACCAGCGCGTCCAGCGGCCGGTCCCCGATCACCACGCCCGCCGCGTGGGTCGAGGCGTTGCGTAGGAGCCCCTCCAGCTTCTCGGCATAGTCGAGCAGGCGCTTCACGGGGTTCGTGCGCCCGTCGCGGCGGTCCTGCTCGCTCTCGCGCGCGGCCTCGCGCAGGCGCGGCTCGTCGGCCAGGGCCTTGGTGATGCTGACGGGCTTGACCCCCTCCACCGGAATCATCTTGGAGATCTGGTCGCATTGCCCGTAGGGCATGCCCAGCACCCGCCCTACGTCGCGCACGGCCGCCTTGGACAGAAGCGCGCCGAAGGTGATGATCTGGCCCACCCGGTCACGGCCGTATTTGCGCTGCACGTAGGCGATCACCTCCTCGCGGCGATCCATGCAGAAGTCGATGTCGAAATCCGGCATCGAGACGCGCTCGGGGTTCAGGAACCGCTCGAACAGCAACCCATAGCGCAGCGGGTCCAGGTCGGTGATCGTCAGGGCGTAGGCCACCAGCGACCCCGCGCCGGACCCCCGACCGGGACCGACGGGGATGTCCTGGTCCTTGGCCCATTTGATGAAGTCGGCGACGATCAGGAAGTAGCCGGGAAAGCCCATCCCCTCGATCACGCCCAACTCGTAGTCGAGCCGCGCCTCGTATTCGGCGACGGGGGCCGCATGCGGGATGACGGCCAGCCTTGCCTCCAGCCCGGCACGGGCCTGACGGCGCAGCTCCTCGATCTCGTCCTCGGCGAACTTGGGCAGGATGGGGTCGCGGCCATAGGCCTTGAACGAACAGCGCCGCGCGATCTCGACGGTGTTCTCCAGCGCCTCGGGCAGGTCGGCGAAGAGGGCGGCCATCTCGGACTGCGACGCGAAATGGTGCCGGGGCGTCACCCGGCGGCGGGGCGCCTGCTGGTCGACATAGGCCCCCTCGGCCACGCAGAGGAACGCGTCATGCGCTTCGTGCATCGACGCCTCGGCGAAATAGACGTCATTCGTCGCCACCAGCGGCAGGTCCTTGGCATAGGCGGCCTCGACCATGAACCGCTCGGTCGGCTCGGGCGCGCGCTGGCGCTGCAGCTCGACATAGAGACGGTCGCCGAAACTCGCGGCCAGACGGTCCAGCACCGCCTCCGCCTTGGCCTCCTGCCCGTCGGCCACCAGCCGCCCGACCGCGCCGTCGGGCCCGCCGGTCAGGCAGATCAGGCCGCCGGCATGGGCGTCCAGCTCCTCCAGCGTCACCTGGGGCACCATCTCGGGCCGCGCGAGGTAGAGGCAGGAGTTCAGCTTCATCAGGTTCTCGTACCCGACCTCGTCCTGGGCCAGCAGGACGATCGGGGCGGGGCGGCGCGGCTTCTCGCCCGGGGCGGCGGGGTCGTGCATCACGTCGATCTGGCAGCCCATGATCGGCTGGATGCCGCGCCCGGCCAGCGCCGTCGCCGCCTCGAGCGCGGCAAACATGTTGTTGGTGTCGGTGACCGCGACGGCGGGCATGTCGTGGCGCGCCACCAGATCGGGCAACCCTTTCAGGCGCACGGCCCCTTCCAGCAGCGAGTATTCGGTGTGAAGGCGAAGATGCAGGAATCGGGGCGCGGTCATACCCGATGTCTAGCCCCCGCCGCCCGGTGCCGAAAGACCGGATGCGGGGTCCGGACCGCGCGTCAGTTCACCAGGGCCAGATAGACGGCGTTCACCGCGATCCCGATCATGACGCTGGCCAGGACATAGAGGAAGGCCAGGCTCCAGCCGCAGGCCATGAGCACGGGCCCCCGCTCCCGGAACCGGAACCGCAGGTTGCGCAGCGCCGCATAGCCACACCACATGTTGCCCGCGTAAAGCGCCGCGCCGATCGCCAGGATAGTCAGGCCGATCCCCTGGACCAGTAGGGCGAACGGCGTGGCGATCGACAGCTTGTCCATCTGCATCGGGACCGCGGCCATCGCCCCCGACATGCCGCCGCCCATCGACCCGGTGACATTGGTGGCCACGTCGATGCCGACCGCGACCAGCGTGCCCGACAGAAGATAGACCCGAAGATGTTCGGTCACGTCGTGGACCAGCTTCGCGATTGCCATCGGCAAGGCTGACCACGGGGAAGGGGCGCGATCAACCCGCCGGCCTTGCAAATTACGGTGAGGCCGGGTTTCCTGCGTTCCGCGCCTTCTACGCCGCATCGAAGGCGCGCGGCAGACCGAAACCCGGTAACGCGGCGGATGACCGAAATGGAGATCCCCTTTCGCCTGAACGGCGAGGACGCGGTCGCCACGACCGACGACCCGACCCGGACGCTGCTGGACTGGCTGCGCGAGGATCGCGGCCTGACCGGCACCAAGGAGGGCTGCAACGAGGGCGATTGCGGCGCTTGCTCGGTGATCGTCACCGGCGCCGACGGCGTGGCCCGGGCCTTCAACGCCTGCATCCTGTTCCTGCCGCAACTCGCCGGTCGCGCCGTGCGCACGGTCGAAGGGGTGACGGGCCCCGACGGCGCGCTGCACCCCGTCCAGCAGGCAATGGTCGATCGGCACGGGTCGCAATGCGGCTTCTGCACGCCGGGCTTCGTGACCACGCTGGCCGCCGCCCATGCGCGCGGAGCGACCGATCATGCCGACCAGGTCGCGGGCAACCTGTGCCGCTGTACCGGCTATGCCCCGATCCTGTCGGCCGCGCGCGATGCGGCCCGACAGCCGGTCCCGGACCACATGCGCGACGTCGCGTCCCCGGCCGCGATCCGGGGGGACGGGGCCTTCTACCCGCGCTCGGCTGACGAGCTCGCGGACTGGTATCTCGATCACCCCGACGCCACGCTGATCGCGGGGGCCACGGATGTCGGTCTCTGGGTGACGAAGCAGTTCCGCCCGCTGGGCCAGGTGGCGTTCCTCGCCGGATGCGACGACCTGCGGGGCGTTGCCGCAACCGACGACGCGGTCGAGATCGGCGCCATGTGCGACATGGAGACCTTGCGCCACGCCATTGCCCCTCTGCACCCCTCCTTCGCCGAACTACTGCGCCGCTACGGCAGCGTGCAGGTCCGCAACGCGGCCACGATCGGCGGCAACATCGCCAACGGCTCACCGATCGGCGACAGCCCGCCCCCGCTCATCGCGTTGGGCGCGGTTCTGCATCTGCGGCGCGGCGACGACCGGCGGTCGATGCCGCTGGAGGCGTTCTTCCTCGACTACGGCCGGCAGGACCGGCGACCGGGCGAGTTCGTGGAACGGATCACCATCCCGCGTCAGATCGACAGCCTGACCTGCCACAAGCTGTCCAAACGCTTCGATCAGGACATCTCGGCGGTGTGCGGGGCGTTCAACCTGCCCGTCTCCGACTGCATCATCCGTCGCCCGCGCCTCGCATTCGGCGGCATGGCCGGCGTTCCCAGGCGCGCGACGGCGGCCGAGGCCGCGCTGGATGGGCACCCCCTCGACCCGGACGCGCTGGCCCGCGCGGCGGCCGCGCTGGCGGAGGATTTCACCCCGCTCTCGGACATGCGCGCCTCGGCCGGATATCGCCTGGCGGCGGCGCAGGGGATGCTGCGGCGCCTGAGCCACGACAGCCCATCGGTGCTGGAGGTCCGCCCATGAGCGTCGCCAAACCCCTGCCGCACGAATCCGCGCGCCTGCACGTCACCGGCACCGCGCGCTATACCGACGACATCCCCGCCCCCGCCGGCTGCCTGCATCTGGCCTTCGGCCTGGCCGAGACGGCCCGCGGCACGCTCGACGGGCTGGCGCTCGACGCTGTCCGCGCCGCGCCCGGCGTCGTCGCGGTGCTGACCGCCGACGATCTGGACCCGGTCCCCGATTGCTCGCCCTCGCTGGGGGATGAGCCATTGCTGTGCACGGGCGACATCCACTATGCGGGCCAGCCGCTCTATCTGGTCGTGGCCGACAGCCACCTGAACGCCCGCCGCGCTGCCCGCCTGCACGAGGCACGCGTGACCGATGCGCCGGCCATCCTGACCATCGAAGATGCGTTGGCCGCCGAGAGCTGGTTCGACGGTGGCCCCCGCGTCTGGACGGATGGCGATGTCGTCGCCGCGCTGGATGGTGCGCCCTGCCGCCTGTCGGGCCAGATCGAGATCGGCGGGCAGGAGCATTTCTACCTCGAAGGGCAGGCCGCGCTGGCGATCCCGTCAGAGGCGGGCGAGATGCACGTCCTGACCTCCACCCAGCACCCGACGGAGATCCAGCACAAGGTGGCCGACGCACTGGGCGTGCCGATGCATGCCGTCCGGTCCGAGGTGCGCCGCATGGGCGGGGGGTTCGGCGGCAAGGAAAGCCAGGGCAACCACCTCGCCGTCGCCTGCGCCGTCGCCGCGCGGCACACCGGGAGGGCCTGTCGGATGCGCTACGATCGCGACGACGATTTCGTCGTGACCGGCAAGCGCCACGACTTCCGCATCGCTTATGAGGTCGGGCATGACGACGACGGGCGCGTGCTGGCGGTGCGCTTCCGCCACTGGACGCGCTGCGGCTGGTCGCAGGACCTGTCCCTGCCGGTGGCCGACCGGGCGATGCTGCATGCCGACAACGCCTACGACATCCCCGCCATGTCGATCGAAAGCTGGCGGCTGCGAACCAACACCCAGTCCGCGACCGCCTTCCGCGGTTTCGGCGGGCCGCAGGGGATGCTGGGGATCGAGCGGGTGATGGACCACGTCGCCCATGCCGTCGGGCGCGATCCGCTGGACGTGCGGCGGCGCAACTTCTATGCCGATGCGGACGGGGGCGAGGGGCCAGCCCCTCGCGCGCCCCGAGGTATTTCCGGCCAGAGGAACGGGCGGACGCATTACGGGCAGGCGGTGACGGACTTCTGCCTCAACGCGTTGACCGAACGCCTGGCCGAAAGCTGCGACTACGACGCGCGGCGGGCGCGGGTGGCCGAATGGAATGCCGCCAACGACGTGCTTAAGCGCGGGATCGCGCTGACACCGGTCAAGTTCGGCATCTCCTTCACGCTGACGCATTTGAACCAGGCGGGCGCGCTGGTGCATGTCTATGCCGACGGATCGATCCACCTGAACCATGGCGGCACCGAGATGGGGCAGGGCCTGCATTCCAAAGTGCGCCAGGTCGCAGCGGACCGCTTCGGTTGCGACATCGCGCGGGTCAAGGTGACGGCGACCGATACGGGCAAGGTGCCCAACACCTCGGCCACGGCGGCCAGTTCGGGGGCGGACCTGAACGGGATGGCCGTCCGCGCCGCCTGCGACACGTTACGCACCCGGATCGCCGCGCATCTCGCCGCCGAACACCAGGCGCCCGCCGATGCCGTCGTCTTCGCGGACGACATGGTCCGCGTCGGCGGCGCCGAGTACCCGTTCGAGCGAGCCGCCGCGATGGCCTATGCCGCCCGTGTCCCGCTTTCGGCGACCGGCTTCTACGCCACGCCCGAGATCAGCTGGGATCGTGAGGCAGGACAGGGGCGGCCGTTCTACTACTTCGCCTATGGTGCCGCCTGTTCCGAGGTGGTCATCGACACGCTGACGGGCGAGAACCGTATCCTGCGTACCGATATCCTGCACGACGCCGGCGCCTCGCTGAACCCCGCGCTCGACATCGGCCAGATCGAGGGCGGGTTCGCACAGGGCGCGGGCTGGCTGACGACCGAGGAGCTGGTCTGGGACGGCAAGGGTCGTCTGCGGACGCATGCGCCGTCGACCTACAAGATTCCCTGCGCGTCCGACATGCCGGAGGTGTTCGAGGTCGCGCTCTGGGAGGGTGAGAACCGGGAGGACACGATCTATCGCTCCAAGGCGGTGGGCGAGCCGCCCTTGATGCACGGGATCAGCGTCTTCCTGGCCCTGTCGGACGCGGTCGCGGCCTGTGGCACGGCCTATCCCGACCTCGACGCGCCGGCGACGGCGGAACGGGTGCTGACCACGGTGCGCGCCGCCTCATGAGCCTCGACGTCGCGCGGCTGGAACGGGCGCTCGACGCGCATGGCGCGGTGGCGCGCGTCGTCGTGATAGAGGCGCGGGGATCGGCGCCGCGCGAAGCGGGCACCGAGATGCTGGTCTGGGCGGACGGCTTCGACGGCACCATTGGCGGTGGCGCGCTGGAATGGCGCGCGCTGGCGCTGGCGCGCGCGGTGCTGGAAGCCGGCGCGCCGCGCGTGGAGCGGATGTCGCTGGGGCCGTCGCTGGGCCAGTGTTGCGGCGGCGCCGTGACACTGGCGATCGAGCGGCTGGACGCGGTGCCGGGCCTTCCCTGGGTCCGGTGGATCGAAGGGGCGGAGGGGCCGTTCGCGCAGGACGGTCGGATCCGCGAGGAGGTCGCCCGACCGGGGCGGGCCGTCTGGATCTGGGGCGCGGGACATGTCGGACGCGCGCTGGCCGGTGTGCTGGAGCCGCTGCCGGATTTCACCGTCACCATGGTGGACGAGCCTGCGCGGCTGCCCGATGCATGGGCGGGCGCCACGCTTCTAGCCAGTGCCGACATGCCGCAGGCGATGCGCCACGCCCCGCTTCATGCGGAACACCTGATCCTGACTTACAGCCATTCCATCGATCTGGCCCTCTGCCATGCTGCCCTGACGCGGGGTTTCGGCTGCTGCGGCCTGATCGGGTCCGCGACCAAATGGGCGCGGTTCCGGTCGCGGCTGGCCGCGCTGGGTCATGACGCCACCGCGATCGACCAGATCACCTGCCCGATCGGCGACCCGGCCCTGGGCAAGCACCCGCAGGCCATTGCCGTCGGCGTCGCGTCGTGGCTACTGTCGCCGCAGATGCAAAACCGCTTTTCGTCCCGCCCATGAGCGCCTTGCTCGAGCTTGAAGGTCTGACCAAGGCCTATCCAGGCGTGGTCGCGAACGACGCGGTGTCCTTCTCGGTGGCGCGCGGCGGCGTCCATGCCCTGTTGGGCGAGAACGGGGCCGGCAAATCGACGCTGGTCAAGACGATCTACGGTCTGGTCCGGCCCGACGCGGGCACCATGCGCCTGAATGGGGCGCCCTATGCGCCCGAGGAGCCGCGCGCGGCGCGGGCGGCGGGCGTCGCCATGGTGTTCCAGCATTTCAGCCTGTTCGAGGCGCTGTCCGTGGCCGAGAATGTTGCGCTCGGCATGGAGGATCCGCCGCGTCTGCGCGACCTGAGCCGCCGCATCCGCGAGGTGTCCGAGGCCTACGGCCTGCCGCTCGACCCCGGGCGCCGGGTCGGTGACCTTTCGGCGGGGGAGCGCCAGCGGGTGGAAATCGTGCGCTGCCTTCTTCAGGATCCGCGCCTTCTGATCATGGACGAGCCGACCAGCGTCCTGACCCCGCAGGAGGTCGAGATCCTGTTCGCGACCCTGCGCAAGCTGGCCGCCGAGGGGACCTCGATCCTCTATATCTCGCACAAGCTGGAGGAGATCCGCGCGCTCTGCGACGCGGCGACGATCCTGCGCGGTGGGCGCGTGGTCGGTGAATGCGACCCGCGCGCCGCCTCGGCGGCGGAACTGGCCGAACGGATGGTCGGCGCCAAGCTGACCGCGCCCAAGGCCCGCGCCCATGCCGCCGGCGACACCGTGCTGGAGGTTTCGGGCCTGTCGCTGCCGCCCGCGTCGCAATTCGGGACCCCCCTGCGCAACGTGTCGCTTCGGCTTCGCGCGGGCGAGGTGCTGGGCATCGGCGGCGTTGCCGGCAACGGCCAGGACGAGCTGTTGGCCGCGCTTTCGGGCGAGGCCGTCTCCCGGCCGGGGACCGTCTCGCTATCGGGGCGGGACGTCTCGCGTCTGCGTCCCACGGCCCGCCGCCGCGCGGGCCTGCTGACCGCACCCGAGGAACGGCTGGGTCATGCCGCCGCCCCCGACATGACCCTGACCGAGAACGCCGCGCTGACCGGCGCGGCGCGGCAGCAGATGCTGCGGCGCGGTTTCCTCGACTGGTCGCGCGCAAGGGGCTTCGCCGACCGCATCATCGACCGCTTCGACGTGCGCACGCCCGGCGCCCATGTGGCGGCGCGCGCGCTGTCGGGCGGCAACCTGCAGAAATTCGTCATCGGGCGCGAGGTCCTGCAGGACCCCGGCGTGCTGGTCGTCAACCAGCCGACCTGGGGTGTGGACGCCGCCGCCGCCGGGGCGATCCGGCAGGCGCTGCTGGATCTTGCCGCCGGAGGGGCGGGCGTGATCGTCATCAGCCAAGACCTCGACGAACTTCTGGAGATATCGGACCGCTTCGCCGCCCTGAACGAGGGCCGCCTGGGCGAAGCGGTCGCGACCGCGGACCTGACGATGGAGCGGATCGGCCTGATGCTGGGCGGGGCCCACGGGATGGAGGCCGCCCATGTCTGAGGATCGGACATGATCGCGCTGGAGCGCCGCCCGACGCCGTCCCGCCATTGGGCCGCCGCATCGCCGCTGCTGGCCGTGGCGTTGACCATGGTGGCGGGCGGTCTGATGTTCGCGGCACTGGGCAAGGACCCGTTCGAGGCGATCCGCACGATCTTCTGGGATCCGATCCTGGGCGAGTTCGCGTGGTATTTCCGCGGCCAGCTTCTGGTGAAGGCCGCGCCGCTGATCCTGATCGCGGTGGGGCTGGCGCTGGGCTTCCGGGCCGGCATCTGGAACATCGGGGCCGAGGGGCAGTACATCGTCGGCGCCATCGCGGGGGCGGCGGCGGGGCTGGCGTTCTATCCGTCGGAAACGTGGCTGATCTTTCCGCTGATGGTGGTCTGCGGCGCGCTGGGCGGGTTCCTCTGGGCGATGATCCCGGCGGTGCTGCGGGTGACGCTGGGCACGAACGAGATCCTGGTGTCGCTGATGCTGGTCTACGTGGCCGAGAACCTGCTGGCCTCGGCCGCCGTGGGCTGGCTGCGCAATCCCGACGCCGTGGGCTTTCCCGGATCGCGCAACCTGTCGCAATGGGCGGCATCCGCGAATCCTGAACTGATCGCGGGCACGGGCATGCACTGGGGGGTGGTCGCCGCCGTGATCGCGGTGATCTTCGCGCATGTCCTGCTGACGCGGCACCTGATGGGCTTCCAGATCCGCCTGACCGGCGCGGCCCCCCGCGCGGCGCGCTTCGCGGGCGTCGCGCCCGCGCGGCTGGTGATCTTCTGCCTTGGCCTGTCGGGCGCGCTCGCGGGCCTTGCGGGCCTCTTCGAGGTGACCGGTCCGGCCGGCCAGATCAGCATCGACTTCGCCAGCGGATACGGCTTTACGGCGATCATCGTGGCCTTCCTCGGACGGCTCAATCCGCTCGGCATCGTCGCCGCCGGCCTCCTGATGGCGCTGACCTATGTCGGCGGCGAGGCGGCGTCGGCCAATCTGGGCCTGCCCATCGCCGCGATCAGCGCGTTCCAGGGGATGCTCTTGTTTTTCCTGCTGGCGGTGGACGTGCTGACGAACTTCCGCGTGCGGATCGGGCGAAGGGGGATGGCATGACCGGCGCGACCGCCAACGGAATGACGCGGCGTCGGGTCGCCGTCGGGATCACGACGGCACTGTTTGCCGGTGCGGCCCTGATCCTGTTTCCGCTCCTCCTCGTGGTCCTGGCCGTCCATCTGCCGTTCGTGCTGTGCGCCGCGCTCGCAGGTCTCGCGATCGGCTGGACCCTCGATATCGCCACGGGACGATACTGGCTCGGCCCCATGTGCACCGGGGCAACTCTCGGGCTGCTCGGCGTTCTCGTCATCCTTCTTTCGAAATCGGGTGTCTGAATGGACCTGTCCGCCATCTCCCCCACCCTCCTCATCGCGTCGCTGATGGTGGCCGCGACACCGATCCTGCTGGCCGCGCTGGGCGAGATGGTGGTCGAGAAATCGGGCGTCCTGAACCTGGGCGTCGAGGGGATGATGATCATGGGCGCCGTCTTCGGCTTCATCGCGGCGGTCGAGACCGGGTCGCCCTGGTTCGGCTTCCTGATGGCGGCCCTGGGCGGCGCGCTGATGGCGCTCCTGTTCGGGTTCCTGACGCAGATACTGCTGTCGAACCAGGTGGCGACGGGGCTGGCGCTGACGCTGTTCGGGCTGGGGCTCTCGGCGCTGCTGGGACAGGGTTATGTGGGGATCAAGGCCAACAGCCTCGGCCGGGTCGACATGGGATGGCTGTCGGACCTGCCCTTCGTCGGTCGCGTGCTCTTCGGGCACGATCCCATCGTCTATCTGTCGCTCGCCCTGGTCGCGGCGGTCTGGGCCTTCCTGCGCTACACTCGCGCGGGTCTGATCCTGCGCGCGGTGGGTGAGAGCCACGACGCCGCCCACGCGCTGGGCTACCACGTGCGGCGGGTGCGGATGGCGGCGATCGCCTTCGGCGGCGCCTGCGCGGGGCTGGGCGGTGCCTATCTTTCGCTCGTGCGCGTGCCGCAATGGACCGAGGGGATGACCGCCGGCGCCGGATGGATCGCGCTCGCCATCGTCGTCTTCGCATCCTGGCGGGCGGGGCGCGTTCTGATCGGTGCCTATCTTTTCGGCGGCATTACCGTGTTGCAGCTCAACCTGCAGACGGCCGGCGCACGGGTTCCGGTGGAGCTTCTGTCGGCGGCGCCCTACCTTGTCACGATCCTCGTGCTCGTGCTCATATCCATCCGCGCCGGACGCGGCGGCGACGCGCCCGCCGATCTGGCCAAACCGTTCCACGCCTCCACCTGAGGGGCGGGTCACCACAGGGGAGAACCACATGAAATTCACCACATTGCTGGCCGGCGTCCTGTCGCTCGGCCTGGCCGTTCCGGTCGCCGCCGACGGGCATGACCCCGTCAAGGTCGGCTTCATCTATGTCGGCCCGATCGGCGATGGCGGCTGGACCTATCAGCACGATCAGGGTCGCCTCGCCGTCGAGGAGCATTTCGGCGACAAGGTCGAGACCGTGTTCCAGGAATCGGTCCCCGAGGGCGCCGATGCCGAGCGCGCGATCACCCAGATGGCACTGGGCGGGGCGGACATCATCTTCACGACGTCCTTCGGCTACATGGATCCGACCAACGCCGTCGCGGCCAAGTTCCCGGACGTGAAGTTCGAGCACGCCACCGGCTTCAAGCGCGAACATCCCAACGTGTCGACCTATGACGCCCGCTTCTACGAAGGCCGTGCCGTGCTGGGTACGATTGCCGGGCACCTGACGGAGACGAACAAGATCGGCTATATCGCGTCCTTCCCGATCCCCGAAGTGATCCAGGGCATCAACTCGACCTATCTGCATGCCAGCAAGGTGAACCCGGATGTCGAGATGGTCGTGACCTGGGCCTATACCTGGTTCGACCCCGCCAAGGAGGCCGATGCCGCGCGCGCGATGATCGACCAGGGCGTCGACATCATCCTGCAGCACACCGATTCCACCGCGCCGCAGGCTGCCGCGCAGGAGGCGAACGAGAATGGTGGACGGGTCTTCACCTTCGGCCAGGCCTCGGACATGGCGCAGTTCAAGCCGACCCCGCGGGTCGCGTCGATCATCGATGAATGGTCGCCCTACTACATCGACCGGGTGCAGGCGGTGATCGACGGCACCTGGGAACAGCAGGCGTCTTGGGGCGGCATGGCCGAGGGCGAGGTCGTCATCGGCGAGATCACCGACGCGGTGCCCGCCGAAGTGAAGGCCGAGGCCGAGCAGATGATCGCCGACATCAAGTCGGGCGACTACCATCCGTTCACCGGCCCCATTAGCAAGCAGGACGGCTCCGCCTGGCTGGAGGAGGGCGAGGTCGCCGAGGATGGCGAACTGCTCGGCATGGACTTCTACGTCGAGGGGATCGAGGGTGAGATCCCGAACTGATCGCACGCAAGCGGTCGCCCGAACGCCCGGCCCCGCGCCGGGCGTTTCGTATCTGGAACACTGGGATGGGGTCCGCCAAGCCGCTTCCCGCAAAGGTCCGGCGATCCGTAAGGGCGCATCATGGAAGCCACGGACGTCATCGACATCATCGCCGCGGTCCTCGCCGACAAGCCCGTCATCCGCGCGCTCTTTCTCGGCGGCAGTCACGGCAACGGGCGGGCGGATGCCTATAGCGACATCGATTTCGTCCTCGTCTCGGCGAACGGGGCAACGGACGAGATCGCGTCGCTTTGGCGCGATGCGGTCGGGCGGACGGGCGAGATCGTCCTCTGGCGCGACCGGACGGTCCGGCCCGTCCTCATCAACGCGATCACGGAGGACTGGACACGCATCGATCTGATCGTGCAGGAGCCCGGTCGGATGGGCGCGCATGTCCGGTCCGACCTCGCGCCGGTCTTCGACCATGACGGCATCCATGCCGACCTGCCCGAAAGCGCGTTGCCGCAGCGGACCCCGCCCGCGCGGCTGCGGTACCAGTTCGAGGAGTTCATCCGCATCCTTGGCCTTCTCCACCTCGTCATGGGCCGCGAGGAGTACATCAACGGCGTCACCGGCCTGTTTCACCTGCGCGCCCTGCTCGTCGACCTCCTGATCGAGGAGACGGCCGCGCCCGATCGCGGCGGGGCCCTGCATCTGAACCGCCTGCTGAGCGCGGAACAGAAATCCCTGGTGACGGGTCTGCCCCCGCTGCGTCCCGAACGCGAAGCGATCGTCGCGGCCCACCTCGCCTATGCCCGCGCCTACCTGCCCCGGGCGCGGCGCCTCGCCGCCGAACGAGGCATCGACTGGCCCGAACGCTTCGAAGTCGCGACCTGGGCCATGCTTGGGGAGGCCATCGGCATCGAACGCCCCTATGCCTGACGGCCCACACAGGATCGGCGGGCGCGGAAACCCCGGACATCCCTTGTCCGGTCAGTCCCGGCCGCAGGTCGGGGCGACGCCCAAGTTGCCACATGCCGCCGACCCTGCCACGGTCGGGCCATGACCCATCTCACCGCCCCCGACGGCACCCCGATCTCCGCGCTCTGCTTCGGCTGCATGCAGTTCGGCGGCACCGCCGACGAGGCCGCCAGTCGCGCCATGTACGACGCCTGCCGTGCGGCGGGGGTGACCTTTTTCGACACCGCTCACGTCTATACCGACGGCGCCTCCGAGACGCTTTTGGGCCGGTTTGCCGCGGGCGAGCGCGACAGCCTCGTGATCGCCACCAAGGCCGCCTATGCCGGCGGCGCGGGTCGCCGCAACATATTAACGAGCCTCGATGACAGCCGGCGCAGGTTGGGCACCGACGTGATCGACGTCTTCTACCTGCACAGATGGGACGCCGAGACCCCGCTGGAGGAGAGTATCGAAACCCTGGCCGAGCTGCATCGCACAGGCGCGATCCGCCATATCGCCGTCAGCAACTTCGCCGCCTGGCAGGTCGTGAAGGCGCAGGCGGTCGCCGCCGGCATGGGGGTGCGCATCGACATGATCCAGCCGATGTACAACCTCGTGAAGCGCCAGGCCGAGGTCGAGATCCTGCCGATGGCCGCATCCGAAGGGATCGCGGTCGCCCCCTATTCGCCGCTGGGCGGCGGGCTTTTGTCGGGGAAATACGCCGCCGGTGGCACCGGCCGCCTCTCCACCGACGCGCGCTATGCCGCGCGCTACGGCCCCGACTGGATGCACCGCGCCGCCGCGGGCCTGGCCGACCTCGCCGGCGAGATGGGCCATCACCCGGCCACGCTGGCGGTGGCCTGGGTGGCCGCGCACCCGGACGTCACAGCGCCCATCGTCAGCGCCCGCCACGCCGACCAGCTCGCCCCCTCGCTCGCCGCCGCCACGTTGCCGATGGACGACGAGTTGCGCGCCCGCCTGTCCGCGCTCTCGCTCGATCCGCCGCCCGCCACCGACCGGCTGGAGGAGGCCTGAGCGCCGCCGGTCGCCGGCCGCCATCGTCCCGCTTGAGGGTCCGGGCCCGGCTGTGACACTGTGCCCGTCGTGGATCGGGACTTTCTCATCGTCGGTGGCGGAATCGCCGGAATCGCGGCCGGGGCGGCGCTTGCCGCGCTGGGATCGGTGGAGCTGTGGGAGGCGGAGGACGCCTTCGCCTACCACGCGTCGGGCCGGTCGGCCGCGCTTTTCGACCAGAGCTATGGCCTGGCGCCGGTTGTGGCCCTGAACCGTGCCTCGCGCCCGGCGCACGAGGCCGGGGGGTGGATGTCCCCGCGCGGGCTGTTGTTGATCGGCCTAGCCGGCGAGGACGCGATCTTCGAGCGTGACCTGGCCGCGATGGGGCTGGACGAACTCTCGGCCAACACGGCCCGGTCGATGGTGCCCATCCTCGCCCCGACGGTCGCCCGCGTCGCGCTGGAGCGGGAGGCGTTCGACCTGGACACCGACGCGATGATCCAGGCCGGGCTGCGTGCGATCCGCGAGGGCGGTGCCGCGCGGACGTCGCGGCGCGTCGACGCCATTTCGCACATCCCCGGCGGCTGGTCGGTGCGCGCCGGGTCCGCGGAGGTGACCGCCCGCCATATCGTCGATGCCGCGGGTCCCTGGGCAGATGCGGTGGCCGAACTGGCCGGCATCCCGCCGCTGGGCCTGACGCCGATGCGACGATCGATCGCGCGATTGCGCGCGCCCGGCGGACACGACGTCTCGGCCTGGCCGATGATGCTGGGCGCGGGTGAAAGCTGGTACGCCAAGCCCGATGCCGGCGCGCTCATCGTCTCTCCGGCCGAGGAGGCACCGACCGACCCGACGGATGCCTTCGCCGACGACATGACACTGGCCGAGGGGCTGGAGCGGTATCAGCAGGCGGTGACCGAGCCGGTGACGCGCCCGATCTCGACCTGGGCCGGCTTGCGGACCTTCACGCCCGACCGCTGCCTGGCGATCGGCCGTGGCGCGGTCGAAGGGTTCTGGTGGTGCGCGGGGCAGGGGGGCTACGGGTTCCAGACCGCCCCGGCCGCGTCGGCCCTGCTGGCGGACCTGGTCGCGCGCCGCGCGCCGATGCTCGACCCGGCGACGGTGGCCGCGCTCGACCCCGGACGTTTCGGTTGATCCGTCGCGTCATCACGACCGGCACCCGGGTCGAGGCGGATGGCGACGGCCGCCTGATCGCCGCCCCGGCCGCGCGCAATCTCGGGCCGATCCTGGACGTCCTGCTGCCGCGCCTGCCCCGCCGGGGCGACGTGCTGGAACTGGCCTCGGGCACCGGCCAGCATATTGCCGCCCTGGCCGCGCACCGGCCCGACCTGTCGTTCCATCCCACCGATCCCGACCCGACGCGGCGCGCCTCGATCGACGCGCATTGCCGGGGGCTGCCCAACGTGATGCCGGCGGGCGACATCGATGCCGGGCAGGCCGGATGGGCGGTGGAGGCCGGGGCCGATGCGGTCCTCGTCGTCAACCTGCTGCATCTGATCTCGGACGGGGAATTGGCGATCCTGCTGGACGAGGCGCATCGCGCCATGTCGCCGGGCGGCCTCTTGGCGATCTACGGGCCCTTCCGGCGGGACGGCATCCTGTCCAGCCCCGGCGACCGGGCCTTCGATGCGGATCTGCGGGCGCAGGACGAGGCCATCGGGCTGAAGGACGCGGCCATGATCGAGACGGTGCTGACGGTGCTCGGCTGCGCGGTCGAGATGGTCGAGATGCCGGCCAACAACCTGATGATCCTGGCGCAGAAGGACGCCGGGTCGGCGCTCTAGCCCAGCTTGGCCGACAGCCCGGCCAGTTCGGCCCGCGCCGCATCGTCCCAGTCCGCGGCGAGCGAGCGGAACAGCGTCGCCTGGCTGGCATGGATCAGCCCGTCCTGCAGGGTCTTGAGGTGATTGGCCCGCAACGTCTCGCCGGTCGAAGTGATGTCGGCAATGGCCTCGGCGGTCTCGTTGACGACCGTTCCCTCGGTCGCGCCCTGGCTGTCGACAAGCGCGTAGTCGGCGACCCCGTGATCGCGCAGGAAGTCGCGGACCAGGCGGTGATACTTCGTGGCGATGCGCAGGCGGTGGCCGTGGATCGCACGGAACTGCGCCGCTGCTGCGTCCAGGTCGTCCAGCGTGTCGACGTCGATCCAGACCTTGGGCACGGCCAGCACCAGATCGGCATGACCGAAGCCCATGCGCGCCAAGGGCTCCACCAGCGTATCCCAGCGAACAAGCTTCTCGCGGACCAGATCGCTGCCGGTCACGCCCAGATGGATGCGCCCCGCCGCCAGTTCGCGCGGGATCTCTCCGGCCGACAGCAGGACGAGCGCGATGTCCGCGCCCTCCACCTCGCCCGCGTACTCGCGGTCGTTGCCCGTCCGTCGCAGGGTCAGGCCGTGGCGGCCGAACCAGTCGAAGGTCTTTTCCATAAGCCGCCCCTTCGACGGCACGCCCAGGCGGATCATCCGATGTCCCCCAGCAGACCGGGACGGATCACCCCGCCCACGGCAGGCACGCCCCGTCCTGCCCCCAGCACGCCGGTCAGCGCGTCGTAGCGGCCCCCCGTCGCAAGCGGCGCGATGTCCGCGCGGCCCGGCACCGAGAGGGTAAAGACGAAACCGTCGTAATATTCCATCGCCGTCCGACCGCGGGCCGGGGCGAAAGGCATGGTGTCGGGGTCGTGTCCGCGCCGCGCCAGGGCCTCGGCCCGCGCTTCCAGCCGGTCGGCGGCCGCCGTCAGGTTCGGCAAGTCGACGCCCATGTCGCGTAGCGGTCCGATCGCCGCCGACATCGGACAGTCGAGGTCGAGCAGGGTTTCGATCACCTCGGCCTCGGTCTGGTCGATCGGCGGCTCCTCGGCATCGGCGCGCAGGCCCTGCATCCGCGCGGCGATCTCGCCTTCGCCGCGCTTTCCGACGGCGGTGCCGGCCGCAGCCATCAGGTCCTCCGGCGTGCGCCCTTCCATCGCCGATAGCAACGCGGTGCGCGTGCCCAGTGGGGTGGCGGTGCCGCCGAACCTGTCCATCAGCCGCCGGAACCGCACCGGACGCCAGATATGGCGGCGCAAGGCAGCGCGCCGGCGCTCGGAGGTCGTCAGCCCCTCGACCGCGGCGATCAGGATGCCCAGGTCACCCGTCGCCGCCACCGGGGACCAGGGCGCCAAGGCGCGCGAGATCAGGTCGAACACCTCGGCATCGGCGGCGGCGGGGTCCTCGCCGCCGAACAGCTCGTATCCGACCTGCAGGTATTCGCGCGGCCGGTCCGGGTCGCCCTCCTGCCGGCGGAACACCTCGCCCGCGTAGCAGTAGCGGGCCGACGCGGCACCATTGGCCATATGCGCCTGAACGACGGGCACGGTGAAATCGGGTCGCAGCATCACCTCGCCGGCCATCGGGTCGTTGGTGGTGAAGGCGCGCGCGCGGATATCCTCGCCGTAGAGGTCGAGAAGCGTGCCGGCGGGCTGCAGGATCTCCGGCTGGACGAGCGTGGCACCCGCGGCGCGGAACGCCTCCAGCAGATCGGCCGCGCGCTGCCTGTCGGCCGGCGTGATCATCCGATGAGGTTCCGCAGGAAGGCGGGCAGGTCCTCGATCCGCACTTCGGTCTGGGAGGGGTTCTCCTTCCACTCCTCGACGGTGGCATCCTGCGCCAGCTTGGCCCCGAGGATCAGGTCCTTGACCTGCACGACGCCCCGCGCCGCCTCGTCGGAGCCCTGGATGACGGCGGCGGGGCTACCGCGCCGGTCGGCGTATTTGAGTTGGTTGCCGAAGTTCCTGGGATTGCCCAGATAGACCTCGGCCCGGATGCCGGCGCGTCGCAGGTCGGCACAGATCGTCTGGTAGTCTGACATGCGGTCGCGGTCCATCACGGTGACGATGACGGGGCCGGTGGCGGTGTCGCCCAGCCGGCCCTTGGCCCGCAATGCCGCCAGCAAGCGGTCGACGCCGATGCTGACGCCGGTGGCGGGCACCGACTGGCCGGTGAACCGTGTCACGAGGTCGTCGTAGCGCCCGCCCCCGGCGACGGAGCCGAAGCGTTGCGGACGGCCCTTTTCGTCGGGGATTTCGAAGGTCAGCTCCGCCTCGAAGACCGGGCCGGTGTAGTAACCGAGGCCGCGCACGACGGAGGGGTCGATGACGATCCGGTCGGGGCCGTAGCCCTGGGCTTCGAGGAGGGCGGCGATATCACGGAGTTCCTGCACACCGACCTTCCCCTCACTGGAACTTTCTACAAGTTCGCCCAAAAATGCGATAATTGCCCTGTTGTAGGGACCCCGAGCGGCACTCAGGAAATTACCACTCCTGATGAACGGGTCGGAGCCACTCATACTCGCCGCAATGAGCGTTTGCGCACCTCTCTGCGAAAACGGCTCAATCTCTTCCGCTCGTTCATGCAGTTCTTGGTGGACGCTCTCGCTTGCCAGCACGAAAGAGATGATCTTGTCTGTCTGCGCCGCCGAGAGCCCCGCCCCCTCCGTAATGTCCCCACTCTCATCCCGGCGCCCCTCACCCAGCAGCGCCCGGACCCCCTCGACCCCCAACCGATCCAGCTTGTCGATTGCCCGCAGCACGATCCCGCGCTCCTTCGCGAACTTCTCCGGGTCCGACGGGTCGAGGATGCCCGCGACCTCCATCACCCCGTTCAGCACCTTGCGGTTGTTCACCCGCACCACATATTCGCCGCGCGCGATCCCCACGGCCTCCAGTGTGTCGCAGAGCATCGCGCAGATCTCCGCATCCGCCGCCACGCTGGCCGTCCCCACCGTGTCCGCGTCGCATTGATAGAACTGCCGGAACCGTCCCGGACCCGGCTTTTCGTTGCGCCAGACGGGGCCCATGGCATAGCGGCGATAGGGGGCCGGCAAATCGTTGCGATGCTGGGCGTAGACGCGGGCCAGCGGCGCGGTCAGGTCGTAGCGCAGCGCCAGCCAGTCGGGCTTGCCCGGCTCGCCCTCGTCCCAGGCGAAGACGCCCTCGTTCGGGCGGTCCACGTCGGGCAGGAACTTGCCCAGGGCTTCGACCGTTTCGACGGCGGAACTTTCGAGCGCGTCGAAGCCGTACCGGTGATAGACCTCGGCAATCGCATCCAGCATCGCCTTGCGTTCGGTGACCTCGGCCCCGAAATAGTCGCGGAAGCCCTTGGGCGTCTGCGCCTGGGGGCGCCGCGGCTTGTCTTTCCTGGCCATCGGATCGGTCCTTTCGTCGCCCGCGCTATTACGTCCCGCGCCTTTCGCGCACAACCCGGAGAGGGATCGCATGACCGAACTGGAGGAACGCATCGCCCACCTGACGCGGCAGGTCGAGGATCTGTCCGACGTCGTGGCCCGTCAGGCGGGCGAGATCGCCACGCTGGAGCGCAGGGTCCAGATGCTGATGTCGCGGGCCGCCGAGGCCGAGCTGCAGGCCGGCGGGTCTGTGCCGCTGGGCGACGAACGCCCGCCGCATTGGTAGGGTTCAGCCGGGATTGGGCCGGAAGCTGAGCGTCACCCGCGTGCCGGCGGTGGAATTGTCGTAGGTCAGCTGCGCGTCGAGTTGCAGTTCCACCATGCGCAGGATCGATGTGCCCAATCCGGGCCCGTCGCCACCTTGCGTGCGGCCTTGCCCGTCATCGGCGCATGTGATGCGGACATGGTCGTCTTCACGCGCGCAGACTACGGTCACGGTGCCGCCGCCATCGCCGAACGCATGCTTGAAGGCGTTCGCGGCCAGTTCGTTCACCATCGTACCGACGGCCACCGCCTCGGCCGACGAAACGGTCACCGGCGCCATCTCGGTGCGAATGGTGACGCCCGCGGGTGCGATCTCGGCCAGCAATGCGACGAGGCGTTCCAAGAAATCCCCCAGGTCGATCCGCCCGTTTTCGTTTCGGTCGTCAAGCATCGCGTGGACGGTGGCCACGGCGTCGATCCGGTTGTTCACCGCGGCCAGCGCCGCCTTGGTTTCGGGGTCGGCGCGCATCCCCTGGATCCGGGTCAGTGCCGAGATCGACTGCAGCGAGTTCTTGACGCGGTGGTCCGCCTCCTGCCGCAGATGCTGGGCCCGGGCCAAGGCGCGGCGCAGCTCCAACTGCGTCATGACCTGGCGAGCCAGCACCTGTATTGCGTTCCGCTGCAGCGGGGTCAGGGTGCGCGGCCGGACGTCGAGGACGCAGAGCGTTCCAAGCGGCAGCCCGTTCTCGGGCGCGCGCAGCAGGGCACCCGCATAGAAGCGCAGGCCCTCGCCCGGCGGCGCCAGACACAGCTCGTTATCGGCCATGCGGGGGTCGGCCAGGGTGTCCGGGATCTCGGTGAAATCCTGCTCCAGGATGACATGGCTGCACAGGGAGGTCGCCAACGGCGTCTCGCGGACGCCCAGCCCGACCTCGGCCTTGAACCACTGCCGCTCGGCGTCGATCAGGTTGACCACCGAAATAGGCGCCTCGCAGATTTCGGAGGTCAGCGCGACGATGTCGTCGAAATCGCTCTCGCGCGGGGTGTCCAGGATCTCGTAGGCGCGCAGGGCGCGCAGGCGTTCGGCCTGTCGGGGGTGCGCAGCAGCGACGGTCATCCGGGTCGGGCCCTCTCGGTAATCACAGATGATGTCGCCGGAACGCGGGTGCGGGTAACACGTCGGCGGGTCGATGTCTCAATTATCTTACGGAAAAGATTTGCACAACTCCCTTGATGCGGCCGCTGTCAATCGGCGACGGGAATTCGGCCGTTCAACTCGTCCTCGACATGGGCGCGGATGATGGTGTCCATGTCCGGCTCCGCCTCAAAGCCCAGTTCGCGGGCGCGGACGGGGTCGAATCCCTTGGGCCATCCCGCCACGATGCCCGCGATCGTGGCGTCGGGCTCCCGCCGGATCAGCGCGGTGGCCTCCGGCCCGGCGACGCGTTCCAGGGCCGCGATCTCGTCGGCGACGGTGGCGTCCACCCCCGGCAGGTTCAGAGCCCGTTCCTGGCCCATGGGGGCGGTGTCCATCTCGGCGGCGTGGATCAGGAACCCAACCGCGGCGCGCGGGCTCGCGAACCAGTGGCGCGTCGTGTCGGCAACCGGCAGCACCGCCTCCTGCCCAATCAGCGGCTCACGCAGGATCGACGAATAGAAGCCCGAGGCCGCTGCGTTGGGCTTGCCGGGCCGGATGCAGATCGTGGGCAGGCGCAGGGACACGCCGTCGAGCCGGCCCTTGCGCGACAGATCGTCGATCAAAAGCTCGCCCATGCGTTTCTGCGTGCCGTAGCTGGTCAGCGGGATGGGCGGCTGGTCGTCCGGGATGACGTCGGGCAGGGGCGTGCCGAAGACCGCGATCGACGAGGTGAAGACCAGGCGCGGGCAATAGTCCGCCTGGGCGGCGATGGCGTCGCAGAGGCCAATGGTCCCGTGCAGGTTGACGGCATAGCCCTTGGCGGTGTCGGCTTCCGCCTCGCCCGAGACGATGGCGGCCAGGTGGAAGATCACGTCCGGCCGCGCCTCGATCAGGGCGGGTGCCGCGGCCGGGTCGGACAGGTCGGCGGCGAGCGCGGCGCCCGGCACGCCATCGGGCAGGACGGGGGTATCGACATCGACCAGCGTCATGCCGGTGATCTCGCGATCGCGCAGCCGGCCCCTTGCGACCAGCGCGTCGGTCAGCTTGCGGCCGATCATGCCGGCCGCGCCGGTGATGAGAATGTGCATCGCGCGTCCTCCCGTAGATTGCGCCCGAGGCTAGGCGACCGCGTCCCCGGCCGCCAGCCCCGGTCGTGTCAGCCCCGCGGCCGGGTCAGAGCAGCCCTTCCGCGCGGAACAGATCGGCCACGTCCACCTCGGGGCGCGGGCCGATATGACCGATGACCTCGCGCGCGCAGACGACGCCCATGCGCGCGGCGACGTCCAGGTCCCGGCCGGTGGCGAGGCCGTAGAGGAACCCGGCCGCGAACTGGTCGCCGGCGCCGGTCGCATCGACCACCTTGACCGGCGTGACCGGGGCGGACACCCACTCGGCGCCGGATCGGACCCAGACGTCCTCGCCCGAGCGGGTGCAGGCGACGATGCCGCAGGCCTCCGACGCCATGCCGATGGCGCGGTCGAGGTCGTCGGTCTCGTAGAGCGTCGTCCATTCGGCGGCATTGCCGATGGCGATGTCCACGTCCTCGGCGATCAGGCGCTTGAAGTCGTCGCGGTGGCGTTCGGCGCAGAACGGGTCAGAGATGGTGATGGCGCTTTGCCCCCCCGCGGCCTTCATCTTCGCGGCGGCCTCGGCAAAGGCGGTCTTTCCGTCATCCTTGTCGAAGAGGTAGCCTTCCAGGAACAGGAGCCCCCCGCCCGCGAAGACGTCCGGCACGTCGCGCGACGAGATGTCGGCGCCCGCGCCCAGATAGGTGTTCATCGACCGCTCGCCGTCGGGCGAGACGAAGATCATCGACCGCGTCGTCGGAAGCTCCACCGGCATCGGGTCGTTCGGAAAGGCGGTGCCCGACGCGCGCATCGCATCCGCGTAGAACCGGCCCAGCGCGTCGTCCTTCACCTTGCCGATGAAGGCCGTCGACAGTCCGAGCGCGCCGATCCCCGCGAGGCTGTTTGCGACCGAGCCGCCCGGCGCCTGCGTGCGATCGCCCATGGCGGCATAGAGCAGCTCGGCCCGTTCACGCTCGATCAGCTGCATGATGCCCTTTTCGATCCCCATCTGTGCGAGGAAGTCGTCATCGGCATGCGAGATCACGTCGACGACGGCGTTGCCGATCCCGATCACGTCGTATTTTTTGGTCATGGAATGGTCCTTTGCGGTCGCGGCGCCCCAGGACACCTGAAGGAACGGAGAATGGAGGTCATGCCGGTTCGGTCTTGTCCTCGTAGGGGCAGAGGTCTCGGATCAGGCAGGCCGGGCATTTCGGCTTGCGCGCCACGCAGGTGTAGCGGCCGTGCAGGATCAGCCAGTGATGGGCGTGGCGCTGGTAGTCGGCGGGGACGTTGTCCTCGATCGCGCGTTCGACGGCGTCGACATCCTTGCCGGGGGCGATGCGGGTGCGGTTGCCCACCCGGAAGATATGGGTGTCGACCGCCTGCGCCGGATGCCCCCACCACATGTTCAGCACGACATTGGCCGTCTTGCGCCCCACGCCGGGCAGCGCCTGCAGGGCCGCACGGGAGTTCGGGACCTCGCCCCCGTGCTCCTCGACCAGGATCCGGCTCAACTTGATGACGTTCTTCGCCTTCTGACGGTAGAGGCCGATTGTGCGGATATGTTCCGTCAGCCCGTCCTCGCCCAGATCCAGCATCTTCTGCGGCGTGTCGGCCACGGCGAAGAGGTTGCGCGTGGCGCGGTTGACGCCAGCATCGGTCGCCTGCGCCGAAAGGGCCACCGCCACGACCAGCGTATAGGCGTTCAGATGCTCCAGTTCACCCTTCGGTTCGGGCTCGGCCGCGTGGAAACGTCGGAAGATCTCGACCTGGGTCGCATAGGGCAGGGCGCGGTTCATGGCGGTCCTTCTGACCGGACCGGGATCGGGGGGCAAGGGCGGGGGATGTTTCAAATGCGCGGCATTTTCGGAGGCCGGCATTAAGAGACCTGCAGGGAACGGCTGCCAGACGCATCTCGCGACTGCAGGAGAGCCTGATGCCCACATACACGTTCCAGGGATACGATCCGTCCGTTCTGTCCTACGATTCGAGAACCGGAAAGGTCTCGTTCTCGTCCGATTACGATCACACGCAGGACCGTGTCCGTATCGACGTGACCGACGACGATGCGTATTTCGACGGGGATTACAGGGCCGATGAGCGGGGCGAGGATGGCAACCAGACCGGGACCGTCACCGCAAGCGACGGCGAAACGACGGCCGGCCGCATCTACGTCGAATATTACGGCGTGCTTCGGGCGCCGGATGGCACCCGGATCGAGATCGACAGGATCGAAATCGGGGGAAAGGCCGTCGGTTATGTGACATCGGAGCCGCTCGTGCCCGGTACGAAGTACTCCATCGTCGATGGCGGCAATGTTCATGGTCCCGGCGATGACGACGACGACGATGACGATGACGATGACGATGAGGATGAGGATGAGGGTGATGAGCGGTCGGACACCGGTCGAATGCGTTACGCCGAATACGAAAGTCGCAGCGTTCCGTGTTTCGTCGAAGGTACGCCGCTGCTTACGCCGAGAGGGCCGGTCGCGGTGGAGGCGCTGTCGTGTAGCGATCTGATCGTGACGCGCGATCACGGGCCACGGCCCGTCCGCTGGATCGGTCGCTGTGGCGTCTCCGCTGCCGAGATCGCGAACCGGCCGGATCTGGCGCCGGTGCGGCTCGATGCCGGCGGAGACGCATCGTCCGGACGGGATCGGCCGCTGCTGCTGTCAGGCAACCACCGTGTCCTCCTGACGGGCCCGGAACTGCCGCTGCTGTTCGGCCTGACCGAAGCCTTCGCCGCCGCGAAGTTCCTGGGCGCGCGTGTTCCGGTCCGGGGGGATGTGACGTACTATCATGTCCTGTTCGACCAGCACGAAGTCGTGTCGGCGGCCGGTCACTGGGTCGAGAGCCTTCTGCTCGCGCCACAGGCGCTGGCTGCCCTTCCCACATCCCTTCGACGGCAGGTGGCATCGATCGCCCGCGGAGGTCGAATGACCGCCGCCCGCCCATGCCTGCGGTCGAGGGAAGTTGCCGCCTGGCGCGATGCGCGGGCGATGCGGACGGAGCGGCCGGCAGTGGAAAGCCGCATGTTCCGGGTCGCGTGATCGGGCGAAGCGGGGCTATGGTCGGCAAAGTCACCGCTCCCTCACGACCGGAGGTTCCATGTCCGAGATCCTGCCCATCCCGCCCGTGCCCGCCTCGCCCGACGCGCCGAATGCCGGGGCCTATCACTACGCCCTGATGCGCCGGGCCATCGATCTGGTCGACGCGCGGGCCGATACGCCGATGTCGCTCGATGACCTGGCGGCCGAGATGAACCTGAGCCCCGCGCATTTCCAACGCATCTTCTCGGCCTGGGCCGGTGTCAGTCCGAAACGGTTCCAGCAATACCTGGCCCTGGGCCATGCCAAGGCCCTGTTGCGCGACCGGTTCACCCTCATGGACACCGCGATCGACACCGGCTTGTCGGGCACGGGGCGGCTCCATGACCTGTTCCTGCGGTGGGAGGCGATGTCGCCGGGCGAATACGCGCGCGGCGGGGACGGCCTCGTCATTCGCTACGGGTGGTTCGACGGACCGTTCGGCGACATGCTGGTGATGGCGACCGATCGGGGCATCTGCGGCCTGGCCTTCGCCGCCGAGACCGGGCGCGATGCTGCCCTGGCCGACATGTCCGGGCGATGGCCCGGCGCCGAGTTGGTCGAGGATCGCGCGGCTATCGCACCGTTGGCCCGGGCGTTGGGCGACCTGCGCGGCGAAGCGCGGCTTCACCTGATCGGCGCCCCGTTCCAGATCAAGGTCTGGGAGGCGCTGATGCGGATCCCGTCTGGCCACGTCACCACCTATTCCGAGATCGCGGGCGCCGTGGGCCATCCGCGGGCGGTGCGCGCCGTGGGCACCGCGGTCGGCCGGAACCCGGTCAGCTGGCTGATCCCGTGCCACCGTGCCCTACGCAAGTCGGGGGGCCTGGGCGGATACCATTGGGGCCTTCCGGTCAAGCGCGCCCTGCTGGCCTGGGAATCGAGCCGCGCCGAACGGGAGGCCGCCACCGCGTGACACGGGGCTGCTATTGCCTATCGCGTGGGTTGGCGCCCATCTGCGGCGGAGCCCCGCGCATCCGACCGTCGATGCGCCACCGGGGTGGAACAGTCCGGGCGGACATGCGTTGTCGTGCCGCACAACCGCGACCCAATCTGGAAAGCCTGAGATGACCCTTGTGAAAACACCCGCCCTTATCGCCGTCGCCGGAAGCCTGGTGCTGGCCGGCTGCGTCGACGCCACCACCGGCGAGCCGAACCGCACGCGCAACGGTGCCCTGATCGGGGCCGGCATCGGCGCCGCCGCCGGCGCGATCGCCGGAGATGGCAGTCGCGCCGACGAAATCGCCGCGGGCGCCGTGGTCGGCGGCCTCGTCGGCGGGGCGATCGGCTCGCGCCTCGACCGTCAGGCGGCCGATCTGCGGGCGCAGCTGGGCGACGACCGTATCACCATCACCAACACCGGGTCCGAGCTGATCGTGACGATGCCGCAGGACATCCTGTTCGCCACCGACAGCGCCAACCTGCGCCCCGACCTGCAAAGCGACATTCGTGCGCTGGCCGGCAACCTGCAGCAGTATCCCAACACCACGGTCCAGGTGATTGGCCATACCGACAGCGACGGCTCGGCTGCCTACAACCAGGATCTGTCCGAACGCCGTGCCCGTGCGGTGGCCGGCGTCCTGCTGGAGCAGGGCGTGAGCGGTTCGCGCGTGGTGCCCATCGGCCGCGGCGAGAGCCAGCCCGTGGCGACCAACAACACCGCCGCGGGCAAGCAGCAGAACCGCCGAGTCGAGATCGTCATCACGCCGGTCTGATCCTACTGTCGGCCCCGAGACCACGCCCGTCGGATCGTGCGATCCGGCGGGCGTATTCACGTCTGGATTCCGCGGCATCGCAATCGGTCGTTGGATTTCGGGGGCGGTGGTCATAGGTTTTGACCAATTCCGGGGATCCGCCATGCCGTTCCAGCCCGTCACCGCCGAGAAGCTCGCCGCAGCCGTCGTTCGCCAGATCGAGCAGCTGATCCTGCGTGGCATTCTGCGCCCCGGCGATCGCCTGCCGGCGGAACGCGAACTGTCCGAGCGGCTGGGCGTGTCGCGTCCGTCGCTGCGCGAGGCGGTGGCGGAATTGCAGGATCGCGGCCTGCTCAGCAGTCGGGCCGGCGCGGGCGTCTTCGTGGCCGACGTGCTGGGCAACGCGTTCTCGCCCGCCCTGACCCGCCTTTTCGCCAGTCACGAGGACGCGCTCTTCGACTACATCGCCTTTCGGCGCGACATGGAGGGGCTGGCCGCGGCGCGGGCTGCCACGCATGGCTCCGACACCGATCTCGAGTTGGTCGACACGATCTTCCGCAAGATGGAGGGGGCCCATTCCAAGCGCGACCCGTCGGAGGAGGCGGCGCTGGACGCGGATTTCCACATGGCCATCGTCGAGGCGAGCCACAATGTCATCATGCTGCACATGATGCGCTCGATGATGGATCTGCTGCGAGAGGGCGTGTTCTACAATCGCTCCGTCATGTTCCGGCGCCGCACCACGCGCGACATGCTGCTGGATCAGCACCGGGCGATCAATGACGGGTTGCAGGCCCGCGATCCGGAGGCCGCGCGCGGGGCGATCGAGGCGCATCTGAACTATGTCCGCGCCAGCCTTGCCGAACAGCGCGAGGCCGACCGCCACGAGGACGTCGCGCGCCTGCGCCTGCAACAGGAAGTGGGGCGCTAGCCCGAGCGCGTGCGCAGGTAGTCCATGACGGCGGGCCGCACCGTCTGTTCGCCGGACACCCGGGCCCGGTTGATGACGTCGCGCACTTCGGACAGGTCGGCCTTCAAGAGCATGTGCTTGACCGGACCGATCGAGGCCGGGCGCATCGACAGGCAGCGCAGGCCCATGGCAGCGAAGCACAGCGCCTCGACCGGGCGGCCGGCATCCTCGCCGCAGAAGGACACTGGCGTTCCGGCCTCCTCGCAGCGGGCGACGATCTGCTCGATCAGGGTCAGAAAGCTGACGTTCAACGTATCATAGCGCCGGCGCACGCGCTCGTTCTCGCGGTCGGCGGCGAAGAAGAACTGCTTCAGGTCGTTGCCGCCGACGGAGATGAAATCCGCCTCCTCGAAGAAGCGGCGGGGCGCGAAGGCGAGGCTCGGCGTCTCCAGCATCGCGCCCACACGCAGGGTTTCGGGCAGGACATGGCCGAGGGACGTTTCGCGGTGGACCTCACGCGTCAGATGGGCGCGCGCCTCCAGGAACTCCTCCATCTGCGCGATGAAGGGAAACATGACGTTCAGGGGCCGTCCGTTCGCCGCCCGCAAAAGCGCCTGCAGCTGCATCCGCATGACGCCGGTCTTGTCCAGCCCGACCCGGATCGCGCGCCAGCCCAGCGCCGGGTTCGGCTCCTCGGTGGCCTTCATGTAGGGCAGGACCTTGTCGGACCCGATATCCAGCGTGCGGAAGATTACCGGCTTGCCATGCGCGGCGTCGATCACGCGGGCATAGAGCGACGCCAGCTCGGCCCGGCGGGGCACCTTGTTCCGGGTCAGGAACTGCAATTCGGTCCGGAACAGCCCCACCCCCTCGGCCCCGGAATTGGGCAGCGAGGGCAGATCGGCGATCAGGCCGGCATTCATCATCAGCTCGATCCGGCAGCCGTCCATCGTCACGCAGTCGCGGTCGCGGATCGTGGCATAGCGGGTCTGGGCTTCGGCTGCCATCGCCAGCTTCTCGCCGAAGGCGTTGCGCACCATCTCGTCGGGGCGCAGATGCACCACACCCTGATCGCCATCCACCAGGATCCGGTCGCCCGAGAGGGCCTCGGTGGTGATGCCCCGCGCCTGGATCACCAACGGAATCGCCCAGGCGCGCGCGACGATCGCCGCGTGGCTGCCGACGGCGCCGTCCTCCAGCACGACGCCCTTGAGCTTGCGCCCGTAGTCCAGCAACTCGCCCGGCCCGATATTGCGCGCGACCAGAACCGCGTTGTCCGGCAGGTTGCCCCGGTCGCGCCCCTGACCCGTCAGCATGCGCAGCAGGCGATTCGACAGGTCGTCCAGGTCGGCCAGCCGGTCGCGCAGATACGGATCGGCCCCGGCCATGCGCGCGCGGGCGGCGGTCTGCTCCTTCTCCACGGCGGCTTCGGCCGTCAGGCCCGCGTCGATGTCGTCCTCCATCCGCCGCAGCCAGGACCGTGAATAGGCGAACATGCGGAAGGCCTCGATCACCTCCTCCTGCGCGCGGTCGCCATGCGCCTGCGTCAGCATGCGATCGACCGAGAGGCGCAGCTTGTCCACGGCCTCTCGCAGGCGCGTCAGCTCGGTTTCCGGGTCGTCCGAGATCGGGTTCGAAATGACGACCCTTGGATCGTGCAGGTGGACGACCCCGTCGCAGGCGCCTTCCTGGCCGGTCACGCCACGGAACAGGACCTGCTGGGCATGGCGCGGCTTCAGCGCCTCGCCCTCGCCGGTGAATGCGCCCAGTTCGGTCATTTCGGCCAGGACCATGGCCACGACTTCCAGGGCGTAGACCTCGTCCTCGGTGAATTCGCGGGCATCCTTCGATTGCACGACCAGCACGCCCAGCCGCTCGCCCAGGCGCTGGATCGGCACGCCGAGGAAGCTGGAATACACCTCCTCGCCGGTCTCGGGCATGTAGCGGAAGCCCTTGGTGGCGGGCGCGTCGGCGGTGTTCAGGGGCGCGCGCCTGCGTGCGACGCGGCCGACCAGACCCTCGCCCACACGCATCCGGGTGACATGGACGGAAGCAGGGTTCAGCCCCTCGGTCGCGCAAAGCTCCAGCGTCTGCTCGTCGCGATGCAGATAGATCGAGCAGACCTCGGTCGACATCGACGAGGCGACGAGCGCCACGATGCGGTCCAGGCGTTCCTGCCCCGCGCCGGCTTCGGCCATGACGGCCTGAAGCCGTCGCAGCAGCTTGCGGCTGTCGCTGTCCTTCGGCGCTGCCATCGGTCGATCCGCCTCCCTCGTCCCAACCCCTATATGGCCCCCGGGCGCCGAAGGGGAGGGTCCGTCGCGTCAGTAGTCGTGGATATGCTCGAGCGTGAGGCGGTTTTCGGCCAGATCGCGCAGATGCGACGCCAGATCGGGCACGAAGACGAGGTGGAGGTTGCGAAAATCGCCCCTTCCCTGTCGCGGAAGGCTGGTGATGATGCCCGGTCCTTCCGCCGGGACGCGCGAGATCGTTGTGAACAGGATGTCGTCGTTGCCCGCGATCTCGACGAAATCGGCACCCTGAAAGGCCAGTCCGGCCAGAATATCGGTCAGTTCGCGGTAGCGGGGCGTCTCGAGGACCAGCCCCTCCTCCCGCATCTCCAGCACCCGTACGCCGTCCCATTCCAGGGCCTTCGTCCGCGTGATGCCGTGCAGGATCAATCGCAGCGTCGGCGCATCCCCGCCGACACCGGCCACCGCGGCCTCGATCACCCGGGCGTAGCGCGCCTTGACCCCGTATTCGAGGCCCAGCGCCAGCCGCCGCTCGCGGTCGCGCAGGGTCGGATCGGGCCCGAGGGCGGCGTCGAGCGCAGCGACAGTGGCGCCGAAATCCCTTTCGTACCACGGCACCTGCTGCAGGAAGGTTGCGTACTCGGCCATCTGCGTCGCATCCGCCTCCTCGATCGGGCGGCGCGCTTCGGTCGTCGTGGCGGCCATCCGGCCCAGCGTCTCCTCGTAGAGGGCTTTCATCAGCATCTCGGCCGTGAAGCTGATACCGATGACATGCACGGTCTGCCGGCTGCCGCCATCCTCGGCCCCAAACGCATCGGCGCGTTCGGACAGGGCGCAGAAGGATGACCAGAACCCGCCGATCGCGGAGAAGAAGCCGTAATCATGCGGGTCACCATCCGCGATAACCCGGGCGTAGTCGTCATAGGCGTGCACGATGTGCCATTCGGGATAAGTCAGAAGCGTTCGCGCTTCGGCGCGCCGATGCTCGGGCGGCAGGATCGAGGCGGATTGCGGCACCGCCTCGCCCCGGCAGGCCAGCTCGACATAGGCCGAGGGCGCCAGCAGGGTCAGCACGACGACCAGAAGCACGACGAGCAGCCGCCGGGCCAGACGCAGCAGAAATTTCATGCGATGGCGGGCCGCTGTCGCAGTGACGCCAGGCCCGTCGCCAGCGCCACGCCCCCCAGGATCATGTGCGGCAGATTCGCAAGCCAGCGGAACAGGCCGAAATCCGCCCCAAGCGACGCGTTGAAGCAGATGGCGAGATCCAGATAGCCCCAGCCCGTCAGCATCCCCAGCGCCCCGTCCATCAGGTACAGGAACCCGAACGCGATCAGAAAGAACTCGGCCGCCTTGTGCGACCGCCAGGCGGCCCAGCCGGCCCAGAGCGCCGAGATCACGTGCAGCGCGTCGTCGAACGGATCGAGCGCGAAGATGCCGAAGGCCAGCCCCTCCGCATCCACGAGGCCCGGCACCGGCAGGTAGTTGATCGAGGCCACGGCCAGCAGGATGGCGGCATAGGCCCAGGCGAGCTTGCGTTGGAGGGTCATAGCGTTCCCACGTATCGGTCCCACAGGTTGTTGCGGAAGATCAGGTCCGGATCCATCGCCCGCTTGGCCGCCGCGAAGTCCGCCGCACGGGGATAGGCGCGGGCGAACTGGTCCGGCGTCGCGTGCGGACGGTAAGGCAGGTAGTAGCTGCCCCCGATGGCGAGGATCCCGTCGATCAGCTCGCGCGTCATCCGCGCCATGTCCGCTTCGGCGCGGGCCGACATCTCCTGGCTGAAGGACATGACGGTGGCGATGCGGGGCGTGGCGGCATAGCTGAGCCAGCTTTCGGCGTCGGTGTCGACGAAGCGCAACGTGACGTTCAGGAACTCCTGGAAGCTGCCGGGGATCACGTTGCGGCATAGGTCCAGATAGGCATCCCAGCTTTCGAAGGGTACGAAATATTCGTGCAGGATGTCGGTGCGCGTCGGATCGCGATCGTCCAGCGTGACGACGGGTTCGTTGACGAGGCTGTTCCGCGTCGTCTCGCCCCCGGCCACGCGGGGGCCGACATCCGCCTCCAGCCACCAGCGCAGCGCCTTCATCCGCTCTCGCCCCAGTTGCGCGCGGTATAGGTGCCGCGCCAACTTCGATACCGCGCCCGACCCGGCGGCGGGCGGCAGGTCGGCCTGATCCTCGGTCGCGCGATAGGTGATCAGAAGGGCGCGGTCGAAGAACCCGTCCCGCGCCACGTTGAGCCGGCCATAGGCCATCGGCACATCGCCCCCGTCCAGCGCCGCGCGGAAGGCGGTGGCGAAGTCCCCGGCCGGCATTTCGTCGAAGCGGGGGACGAGGCGCGCGTTCGGCACCGCCTCCACCTCCAGGTCGACGATCGCACCGGTCAGGCCGTAGCCGCCCATGCTCATGGCGAACAGATCGGCGTTCTCATCCCGCGAGGCCGTTACCAGATCGCCCGACGGCAGGACCAGCCGCAGCGACCGCACCGACGATCCCATCGGCCCGAACGGCGCGGGCCAGCCATGCGCGTTGACGCAGAAACAGGCGGCAACGCCGAAGTCGTGGTTCGACTGCATGATCTTCGGGCTGAACCCTTCCGCATCCAGCGCCGCGATCACTTGGGCCCAGCGCGCCCCGGAATGGACGCGGTAGGTGCCTGCGTCCCGGTCCAACTCCAGCGCGCCGTTGTCGGCAGTGATCGCGTGGCCGTACCGCGGGATGGACTGCCCACCCATCGAATGCCGCGCCGCCGAGACGCAGACGGGCCGTCCGGCTGCGCGCGCCTCGTTCATCTCGGCACGGATCAGGTCGACGAAAGCATCCCCCGTCGCGTCCGTCACCCTGTGGCGATGTATCGGCGTGGCTTGCAGCAGCGAGGCGTCGTTCAGCATGCCCTCCGGCGTGGCTTCCGGCAGACGGGTCAGGGCCGTCGCGTCCGGCAGCGCCGGCGACCAGGCATGTGCAGCGACAGCACCGATCACGGCACCCGTTCCCAGCAGCGCCGCGCGCCGCGTGATCCTGCCCATCGTCGTCCTCCACTCCGGCCTCGGTGGCATCATGCCGGGCGGGCGTGGCCCCGGACAGGGGGCTGTCGAAGTTGGCGCGTCATGTGTCGCATCCCGGTCGCGCCGATCGCGTCAGGGCCGGGCGATCATGGGCGTCGGATCGCCTCCGAGGGCGGGTAGCATCAGGGCGAGGCCGAGGCAGACGACCATCCAGAAGACGGGGATATGGGGCAGACTTTTCATGCCCCCATCCTGCCACAGGGGTCGCCCGGCGCGCGATAGCGGGGCGCTGTTATCCGGTGACATCGGCGCCGGCGGCGCCCTTTTCCAGCTCGAACGCGTCATGCAGCGCCTGCACCGCCAGTTCCATGTACTTGCGGTCGATCAGCACGCTGATCTTGATCTCGGACGTGGTGATGACCTTGATATTGATCCCCTCGGCCGAAAGCGCGCTGAACATCCGCGCGGCGACGCCCGCATGGCTTCGCATGCCGATGCCCACGACCGAGACCTTGCTGACGCCTTCGTCGGCGATCAGGTCGTGGAAGTTGATCTCCTCGCGGTCCATCGCGTCGCGCACGGCCTTCTCGGCCCGCGCGACGTGGTCGACCGGCAGGCTGAAGGTCATGTCGGTGCGGCCGTCCTCGGCGATGTTCTGGACGATCATGTCCACGTTCACGCCCGCTTCGGCCAGCGGCCCGAAGATGGCGGCCGAAACGCCAGGCCGGTCGGCGACCGAGATCAGCGTCATCTTGGCCTCGTCGCGCACGAAGGCGACCCCGGCGATCACGTTCGATTCCATGATGTCCTCCTCGTCGCAGACGAGCGTTCCCGCATCGTCGGACAGTTCCTCGAAACTCGACAGCACGCGCAGGCGCACCTTGTAGCGCATCGCCAGTTCCACCGACCGCGTCTGCAGCACCTTGGCGCCGAGCGAAGCCAGCTCCAGCATTTCCTCGAAGGCGATGCGGTCCAGCTTGCGGGCCTTCGACGTGATCCGCGGATCGGTCGTATAGACCCCGTCGACATCGGTGTAGATGTCGCAGCGCTCGGCGCCGAACGCGGCGGCGAAGGCCACGGCGGTGGTGTCCGATCCGCCGCGTCCCAGCGTGGTGATGCGCCCTTCGGGGCTGATGCCCTGGAATCCGGCGACCACCGCGACCTGCATGCCGCCTTCGAACCTGGCGTCGAAATTCGCGGTCGGGATCTCCTCGATCCGGGCGCTGGAATGGGCCGCGGAAGTGCGGACCGGCACCTGCCAGCCCTGCCAGCTCCGCGCCTCGATCCCGTTCTGCTGCAAGGTCAGCGCCAGCAATCCGGCGGTCACGTTCTCGCCCGAGGAGACCACCGCGTCGTATTCCCGCGCATCGTAGAGCGGCGAGGTCTCGTTCACCCAGCCCACCAGCTCGTTGGTCTTGCCCGACATGGCGCTGACCACGACGATCACGTCATAGCCGCGGGCGACCTCGACGCCCACGCGCTTGGCGACCCGGCGGATGCGATCCAGGTTCGCGACGGAGGTGCCGCCGAATTTCATCACGAGGCGGGGCATGGCGCGCTCCGGGGTGGTTGGCTTCGCGCCTGTTAGGGCAGGGGGGGCGCCGGGGCAAGGTCGGCGGGACGGGCCGCCATGATGCAGATCAAGGCCCTGCGCGCGGATGCGCGCCAGCATCGCGCGAATCGAAACCGATCCGCGAATGACCGCCATGTCCACGCCTTGGAACCCGAGCCCCGCGGACGCGGCGCCGCTGAACCTGTCCGACCTGGGTGACGTCCTGCGGGCGGGCTGGGCCGACTTTCGGCGCGCGCCGCGGTTCGGACTTTTCTTCGGTGCGATCTATGCGCTGGCGGGGCTGATCCTGCTGCAGCTCGGCGCGGGGCTGTTCACCTGGACGCTGACGCTGACGCTGGGTTTCCCGCTGCTGGCGCCGTTCCTGGCCGTCGGCCTCTACGAGGTCAGCCGGCGGCTGGACCGGGGCGCGCCGCTCGACTTCGCCGGCGTCCTGGGCGTCGTCTGGCAGGAGCGGACGCGGCAGATCCCCTGGGCCGGGGCGGTGATCCTTTTGTACTTTCTGTTCTGGAGCTTCGTGGCCCACATGCTGTTTGCATTGTTCATGGGGCCGACCGCGCTTCTGGGACCGCCGGGGGAACTGGGCGCCTATCTGTCGGGGCGCGGGCTGGCCATGCTCGTCGTGCAGATGACCTTCGGTGCGGCCTGCGCGTTCCTTCTATTCGCGCTGACGGCCATCAGCCTGCCGATGCTCTTGGACCGCGAGGTCGATTTCGTCACCGCCATGCTGGCCAGCCTACGCGTGACCCGCCGCAACCCGGGCGTGATGCTGGTTTGGGCCACGGTCATTGCGGTGCTGACGCTGGCGGCGATGGTGCCGTGGTTCCTGGGCCTGCCGATCGTGCTGCCGGTGCTGGGCCATGCCAGCTGGCACCTCTACCGCCGGGCGATCCCGCAGGCGTGATCGCGGATCACTCCACGGTCACCGACTTGGCTAGGTTCCGGGGCTGGTCGACATCGGTGCCCTTGTGGACCGCCGTGTGATAGGCCAGCAGCTGCGCCGGCACGGCATAGAGGATCGGCGCGAAGACCGGATCGACCGTCGGCAGGATGAGCACGTCCCAGACCCCGTCGGACGCCCGCTCCGCGCCCTCGGCATCGGTGACCAGCAGGACCTGTCCCTCGCGGGCCATGACCTCCTGCATGTTGCTGACGGTCTTGTCGAACAGGGCATCCATCGGCGCGAAGACGACCACCGGCAGCATCCGGTCGACCAGCGCGATCGGCCCGTGCTTCAACTCGCCCGAGGCATAGGCCTCGGCATGGATATAGCTGATCTCCTTGAGCTTCAGCGCCCCCTCATGCGCCATCGGGAACATCGTGCCGCGCCCCAGGAAGAGGATGTCTGTCGCCTCGGCCAGCCGGCCCGCCAGGTCCGCGCAACGCGCCTCGATGGCCAGGGTCTGGCTCAGCATGGCGGGCAGGCCGCGCAGGCCCGCGACCAGTTCCGCCTCGCGCGCGGGGTCGATCCGGCCGCGCTGAACCCCGGCGTGGATCGCCAGGGCCAGAAGGACGGCGAGCTGGTTCACGAAGGCCTTGGTCGAGGCCACGCCCACCTCCACCCCGGCATGGATCGGCAGGGCGACGTCGCTTTCGCGGGCGATGCTGCTCTCGGCGACGTTGACCACCGACAGGATCGCGCGCGCGCGTCCCCTGGCATAGCGCAGGGCGGCCAGGGTATCGGCCGTCTCGCCCGACTGGCTGACGAAAAGGGCTGTCGTGTCGGCGCCGATGGGCCCCTCGCGGTATCGGTACTCCGACGCGATATCGACCTCGACCGGCAGGCCGGCCAGTGCCTCGAACCAGTATTTCGCCACCGAACAGGCGATCTGCGCGGTGCCGCAGGCGACCATCTGGATCCGGTCGGTCGCGGCGAAATCGTAGGGCGCGGGCGGCGCGATCCGACCGTCCGCGACATAGGCGGCGATCACATCGGACAGGGTCTGCGGTTGCTCGTGGATTTCCTTGGCCATGAAATGCCGGTGGCCGGCCTTCTCGATGCGTTGCGCGTCGACCGCGATCCGCCGCATCTCGCGCTCCACCGGCTGCCCCGCCGCGTCGAAGATGCGCGCGCCCGCGCGGGTGACAACGGCGCGGTCCCCCTCCTCCAGATAGGTCAGGCGGTCGGTCAGGGGACCGAGCGCGATCGCATCGGAGCCGACATACATCTCGCTCCGTCCGTGACCCACGGCCAGCGGCGAGCCCGCACGCGCCGCCACGAGTAGGTCACCCTCCCCCTCGAACAGGAAGCACAGCGCATAGGCCCCGCGCAGGCGGTCGATCGTGGCGAAGGCGGCGTCCTGCGGGGTCATGCCCCCGTCCAGGAACCGCTCGCAGAGGCGCACGACGGTTTCGGTGTCGGTCTCGCTTTCCCACGGGCCGTCCAGTTCGGCCCGCAACGCGCGGAAGTTCTCGATGATGCCGTTGTGGACGACCGCCACGCGGCCGGCACGGTGCGGATGGGCGTTCGCCTCGGACGGGGCGCCATGCGTGGCCCAGCGGGTATGGCCGATGCCCGCCATCCCCGCCAGAGGATCATGCACCAGCAGGTCGGCCAGGTTCACGAGCTTGCCCACGGCCCGGCGCCGGTCCAGCCGCCCGTCGTTGACCGTGGCGATGCCCGCGCTGTCATAGCCGCGGTATTCCAGCCGCTTGAGCGCGTCGACCATGATCGGCGCCGCCTGGTGGTCGCCCAGTATTCCGATGATACCGCACATCAGTTCGTCTTCCTTGCCTTGGCCTCGCGCAGCTTGCGCATCAGGCGCAGGGCGAAGCCGTCCTTGTTGACCTGCTTGGACCGCCCGAGGCCCAGAGCCCCGTCGGGCACATCGCCGGTAATCACGCTTCCCGACCCCGTCATCGCATCGGCCCCGATCCGGACCGGGGCCACCAGCGCGGTGTTCGAGCCGATGAAGGCCCGCGCGCCCACGGTCGTGCGATGCTTGAACACCCCGTCGTAGTTGCAGGTGATCGTGCCAGCGCCGACATTGGCGCGCACGCCGATTTCCGCGTCGCCGATATAGGACAGGTGGTTGATCTTGGCACCCTGGCGCAGGGTCGCGGCCTTGACCTCGACGAAGTTGCCGACGCGCACGTCGCGGTCCAGCTCCGCCCCGGGGCGCAGGCGGGCATAGGGACCGACCACGCATCCCGCGGAGACATGGCACCCCTCCAGATGGCTGTACGCGCGGATCGTGGCGCCCGGATCGACGGTCACGCCGGGGCCGAAGACGACATGCGGCTCGACCACGACATCGCGGCCGATGACGGTGTCGAAGGCCAGGAACACGGTGTCCGGCGCCGTCAGCGTCACGCCGGCCTCCATCGCGTCCCGCCGCATGCGGGCCTGGAACGCGGCCTCGGCGGCAGCCAGGTCGGCGCGGGTGTTCACGCCCATGGTTTCGGCCTCGGGGCAGGTGACGACGCGGGCCGACAGGCGCGCGGCGCGGGCCAGTCCTACGATATCGGTCAGGTAGTACTCGCCGGCCGCGTTGTCGCATCCGACCTGGTCGATCAGCTCGAACAGAACCGACGCCCGTGCCGCGATCACGCCGGAATTGCACAGGCGCACGGCGAGTTCCGCCGCGGTCGCGTCCTTGGCCTCGACGATCCGCTCCAGCCGGTCGCCGTGTGCGATCAGGCGCCCATAGCGGCCAGGCTCCGCGGCCTCGAAGCCCAGGACGACGACGTCGGCGCCATCGGCACGGGCCGCGCGCATGGCTTCCAGCGTCTCGGGCCGGATGAAGGGCGTATCGCCATAAAGCACGATGACGTCGCCGTCGAACCCCTCCAGCGCCGCGCGGGCCTGCGCCACGGCATGGGCCGTGCCCTTCTGTTCGGTCTGGTGGACGACATCGGCCTTGGGGGCGTGGGCCTGCGCGGCCGCCTCGACCGCCGCCCCGCCATGACCCGCGACGATGACGCAACGGGCGGGGTCCATGCTGTGCCCCGTGCGAAGGGCATGCGCCAGCAACGGGGCATGCGCCACCCGGTGCAGCACCTTGGGCAGGTCGGATCGCATCCGGCTGCCCTGTCCGGCGGCCAGGACGATCAACGCGACGGGGGGTCGTTTGGACATCGAAGGTCTTTCCCTTGGTTGCCCGCCGTTCTACCCGAGGGGCCACATGCCGCAACCCGGCGACCCCCAAAAGGACGTCCACCATGAAACGTTGCGTGATCTTCGACCTCGACGGCACGCTGTGCGACACGTCGGGCGACCTGTTGGCGGCAGCGAACGCGGCCTTCGCGACGCTGGGCCGCGACGTCGCGCTCGATCCCCGTCGGGTCGAGGACCGGGCCACGGCCTTGCGCGGCGGGCGGGCGATGTTGCGGCTGGGCCTGTCGCGTCTGGGTCCGGTGGACGAGGCCGAGGTAGATTCCGGCTATCGCCCCCTGCTCGACGCCTACGACCGCGATATCGCCAAGCATACCGCGTTCTATCCCGGGGCGCTGGACGCGGTGCGCCGCCTGCGCGCGCGGGGCGACGCGGTGGGCATATGCACCAACAAGCCCGAGGCGCTGGCCGTCAAGCTGATGGCAGCGTTGGGCGTGGCGGACCTGTTCGACAGCCTGGTGGGCGCCGACACGCTGGCGGTTCGCAAGCCGCATCCCGAACACCTGATCCAAAGCGTGGCGCGTGCGGGTGGGGACATGTCCCGTGCCTGCCTGGTCGGCGATACCGAAACCGACCGCACCACGGCCCGCGCGGCCGGCGTCCCGTGCATCCTGGTGACCTTCGCGCCTCCGGGCCGCGCCGTGGCCGAACTGGAGCCCGAGGCGCTGCTTGACGACTACGCCGGGCTGGAAGGCGCGCTAGCCGCGATCGGCCTTCCCTAGTTGGCGTGCGGCGGGCATTGACCCGTGACCGGGGCCGGCCCTAGCTGGTCGAATGGAAACATTCACCAAGTCCTTCACCCGCCAGGAACCGATCCCTGAGGAGGCCATCGCCGCCGCCGTCGCGGTGATGCGGTCGGGCGCGCTGCATCGCTACGGCGCCGATCCCAGCCAGGTCTCCACGCTGGAGCGTGAATTCGCGGCCGCGACCGGCGCGAGGCATTGCCTGGCGGTCGCCTCGGGCGGCTATGCGATGGGGTGCGCCCTGCGCGCGCTGGGTGTGGGGCCCGGCGATGCCGTGCTGACCAACGGGTGGACCCTGGCGCCCGTGCCGGGGGCGATCGCGGCCGTCGGCGCCCGCCCCGTGCTGGTCGAGGTGACGGAGGATTTGGTCATCGACCTGGACGACCTCGCGGGCAAGGCCCACCGCGCGCGCGTCCTTCTGTTGTCGCATATGCGTGGCCACCTGGCCGACATGGACCGCCTGATGCGGATCTGCGAGGACGCGGGCGTCACCGTGATCGAGGATTGCGCCCACACCATGGGGGCATCCTGGGACGGCGTCGCCTCGGGGCGCTGGGGGGCGATCGGCTGCTATTCGACGCAGACCTACAAGCACATCAATTCGGGCGAAGGCGGGCTGATCGTGACCGACGATGCCGACCTGGCCGCGAAGATGACCCTGCTGTCGGGATGCTACATGCTCTATGCGCGCAACGGGACCGCCCCGCCCGAGGAGGTCTTCGCCCGCCACGAGGGTGCGATGCCGAACGTGTCGGGCCGCATGGACGAGTTGCGCGCCGCGATCCTGCGCCCGCAGGTGGCCGATCTGCCGCGCCAGGCGGAGCGGTGGAACGTCCTGTATCGCGCCCTTGAAACGGGGTTCCGAAACATTCCGGGCCTTTCCGTGATCGAGCGGCCCCGTGCCGAGCGATATGTCGGATCGTCCATCCAGTTTCTGGCCGACGATCCGGACCGGGTGCCGGAATTTCTGGCAGGCTGTGCCGCGCGCGGCGTTGAATTCAAGTGGTTCGGGGCGGAATCCGCCCAGGGGTTCACATCGGCCCATCGTCACTGGACCTATGTCGAACCTCAGGACCTGCGGCGAACGGACGCGGTTCTCTCGCGCCTTCTGGACCTCCGTATCCCCTTGACTTTCGATACGAATGACTGCGCCGCCATCGTTCGCATCGCCCATGCCGAGTCGCTCACGGCGTTTGTTACGTTATAAGCGATAATCGGCTTTAGGCGCAGAAATATGAATTATCCTCTCCTTCGGTTTTCGCTTATCAGCCGGGTCAGCCGAAGGGCCTCCGGGCGGTCATGCCGCCGGATCATCCTTACCGAGAGGAATTATTCCATGAAGACGATCACGTCCCTCACGGCCGCTCTGGCGCTGACTGTCGCGCTGCCGGCCTTTGCCCAGGATACGGTGACGGGTGTCTCGCGTCTCGACGATCGCATCGACGACATCACCGAAGCCGCGCAGGACGACCTGGACCGGGGCTTCGACGACGAGCGCTTCGGTCCGAACGGCGTCGTGCAAGGTATTCGTGGCTCGGCCGCGCTGACCGCGTCGGGCACGACCGGCAATACCGATACGGCCGATCTGACCTTCGCCGGACGCCTGACCTATGGCCAGGGCAACTGGAATCACCTGTTCGGTTTCGCCGGCGAGTATGGCGAGGATGACGGCGAGCAGAACGAGGAGAAGTTCTTCGCCATCTACGAGGGCAGCCGCTACTTCACCCCGCAGCTCTACGCGTTCGGAACCGGCCGTTTTGAGTATGACGGCTTCGCGACCAACGAGCGCGACGCCTTCGCGGGCGGGGGCCTGGGTTACCGCATCCTCAACAGCGACCAGGTCGCCTGGCGCGTCCAGGCCGGCCCCGGCATCCGCTACATCGAGGATCAGAACGGCGATTCCGAGACCGAGGGCGCCGGCATCGCGTCGTCGCGCTTCTACTACGGGTTCACCGACACCGTCTCGCTGACCAACGACACCGACATCCTGTCCTCGGACAACGATACCGTCGTGACCAATGATTTCGGCGTGAACTTCAAGGTGACCGACACGCTGTCGACGCGGGTCAGCTATCGCACCGACTACACTTCCGATCCGCTGCCCGGTCTGGAATCGACCGACAACACGATCGGCCTGTCGCTGGTCGTGGGCTTCTGAAGAAGGCCGGATAGCCGGGCCGCGCGATCGGTCCGGACACCTTTCGGGGGCGGCGCGTGCCGCCCCTTTTTCTTGCGGCCTAGTTGAGCGTCACGCGCGTGGCATCCTCGCGGGCCCCGCGGTCGGCGGACCGGTTCCGGCGCCGCCGCTTCTCGGCGGCTTTCAACCGTTCGTTCTCCTCGCGCAGGCGGCGGGCTTCTTCTGCGGGATTCATCTCGCTCTCAGCCAGGTCGATCCGCGCCCGGCTCCAGGTCCGTCGGTGGTCGATGACCGCGCGGCGCAGATCGCCGGGCGAATAGGCATGCGGCATGTTCAGATCCAGCGCCTCGGCGATCAGTTCCGAGCAGAACCACTTGTCGCGGGCCTGGCGGCGGAAATTGAAGAGATGTGTCCAGATGAAGGCCTGCAGGTCGTAGGGCCGGCCGACATGGCGCAGCGCGCGGTTCCAGGTGTTCTTCGGTGCGAAGGGGATATGCACAAACCGCCATTTTCCCGGATCGAAGGTGATCGCCTTGACCCGAACCCCGCCATCCATCAGCGACGCGCCGATGCAGCGATGCGTCTCGCCGTCCCGCGGGCGGCGATCGCAGCGGATCAGCTCGCAATGGGCGAAGCGCGACCGGGTGGCCCAGACGATGACGGTGTCCATCATCCGGCCCTTCCCGCCATGAAACGCGATGTAGTATTCAGACATGACGAACCCCCGCTTCCCCAGACTTGACGTAGGGGTCAACCTTGCGGTCTCGACCGGCGCCGCGCAAGTCGGGGTTTCCGCAGGTGCCCGGCGATGCCAAACTGGACGTGGGCTCATGCCGGCGCTATGAAATGAACAAGCGTTCAATTCTCTGGGAGGGGATTCGGGGATGTTCACCGCGACCATGCAGTTCGATCTGGACGACGATGCGAACGCGCTGCGCGAGATGGTGCACCGCTGGGCGCAGGAGCGCATCAAGCCGATGGCCGCCGAGATCGACGCGACCAACACCTTCCCGCCCGAACTCTGGACCGAGATGGGGGAACTTGGCCTTCTGGGCATCACTGTGCCGGAGGAGGATGGCGGTGCCGGGATGGGCTATCTCGACCATGTCATCGCGGTGGAGGAGATTGCCCGCGCCTCGGCCTCCGTCTCGCTCAGCTACGGCGCGCACAGCAATCTGTGCGTCAACCAGATCGCGCTGAACGGCACGGCCGAGCAGAAGGCGAAGTACCTGCCGGGCCTGATTTCCGGCGAACATGTCGGCGCCCTCGCCATGTCCGAAGCGGGGGCCGGATCGGACGTCGTGTCGATGAAGCTGCGCGCCGAGAAGCGGAACGACCGCTTCATCCTGAACGGCACCAAGTACTGGATCACCAACGGCCCCGACGCGACGACGCTGGTCGTCTATGCCAAGACCGACCCCGAGGCCGGGTCGAAGGGCATCACCGCCTTCCTGATCGAGAAGTCGATGGCGGGATTCTCGAGCAGCCCGCATTTCGACAAGCTGGGCATGCGCGGGTCCAACACCGCCGAGCTAGTCTTCGAGGATGTCGAGGTGCCGTTCGAGAACGTGCTGGGAGAGGAAGGCGGCGGCGTCCGCGTTCTGATGTCGGGCCTCGATTACGAACGCGTCGTGCTCTCGGGCATCGGCACGGGGATCATGGCCGCCTGCCTGGACGAGGTCATGCCCTACCTGGCCGAGCGCAAGCAGTTCGGAAAGCCCATCGGGTCGTTTCAGCTGATGCAGGGCAAGATCGCCGACATGTACACCGCGATGAACAGCGCGCGCGCCTATGTCTACGAGGTCGCCAAGGCCTGTGACCGGGGGCAGGTCACCCGCCAGGACGCTGCGGCCTGCGTTCTCTACGCCTCCGAACAGGCGATGGTGCAGGCCCACCAGGCCGTGCAGGCCATGGGCGGCGCGGGCTTCATGAACGACACGCCCGTGAGCCGCCTCTTCCGCGACGCCAAGTTGATGGAGATCGGCGCCGGGACGAGCGAAGTCCGCCGGATGCTGGTCGGACGGGAGTTGATGGGGGCGATGGGGTGAGGGTGGCCGCGTTCCTCCTCGTCGTGCTGGCCAACGGGGCGGCCGCGGATCCGCGACTGAGTCCGGGGTTCGAACTTTGCCACCTGGAGGATGTCGCCGCCGCCGCGACGGCGGTCGAGCAGGCCTTGATCGACCAGGCCGAATGCGACGGTGACATGGCCTGCATTATGGAACGCGCGACGGCCGGCGGTATCGACCGGATGGATTGCGCCTCGGAGGAGCTGATGCGCTGCGATGCACGCGCGGATGCGCCGGATTGCTTCGCCGCGGTCGGCGATGCCCTGTCGAAGCGGGTCGCGCGCAGGGCCGAGGCATTGGATGTGGAACGGTACATCGCCTTGGCGGGGTCGCTTTCCGAGCCAGAGCGGGGCCAGATGGTCGGCGCGCTCCAATCGCTGATGAACCCCCTGCCGACCGATTGCGGCCTCGTGCCGCCATTGGAGACATCCGCCGGAACGCTGGACGCTGCGCGCAGTTGCACGCTTATCGCGCGATTGCAGTGGCATGCGACGCTGATTTCGGCCGAGGCGCATCTGTATCGGCTGGATGCGGCAACCCATTGACCGACACGACGGGAGACGTGAAATGGCGAGCGAGACCGTCACGACGGAGCGAGCGGAACCTCGGACGAAAGAGCGGGCGCTGAAAGTCGGGCGGTTCGCGCCGGTCCGGACGAGGACGGAGCACGCTATGGCAGGGTCGCCGATTGCCCCCGCGGCAGCGGCAGAAGATCAGGTGTCGCATGACCGCGCTTTCCCGGTACGAACCGCTGCGGATCCGGCGGTCCGACGCGGACCGGTTTCCTCGGGTTTCGACCGGGTTCGGAGGGGGATCCGCTGAATGGACGAGGAGGTCCATCTCGACGGCTGGCTCGGCTACGAGCGGGACGCCAGCATCCTGCACGAGGATCTGTCCTGGCTGGTGCACACGCTCGAATGGGCGGTCGTCGCCATCGACGTCTTCGCCTGCCTGATCCTGCTGATCGGCGGTATTCGGTTCATCGCGGGCTTCGCCCGCGCGGAGATCAGCCGCGACGACGCCCGCCGGGTACGGGGCGTCAACCGCGAGCGCGTGGAACTTGGCCGTTATATCCTGGGCGGGCTGGAACTGCTGATCGTCTCCGACATCATTCACACGGCGCTGAGCCTCGCGATGATCGACCTGATCTTCCTGGGGCTGCTGGTCGTGATACGCTCGCTCATCTCGTTCTTCCTCGACCGGGAGTTGGAGCAGGTGAAGAAGGAGTTGGGAGAGTGATCCGTTCGACGTCCACCTCGGTCCTGTTGATCGCCGCATTTCTATCCGCGCCGCTCGCCGCGCAGGACATCGCATTCGACACCATGCCGATCCTGTCATGTCTGGAGGCCGAGGATACCCCGACGGACTGCATCGGCCGGGCGGCGCGCACTTGCATGGGCGCCACGCCCGGCGGCGACTCCACCGTGGGAATGGGCGCCTGTCTCTGGGCGGAGGCGGAATTCTGGGACGACCGCCTGAACGCCGCCTATCGGACACTGCGGGCACGGCATCTCGATGCCGACGCCGAAGCCGCCTTGCTGGACATCACAGTGCCGTCTCTGGCCGAGACCCTGCAGCAGATGCAGCGCGCCTGGATCGACTATCGCGATGCGGCCTGCGCCTATGAACGCGCGAACTGGGGTGGCGGAACGGGACAGGGGCCGGCTGGTGCGGCCTGCGTGATGTCCCTGACCGGCGAACAGGCCTTGAAGCTCGAGGATCGGCTTGGCGAGGATTTGCGATGAAACTCACCTCCACCCTCATCCCCGCCTCCGACGAGGCCCGCGCCAATCGCGAAGCCCATCTCGCCGCCCTGGCCGAGATCCGGGAGGCTGCAGCGACCGCCCAGGGCGGGGGCGGCGAAAAGGCCCGCGAACGCCACCTGTCGCGCGGCAAGATGCTGCCTCGCGACCGGGTGGCGAACCTGCTCGACCCCGGCTCGCCTTTCCTGGAGGTTGGCGTCTTCGCCGGTCACGATATGTATGACGGCGCGGCCCCGGGGGGCGGGGCCATCGCCGGCGTGGGCCTCGTCCATGGGCGACAGGTCATGGTCGTCTGCAACGACGCCACGGTGAAGGGCGGGACCTATTACCCGATCACCGTCAAGAAACACCTGCGCGCCCAGGAGATCGCCGAGGAGAACCGCCTTCCCTGCATCTACCTTGTCGACAGCGGCGGCGCGAACCTGCCCAATCAGGACGAGGTCTTCCCCGACCGGGACCATTTCGGGCGCATCTTCTACAATCAGGCGCGGATGTCCGCGAAGGGCATCGCCCAGATCGCCGTCGTGATGGGGTCCTGTACGGCCGGCGGCGCCTACGTGCCCGCGATGTCCGACGTGTCGATCATCGTGCGCGAGCAAGGGACGATCTTCCTGGCCGGCCCGCCATTGGTGAAGGCCGCCACGGGCGAGGTGGTCACGGCGGAGGATCTGGGCGGCGGCGACGTGCACACGCGGCTGTCGGGCGTGGCCGACTACCTGGCCGAGAACGACGCGCATGCCCTGGCGCTCGCGCGCGAGGCGGTGCGCTCTGCCGGCGGCATCGTGACTTCCGGCGCGTCCAGCTTCGAGCCGCCCGCCTATGACCCGGGCGAGATGTTGGACGTGGTGCCCGCCGACCTGCGCACGCCCTACGACATCCGCGAGGTCATCATGCGCCTCGTCGACGGATCCCGCTTCGACGAGTTCAAGGCGCGTTTCGGCGAGACACTGGTCACGGGTTTCGCGCAGGTCGAGGGCATGCCCGTCGGCCTCGTCGCCAACAACGGCGTCCTCTTCAGCGAGGCGGCGCAGAAGGGCGCGCATTTCATCGAGCTTTGTTCCCAGAGGAAGATCCCGCTGGTGTTTCTGCAAAACATCACCGGTTTCATGGTCGGCCGGAAATACGAGAACGAGGGGATCGCGCGGCATGGCGCCAAGATGGTGACCGCGGTGGCGAGCACGTCCGTCCCAAAGATCACCATGCTTGTCGGCGGGTCCTTCGGCGCCGGCAATTACGGGATGGCGGGGCGTGCCTATCAGCCGCGCTTCCTGTGGACCTGGCCCAACAGCCGCATCTCGGTCATGGGCGGCGCGCAGGCCGCGGGCGTGCTGGCGACGGTCAAGCGCGATGCGATGGAGCGGGCGGGGCAGGATTGGTCAACCGATGACGAAGCTGCCTTTCGCCGCCCGACCGAGGAGATGTTCGCGCGACAGTCGCACCCTCTCTATGCCTCGGCCCGCCTTTGGGACGACGGCATCATCGACCCACGCCGGTCGCGTGATGTGCTGGCGCTGAGTTTGCGCGCGGCACTGAACGCGCCCATCGAGGAGACACGCTTCGGCGTGTTCCGAATGTGACCGGTATGGGCGAGTTCCGCGACCTGAATGATGACTATCCCGGCGCCGGCACGTTCCGCCTGGGCGACGGGCCGGAGCTCTGCGACCAACTGACCGATCTGGTGATCGCCGGCACCAAGACCGCGACCTGCGGCGCGCTGCGCGACTATCCCGAAGGCGATCCGGGCCGCCCCGTGGTCGGACGTCGCGACATCGCCACCGACTGGAACGGCACACCCCGTGTGGTCATCGAGACGACGGAGGTCACCGAACGCCGCTTCGGTGACGTCCCGGAGGAGTTCGCGCTGGCCGAGGGGGAGGGCAGGTTCGCCGAATGGCGTGACGGCCACATCCGCTTTTTTGAGCGGAACGGCGGCTGGTCGGAGGACATGTGGCTGCTCTGCGAACGGTTCCGCGTGGTGGAGGTGCTGTGATGGCGTTTTCAGGCGTTGCCGAGAATGCGTTCGAGATACCCGGCCTGGGCGTCGCCCCGATGGGCCAGCTCGGCGGCGTCAGGCCGGGACCGCATCGGCATCACCACATCCCGTCGGACCTGTTCGCCATCGACGTTCCGCGCAGAGGAGACCTGTTTCTCCGTGGAGGGGGCGGCGGTTCGGTTATCGAAGTCGAGGATCGAGGTGTCCGCGTTCGCAGTCGCCTCACCGGCATGCCATGCGCTGCCGTGATCGGCGTCCTCATGGATCGGTCCGAAATCTCCGAAGGCGTCAGAGTGGCCGTCATCACATCCGAGGATATCGAATGTTCACCAAGATCCTGATCGCCAACCGGGGCGAGATCGCCTGCCGGGTGATCGACACCTGCCGCAGGCTGGGCGTGCGGACCGTGGCCGTGCATTCGGACGTGGACCGGGACGCGCGGCATGTCGCGATGGCGGACGAGGCGGTGAGCCTGGGCGGCGCGGCGCCTTCCGACAGCTATCTGCGCGGGGACGCCATCGTCGCGGCGGCAAGGGCGACGGGCGCGCAGGCGATCCATCCGGGCTATGGCTTCCTGTCCGAGAACCCCGACTTCGTGGAGGCGGTCGAGGCGGCGGGTCTGACCTTCATCGGACCGTCCGCCGAGGCGATCCGGGCCATGGGCCTGAAGGACGCGGCGAAGGACCTGATGGAGAAGGCGGGCGTGCCCGTCGTGCCCGGCTATCAGGGCGCGGGGCAGGACCCGGACGATCTGGCGCGCGAGGCGGCGGCGATCGGCTATCCCGTCCTCATCAAGGCGGTCGCGGGTGGCGGCGGCAAGGGGATGCGTCGGGTCGAGATGGCGAGGGGGTTCGCGGATGCGCTGGACAGCGCGAAATCCGAGGCTTCGAAGGCGTTCGGCAACGATCACGTCCTGATCGAGAAATGGGTCGCGACGCCGCGCCATATCGAGGTGCAGGTCTTCGGCGACGGCACGCGCGCCGTGCATCTGTTCGAGCGCGACTGTTCCCTCCAGCGCCGTCACCAGAAGGTGATCGAGGAGGCGCCCGCCCCCGGCATGACGCCCGAGATGCGCGACGCGATGGGGCAGGCGGCGGTCCGCGCGGCCGAGGCCATCGGCTATTCGGGCGCCGGCACGGCCGAGTTCATCGTGGACGCGTCGGAGGGGCTGCGCGCGGACCGGTTCTATTTCATGGAGATGAACACCCGCCTGCAGGTCGAACACCCCGTGACCGAGGCGATCACCGGCGTCGACCTGGTCGAATGGCAGCTGCGTGTGGCGTCCGGCGAAGGGCTGCCCGCGCGCCAGGCGGACCTGTCGATCACCGGCCACGCCTTCGAGGCCCGCCTCTATGCCGAGGATGCGGCGAACGGCTTCCTGCCGCAGACCGGGACGCTGACGCATCTGCGCTTTCCGGACGGCGCCCGCGCCGAGACCGGGGTGCGCGCCGGCGATGCGATCAGCCCGTGGTATGACCCGATGATCGCCAAGATCGTCACGCACGGGCCGACGCGCGCGATGGCGCTTTTGTCGCTGGAGCGCGCGCTGGCCGCCACGCAGGTCGCGGGCACGGTCACGAACCTTTCGTTCCTGCGCAACCTCGCGCGGCACGAGGGTTTCATGGCGGGCGAGGTCGATACCGGGCTGATCGATCGCGACATCGACGCGCTGGCCGCCCGCCCGGTGCCCTGTTCGCGGACGCGCGCGGTGGCGGCGGTCGCCGCACTCGGGCTCGACGCGCCTGGCGACCATCGGGGGTTCCATCTGTGGGCGCCGCTGGCCTGGACCGCGCGCCTTGTCTGGCACGAGGAGGAGATCACGGCGCGGGTCGAGGGGCTGGACGGCATCTGGCGCATCACCATCGGCGACGACGTGCACGAGGTCGCGGCTGATGGCGAGTGGCGCGTCGATGGCGCGCCGATCGCGGCGGAGGTCGGTCGCGCGCCAGGCAAGGTCCACGTCTTCTGGGGCAACGTCTACTCCTTCGACGCGTCCGACCCGCTGGACGTCGCGGCCGCGGCGGGCGCCATGTCGGGCGTGGTCGAGGCGCCGATGCCGGGTCTGGTCAAGGCGGTGTTCGTCGAGGCGGGGGCCGCGGTCTCGGCGGGCGATCGTCTCGCCATCCTCGAGGCGATGAAGATGGAGCATACGTTGACCGCCCCACGCGACGGCACCGTGGCCGAGGTTCTGGCCGAGGCGGGCGCGCAGGTCGAGGCGGGCGCGCCGCTGGTGCGGCTGGAGGAGGAATGACCGGGATCGTCCTGCACCACGTCCCGCAGAGCCGGTCGCAGCGGGTGCTGTGGCTGCTGCGCGAGTTGGGCGTGATGTTCGAGGTCCGGGAATGGCCCTTCGACAAGACACTGCGCGGCGAGGAATTCCTCGCGCTGAACCCTGTCGGGCGCGTCCCCGCGCTGGAGATAGACGGCCGGCCGGTCTGGGAGACGGGCGCGATCCTGCAGGTGCTGTGCGAGAGGTTTCCCGATGCGGGCCTCGACCGTGCGCCGGGCCATGCGGAGTGGATCGACTGGCTGATCCAGATCCACTTCGCCGAGACGATCAGCCAGCATGCCGCCGTGCTGACGCAGGGCCATCTGATGCTGCGCGACCCTTCGACGCGCTCGCCCGTGGTGATGAAGCTGGAGGCCGCGCGGGTCGGCAAGTGCTTCGACGCGATCGAGGCGCGGCTGGACGGTGACTGGCTGCTGCGGGGCGGGTTCTCGGCCGCCGATGTCGCGGTGGCGCAGGCGGCGGTCATGGCGCGGCGGTTCCACCGGGTCGGCGACCGGGCGCGGATGGCCGCGTGGATGGACCGCTGCGAAGCGCGGGAGGCCTTTCCGGCCGAAGACGGCGGCCTCTACGATCGCGACTTCTATGAGGTTCCCGATGCCTGAGACGGTCGAGATTTTTGAGGTCGGCCCCCGCGACGGGTTGCAGAACGAGAAGCGTTTCATCCCCGCGGCGGAGAAGATCGCGCTGATCGACCTGCTGTCGCGCGCCGGGTTCCGCCGGATAGAGGTGGCGAGCTTCGTCAGCCCGAAATGGGTGCCCCAGATGGCCGACGGCGCCGAGGTGCTTGCCGGAATCGACCGCACGCCGGGCGTGTCCTACGCCGCGCTGACGCCGAACCTGCGCGGCTATGACGGCGCGAAGGCGGCGCGGGCGGATGAGGTGGCGATCTTCGCGAGCGCGTCCGAGGGGTTCTCCAGGGCCAACCTGAACGCGACGATTGCCGAGAGTCTCGCGCGGTTCGCCCCCGTGGTCCGGGCGGCGAAGGCCGACGGGTTGCCGATTCGCGGCTATGTCTCCTGCGTGGTGGATTGTCCGTTCGACGGGGCGGTTCCACCGGCCGAGGTGGCGCACGTGGTCGCCGCCTTGCGCGACCTCGGCTGCTACGAGATCAGCCTGGGCGACACGATCGGCCGGGCCACGCCCGAGGCGGTCGATGCGATGCTGGCTGCGGTGCTGGGCGAGATGCCGGCCGACCGGCTGGCCGGACATTTCCACGACACCGCGGGGCGCGCGCTCGACAATGTCGACGTGGCGCTGGCGCGGGGGTTGCGGGTGTTCGATGCGGCGGTGGGCGGCCTTGGCGGTTGCCCCTATGCCCCGGGGGCCGCGGGCAACGTGGCGACCGGGGCGGTGCTGGCGCATCTGGACGCGTCCGGGTTCGACACCGGGCTGGATGCCGGGATCGTGGCGGAGGCCGGAGACATGGCGCAACGTATGAGGCATGGCGAATGACCCACGACACCCTGGATGTGACGCGCGACGAACGCGGCGTGGTGACGGTGCGGCTGAACCTGCCCGACACGCACAACGCCCTGTCGGCGCGAATGATGGACGAGCTGACCGAACTGGCCGGGACGGTGGGCGCCGATGACAGCCGCGCCGTCGTCCTGACCGGCAATGGCAAATCGTTCTGCGCCGGGGGCGACCTGCGTTGGATGCGGGCGCAGTTCGACGCGGATGCCGCCGCGCGTGCGGCGGAAGCGCGGCGGCTGGCCGGCATGCTGCAGGCGCTGAACACGCTGCCGAAGCCGCTGATCGCGGGGGTGAACGGCGCGGCCTTCGGCGGCGGCGTGGGACTGGCCTGCGTGGCGGACGTAGCCGTGGGCGTCGACACCGCGCTGTTCGGCCTGACCGAGACGCGGCTGGGCCTGATCCCCGCGACGATCGGACCCTACGTCATCGCGCGGATGGGCGAGGGGCGGGCGCGGCGCGTGTTCATGTCGTCGCGGCGCTTCGACGCGGCCGAGGCGGTCGAACTCGGCGTCCTGTCGCGTGCCGTCGCTACGGCCGATTTGGATGCGGCAGTCGAGGCGGAGGTCGTGCCCTACCTGTCCTGCGCGCCGGGGGCCGTGGCCGATGCGAAGCGGCTGGCCCGCAGCCTGGGGCCCACCATCGATGAGGGGGTGATCGCCGCCACGATCGACGCGCTCGCCGCGCGGTGGGAGGGGGACGAGGCCGCCGAGGGGGTCGGCGCGTTCTTCGACAAGCGCAAGCCGCGCTGGGCGACCTGACGACGCGCGGCGGAACGCGGCCTGCCGGGTCATCGCCGCTTGCCGTTCCCCCCGCCCGCGATAGTGTGGCCGCAACCCTCGCCAGAAGGACCTGCAGACATGCTGAACCGCCGAACATTTACCTTGATGCTTGCCGCGACGCCGCTTTCGGCCTGCGCCGACGCGCCCGCCATGTCGGCGCGGCCCGGCGCGCGCGCGGCCGATCCCGATCTGGTGCCGCGCGCGACGGCGGGCTGGTCCGCCTGGGTCGCGTCCTTCAAGGGCCGTGCCCGGTCCGCGGGCATCCGCGCGGACGTGATCGACGCGGCGTTTCGCGGCGCGGGTTTCGTGCCCGGCGTGGTGGCGCGCGACCGCAACCAGACCGAGTTCAGGCGCAGCTTCGAGGATTACCTCAACATCGTCGCGCCCGAGAGCAAGGTCGAGGCCGGACGCGCCGCCTTCGCGCGGCAGCGGCGGGCGCTCGCGGCGATCGAGGCGCGCTACGGCGTGCCGGCCGAGATCGTCTGCGCGATCTGGGGCGTGGAGAGCAATTACGGCCAGCGGCGCGGCGACATCCCGACCATCTCCGCCATCTCGACGCTGGCCTATGACGGTCGGCGCGGCGCATTCTTCGAAAGCCAGCTCATCGCCGCGCTGCGTATCCTCCAGGCGGGCGACGTTGCGCCGGACCGGATGGTCGGGTCTTGGGCGGGCGCGATGGGCCACACGCAGTTCATCCCGACCAGCTACCTGCAATCGGCGGTGGATTTCGACGGCGACGGGCGGCGCGACATCTGGGGCGAGGATCCGACGGATGCGCTGGCCTCCGCCGCGTCCTACCTTGCCGGGGCGGGATGGCAGCGGGGGGCGACCTGGGCCGTCGAGGACCCGTCGGGAGGCCTGACGCCCGATGCGGGCGGGCCGTCCTTCCGGACCGGGCCGAACTTCCGCGTCATCAAGCGGTACAACAATTCCGACAGCTACGCACTGGGCGTCGGGCACCTGGCCGACCGGATCGCGGGGGGCGGGCCGCTGCGCGCGTCGTTCGGGCCGGACCGGTTCGGCATGACCAAGGATCAGCGGCAGGAGCTGCAGCGCCGCCTAACCGCCACCGGCTTCGACACCGACGGCACGGACGGCGTGATCGGCCCGAAGAGCCGCGCGGCCATCGCCGCGTTCCAGCGGTCGCGGGGCTTGCCCGCGACCGGCGATCCGTCCCTGCGCCTGCTGGCGATGTTCTGATCCGTGCACGTTGACCACAGGGTGCCCCGGGCCTAGAAACCCCCGAACCCGCCCTGCCCGGAGGCCATGATGGAAGTCCTGCTGCTCGAATACCTGCCGGTCCTGATCTTCCTGGGCTTGGCCGTGGGGCTGGGCCTGGTGCTGATCCTGGCGGCGGCGATCCTGGCCGTGCGCGCGCCCGACCCCGAGAAGGTGTCGGCCTATGAATGCGGGTTCAACGCCTTCGACGACGCGCGGATGAAGTTCGACGTGCGCTTCTACCTGGTCGCGATCCTGTTCATCATCTTCGACCTGGAGATCGCGTTCCTGTTCCCCTGGGCCGTCAGCTTCGCCGGCCTGTCGGATGCCGCGTTCTGGTCGATGATGGCGTTCCTGGCCGTGCTGACCGTGGGCTTCGCCTACGAATGGAAGAAGGGTGCGCTGGAGTGGGAATGAGCGGGCCGGCCCGCCATCTGCGCGGGGCCGCCTGAGGCGCCATGGCGGGGCGGGACGCGATGTCGCGGGCCTTCCCCTCACGCGATGCGGTTCGCCGACCTATGTTATCGTCCGGGGCGGTGCCCGCGTTGACCCCCCCTGGGCCGCGGGCTACACCCCGACCCGACCGGCGGCCGCGGCCCCGAGCGAGAGACCTGACGGAGCGTTGCCATGGGTGTGCAGACCGGACTGAACCGAGCGGGCGGTGATAAGGAGCACGCCACCCAGCTTCTTAATCGGGAGTTGCAGGACAAGGGCTTCCTGCTGACCTCGACCGAGGACATCATCAACTGGGCGCGCACCGGTTCGCTGCACTGGATGACCTTCGGGCTGGCCTGCTGCGCGGTCGAGATGATGCACACCGCCATGCCCCGCTACGACATGGAGCGGTTCGGCACCGCGCCCCGCGCGTCCCCCCGCCAGTCGGACCTGATGATCGTCGCCGGCACGCTGACCAACAAGATGGCGCCCGCACTGCGCAAGGTCTACGACCAGATGCCCGAGCCGCGCTACGTACTGTCGATGGGCTCCTGTGCGAACGGGGGCGGGTACTACCATTACAGCTACAGCGTCGTGCGCGGCTGTGACCGGATCGTTCCCGTGGACCTTTACGTCCCCGGCTGCCCGCCGACGGCGGAGGCGCTGCTCTACGGGATCCTGCAACTCCAGCGGAAGATCCGCCGGACCGGAACCTTGGTGCGCTGATGAGCTATCTGGACCAGACGGATCAGTTGCGGGAACTGGCCGCGCATATCGAGCTTCGGCAGCCCGACCTCGTCTCGAACACCGAGATCGCCCGGGGTGAGCTGACGATCGAGGCGACGGGTTCGGACCTGCCCGCGCTGGCGGAGTTCCTCAAGACCGACGAGCAATGCCGTTTCGCCACCTTCGTCGACCTGACCGCGATCGACTATCCGGGCGATGAGCGCCGCTTCTGCGTGGTCTACCATTTCCTGTCGATGTACCTGAACCAGCGGATCCGCCTCAAGATCCATGTGCGCGAGGAGGAGATCGTCCCCTCCATCATCGACATTTACCCGGCGGCCAACTGGTTCGAGCGCGAGGTGTTCGACATGTTCGGCATCCTGTTCTCGGGCCACCCGGATCTGCGGCGCATCCTGACCGACTACGGCTTCCGCGGGCATCCGCTGCGCAAGGATTTTCCTACCACCGGCTATACCGAAGTGCGGTACGACGAGGTCGAGAAGCGCGTGGTCTACGAACCCGTCTCGCTGACGCAGGAATACCGCCAGTTCGACTTCATGTCCCCGTGGGAGGGGGCGGAATACGTGCTGCCGGGTGATGAGAAGGGGGAGGGGGCGAAATGATGGATGGTGACCTGAATCCCCGCGGCTACGACGACGCCCTGACCGGCGAGCAGAAGATCCGCAATTTCAACATCAACTTCGGTCCGCAGCACCCGGCGGCCCATGGTGTGCTGCGGCTGGTGCTGGAGCTTGACGGCGAGATCGTGGAGCGGTGCGATCCGCATATCGGTCTGCTGCACCGGGGCACCGAGAAGCTGATGGAGAGCCGCACGTATCTCCAGAACCTGCCCTATCTGGATCGTCTCGACTACGTGGCCCCGATGAACCAGGAACATGCCTGGTGTCTGGCCATCGAGCGTCTGACCGGCGTCGAGGTGCCGCGTCGCGCGCAGTTGATCCGTGTGCTGTTCTGCGAAATCGGGCGCATCCTTTCGCATCTGCTGAACGTGACCACGCAGGCCATGGACGTGGGCGCGCTGACGCCGCCGCTCTGGGGGTTCGAGGAGCGCGAGAAGCTGATGGTCTTCTACGAGCGGGCCTGCGGCGCGCGTTTGCACGCGGCCTATTTCCGGCCCGGCGGCGTACATCAGGACCTGACGCCCTCGCTGATCGACGACATCGAAGCCTGGTGCGAGACCTTCCCTTCTGTGCTGGCCGATATCGACGGGCTGCTGACCGAGAACCGTATCTTCAAGCAGCGCAACGTCGACATCGCCATCGTCTCCGAACAGGAGGTGATGGACTGGGGCTTCTCCGGCGTCATGGCGCGCGGGTCCGGCCTGGCATGGGACCTGCGCCGCGCGCAGCCCTACGAGTGCTACAGCGAGTTCGAGTTCGGCGTCCCGATCGGCAAGAACGGCGATTGCTACGACCGCTACCTCGTGCGGATGGAGGAGATGCGGCAGTCGCTGCGCATCATGAAGCAGGCCATCGCCAAGCTGCGCGAACCCGAAGGGCAGGGCGACATTCTGGCCCGCGGCAAAATCACCCCGCCGAAGCGTGCCGACATGAAGACGTCGATGGAAAGCCTGATCCATCACTTCAAGCTCTACACCGAAGGGTTCCACGTGCCCGAGGGCGAGGTCTATGCCGCCGTCGAGGCGCCCAAGGGCGAGTTCGGCGTCTATCTGGTCTCGGATGGCTCGAACAAACCTTACCGCGCGAAGCTGCGCGCGCCGGGATACCTGCACCTGCAGGCGATGGACCACATCTCGAAGGGCCACCAGTTGGCCGACGTCGCCGCCATCATCGGGACGCTGGACGTGGTGTTCGGGGAGATCGATCGGTAACCCGATGCCGAATGAGCCTGCCTTCGAGATCGAATAGAAAGTGGTCAGTCAATAATGCTACGCCGCCTCCACGCCGAACAGCCCGAGACCTTCGCCTTCACGCCCGCCAACCAGGCCTGGGCCGAGGCGCAGATGACCAAGTATCCTGAAGGGCGGCAGGCCAGTGCCGTGATCCCGCTGCTCTGGCGTGCGCAGGAGCAGGAGGGCTGGCTGACCCGCCCCGCCATGGAGCATGTGGCCGAGATGTTGGGCCTGGCCTATATCCGGGTGCTGGAAGTGGCGACCTTCTACTTCATGTTCCAGTTGCGCCCGGTCGGGCAGGCGGCGCATATCCAGATCTGCGGCACGACGTCCTGCATGATCTGCGGGGCCGAGGACCTGGTCGCCGTCTGCCGCGAGAAGATTGCGCCCAGGCCGCACGAGATCAGCGCCGACGGGCAGTTGAGCTGGGAGGAGGTCGAGTGCCTCGGCGCCTGCGCGAACGCGCCGATGGCGCAGATCGGCAAGGACTACTACGAGGATCTGACGCCGGAGCGCCTTGGTGATCTGCTCGAGAAACTTCGCACCGGCGGCGTTCCGGTCCCCGGCCCGCAGAACGGCCGTTTCGCCTCCGAGCCGCTGGGCGGGGCGACCAGCCTGACCGACCATGCGCAGAGCCCCGACCATGCGCGGAACGCCAGCGTGGCCCTCGCCGTTTCGATCGGCGACACGGTCAAGCGTATCGACGGCACCGAGGTTCCGCTGACGCATCCCTGGCACCGCGCCGAGCAGGCCGATCCGAACCCCGAAACCGCGGCGCGCGACCCGATGCTGGGACCCAGCGGGCCGGACGGCAAGCAGGCGGGCAAGGTCCGTGGCCAGCCCGATGCCAACCGCGAACGCGGGGATGCCAGCGACGGGGTCGCCAATGTTCGCGGCTCGGACGCCGATGCCAAGGGCCGCCCGGACGAGGGCGACGTCGCACCGGAGGGCAGGCCGGACGCGGGCGAGGGCCTGGGCGAAGGCAACGCGCCCCGGGTCACGGGCGATACCGACACCGACGGCGGCCTGGCGGGTACGCAGACGGCAGCCGAATCGCTGGCCACGCCGACCGAGGGCCGCCGCCCGGAGGCGATGGACGCGCCTCGGGGCGGACAACCCGACGACCTGAAGCGGATCGCCGGGATCGGTCCGAAGCTTGAAAAGCTGTGCAACTCCCTTGGTTTCTGGCATTTCGACCAGATCGCCGGCTGGTCCGCCGAGGAGGTCGCCTGGGTGGACCGCCACCTGCAGGGGTTCAAGGGACGCGTGACGCGTGACGAATGGGTCAAACAGGCTAAGATGCTGTCTGAGGGGGGCGCGGGACCGCGTTCCGAGTGAACCAGGGGCCGCCTGCCATGTCGCGCGCCCCGTCCAAGGGGGAGTGACGACATGAACGACACCGCTGGCAAGATCTTTCGCAATCGCTTGGCCGTCGCGGGCGCGGGCGGTTTCCTGGCCTTCATACTGTTCTGGCTCGCCGGCGGCTGGAATTTCTTCGGCGCGTTGCTGATGGGGCTGGTGCTGTTCGCGCTCTTCTACGTCCTGATCGGCATGATCGGCGCGGGTGGCGGCGCAAGCGGTTCTGCGCCGTTCAGCGCGTCCTCCGGGGCGGGCCATCATTCCGCCTCCACGGGCGGCAGCACCGTGCCCCCGAGCGTCGGCGGCGGCGGTGCGGCGGCCGGGGGTGGCGCGCCCGCCGCGACATCGCCCGCGGCGACGGGAACGCCGGTCGGGGAGGGTGCCGATACGTCATCCGAGCGGTCCGAGGACGCCGCCGCCGCGAAGGCGGCCACCCGGTCCGGCAAGGGCACCACTTCAGGTCCTGCAGCCAGCGCCGACGACGACGCCGATCCCGGCGTCAAGCCGGAGACGCTGGACGCCCCGCGGGACGGATCGGCGGACGACCTGAAGCGGATCAAGGGCGTGGGGCCGAAGCTGGAGGAGCTTTGCAACAAGCTCGGCTTCTGGCATTTCGACCAGATCGCGAACTGGTCCGACGAGGAGGTCGCCTGGGTCGACCGGCATCTCGAGGGCTTCAAGGGCCGCGTCCGGCGCGACGACTGGGTCACGCAGGCGCGTCAGTTGGCTGGCGGCGGCGACACGGATTTCTCGCGCCGGGTGGACAAGGGCGGCATGTACTGAAACCGGGATCGGCCTGCGACCGCGGGGCGGCTTGACGCCGTTCGGCGCGACCTGTTGAAGAGGGCGCGAAATGACACGGCCCCCGGACCATGAGATGGCGATCGCCAGACGCTCCCGCATGGTGGCCATGGTGATCGTCGGGACGGCGCTTCTTTGGATGGTGGCGCAGTTCGCGGGCGCGAACCTGGGGGTGCCGGTGCGCTGGATGGTGCTGATCGACCTGATCGCACTGGCGGCGTTGGCTTGGGCGATGATCGTGGCGGTCGGCATCTGGAAGATGCGCCGCGACAAGGAGAACTGACGATGCTGCAGGACCGGGACCGGATCTTCACCAATATCTATGGCATGGACGATCGGTCGCTGAAGGGCGCGCAGGCGCGGGGCCATTGGGACGGCACCAAGGACCTGATCGGCCTGGGCCGCGACAAGATCGTCGAGATCATGAAGGCGAGCGGTTTGCGCGGCCGGGGCGGCGCGGGTTTCCCCACGGGCCTGAAATGGTCGTTCATGCCCAAGGAGAGCGACGGCCGCCCGGCCTATCTCGTCATCAACGCCGACGAATCCGAGCCCGGCACCTGCAAGGACCGGGAGATCATGCGCCACGATCCCCACACCCTGATCGAGGGCGCGCTGATCGCGTCCTTCGCGATGGGCGCGCATGCCTGCTACATCTACATCCGCGGCGAATACATCCGCGAGAAGGAGGCGTTGCAGAACGCCATCGACGAGGCCTACGAGGCCGGGCTCCTGGGGCCGAACGCGGCGAAATCAGGCTGGGATTTCGACCTGTACCTGACGCATGGGGCGGGGGCGTATATCTGCGGCGAGGAGACCGCCCTGATCGAAAGCCTAGAGGGCAAGAAGGGCATGCCGCGCATGAAGCCGCCCTTCCCGGCGGGTGCGGGGCTCTATGGCTGTCCGACGACGGTGAACAATGTCGAGTCGATCGCGGTCGTGCCCACGATCCTGCGGCGCGGCGCCGAATGGTTCGCTGGTTTCGGCCGGCCGAACAACGCGGGCACCAAGCTTTTCGCGATCTCGGGCCATGTGAACCGGCCCTGCGTTGTCGAGGAGGCGATGAGCATCTCGTTCGAGGAGTTGATCGAGACGCATTGCGGCGGCATCCGCGGCGGCTGGGACAACCTCAAGGCGGTGATCCCCGGCGGCTCCTCGGTGCCGCTGATCCCGGGGCGCGACATGCGCGACGCGATCATGGATTTCGACTACCTGAAGGAGCAGAAATCCGGCCTCGGCACCGCTGCGGTCATCGTGATGGACAACTCCACCGACGTCATCAAGGCGATCTGGCGGCTTGCGGCCTTCTACAAGCATGAAAGCTGCGGCCAGTGCACGCCTTGCCGCGAAGGCACCGGCTGGATGATGCGCGTCATGGACCGGCTGGTGAAGGGCGAGGCGGAGGTCGAGGAGATCGACATGCTGCTCGACGTCACCAAGCAGGTGGAGGGTCATACGATCTGTGCACTGGGCGACGCCGCCGCCTGGCCGATCCAGGGTCTGATCCGGCATTTCCGCGACGAGATCGAGGACCGCATCCTGCACAAGCGCACCCCTCGCCCGGCCGTGGCCGCCGAGTGATCCGCGCGGTCGTCTTTTCGGTGCTGCTGGCCGGCCCCGCCCTCGCGCAGGACGGATCGGCCGATGCGCTGGCGCCCTTCGCGGCCTATGCGCACACGTTGGCCGCCTTGGCTGGCTGGGCGGTCCTGACGACCGTTCTGGCCGCCCTGTCGACCTGCGGCAAACCCCAAATCCGCACCGAAAGCGGGCATCCGGCACGCGACTATTCCGATCCGTTCTATCGCCGCACGCGGGCCCATCTGAACGCGGTAGAGAGTACGGGCCCCTTCATCGCCGCCGCGGTCGCCGCCATTCTGATCGGCGCGCCGCCCTTCTGGGTGAACCTTCTGGCGTCGGTCTTCCTTGTCGCGCGGATCGGGATGGCCATCGTCCATATCGGGACGGAAAATCAGCCGGCCCGTTCCGCCTTGTTCGCCGTGGGTCTCTTCTGCGTTATCGGCTTGGCCGGAATGGCGCTCGTCGGGGCGGTGACGGCGTGATCCGCGTTTTGTGCGTCTGCATGCTCGCCACACCCGCATGGGCCGAGGAGGTGCTGCCCGCGCCCGACTATTTCGTGGACTCGGCGATGGCGACGTCCACGGCCCAGGTCCTGGCGCGCAGCTGCACGCGACTTTCGGTCAACCCGGTGGAGATGACCCGGCATGGCGATGCCGTCCTCGACGCCCTGGCGCGCGATGGCTTCACGGCCGAGAACCTGGCGACCCGCATGGCCGATCCGTCGACGCAGGTCGCGGTGCAGCAGCGGACGTTCCTGCAGAAGCACGACCTGACCGAGGGCGCCTCGGAGGCTGAGGTCTGTGTCGCCGGACTGCGCGAGATCGCCGAGGGCACGAACATCGGAAAGCTGTTGGTGGAGGTCGAGGAATGAGGATCACATTGCTGACGCTGATGGCGGCGATGCTGGTCGGTTGTGGCACGATCGATCGGCTGGGCTCCGGCGTGTCATCGCCCTTCCGTGGCGACGGGCTCCGCGGCGCGCAGGCCGAGGTGGGCGGTCTGCGGTTCCGGACCCGCCTGAGCGTCGTGAGCGAGGATCGGCGTGGCTTCGCGACGGCCACGCGCGGCGCCGCCCGTGCGCCTGTGTCGGCGGCCGAGGCCGGACGCCTTCGCGCGACGGAATACTGCATCCGCCGGTTCGGCGGGTCCGAGATCGCGTGGGACATCGCCCCCGAGGGGTTCGACGCGGCCGCCGCGGTCGAGGCGGACGGCACGCTGCGCCTCCGGGGCGTCTGCCTGACGCGCTGAACGGACGGCTATCGGCCTCGCCGGTCCGGATATTGAATATCGGCGCTCCGGTCCCGACCTGTCAGTCGACCCCGACGACGAAGGATACCCTCATGCGCGGATGTGCCCTTGCCCTGACGTTCCTGGCGACCCCGGCCCTGGCCGATCTGGCGAACGAGCCCCGGATCACCGAAGGTCTGATCAATGTCGGCATCGCCTACGAGATCTCCGAGGTCTGCCCCGATATCGACGCGCGGCGCCTGCTTGGCCTGCGCTATCTGCTGGCGCTGCGCTCGGCGGCGGGGGATCTGGGCTATAGCGCAGAGGAGATCGAGGCCTTCATCGACGACGACGCCGAAAAGGACCGCCTCGAGGAGATCGCCCGCGAACGTCTGGCGCGGATGGGTGCGGTTCGCGGCGATGTCGGGGCCCATTGCCGCGTAGGCCGCGGCGAGGTGGCCGCCGACAGCCAGGTCGGTCGCCTGCTTTCGCCGCGATAAGGCGCGGCATTTGGCCCCGGGGCGACTGGCCCTTGCCGTATGACCGGGCTAGAACCCCCTCTGAAACGCGCTGCTAGCAGATCGGAGCGATGGGCATGGCCGACCTCAAGAAGATCGTGATCGACGGAACCGATGTGGAGGTTCCCGGCGAGATGACCCTGATCCAGGCCTGCGAACAGGCTGGGATCGAGATCCCGCGCTTCTGCTATCACGAACGGCTGTCCATCGCCGGCAACTGCCGGATGTGCCTGGTGGAAGTCGTGGGCGGCCCGCCCAAGCCGGCGGCAAGCTGCGCGATGCAGGTCCGCGACCTTCGCCCCGGCAAGGATGGCGAACCGCCCCAGGTGAAGACCAACTCGCCGATGGTCAAGAAGGCCCGCGAAGGCGTGATGGAGTTCCTGCTCATCAACCACCCGCTCGACTGTCCGATCTGCGATCAGGGCGGGGAATGCGACCTGCAGGACCAGGCGATGGCCTACGGGGTCGATTTCAGCCGCTACCGGGAGCCCAAGCGCGCGGCCGTCGACCTCGATCTCGGCCCGCTGGTCGAAACGCACATGACGCGCTGCATCTCCTGCACCCGCTGCGTCCGCTTCACGACCGAGGTGGCGGGCATCACCCAGATGGGCCAAACCGGCCGGGGCGAGGACAGCGAGATCACGTCCTATCTGGGCGAGACGCTGAAATCGAACCTGCAGGGGAACATCATCGACCTGTGCCCCGTCGGCGCGCTGGTCTCCAAGCCCTACGCCTTCACCGCCCGCCCTTGGGAATTGACCAAGACCGAGACGATCGACGTCATGGACGCCTTGGGCAGCAGCATCCGGGTGGACACCAAGGGCCGCGAGGTCATGCGCATCCTGCCGCGCAACCACGACGGCACCAACGAGGAGTGGATCAGCGACAAGACCCGTTTCGTCTGGGACGGGCTGCGCCGCCAGCGGCTGGACAAGCCCTATATCCGGGTGGACGGAAAGCTGCGGCCGGCGACCTGGCCCGAGGCGCTGAATGCCGCGGCGGCGGCGATGAAGGGCGGATCGGTCGCCGGGATCGTCGGTGACCTGGTCGCGACCGAGGCCGCGTACGCGCTGCGCAAGCTGATGGACGCCTTGGGCGGCGTGACCGAATGCCGGACCGACGGCGCCATGCTTCCGACGGAGCGGGCCGGCTATGCCGGCACCGCCGCGATCGAGGATATCGACGACGCGAAGAACATCATGCTGATCGGCACGGACCCCGCGCGCGAGGCGCCGGTGCTGAACGCGCGCATTCGCAAGGCCTGGCTGCGCGGCGCGAATGTCGGGCTGCTTGGCGAGGCGGTGGACCTGACCTACGACTACGCCCATGTCGGGACGGATCGCGCGGCGCTGGCCAAGCTGTCCGAACAGAAGGTCAGCGACGAGACGCGCGCGGCGCCGTCCCTCGTGATCCTGGGGAACGCGGCCCTGTCCGGGGGCGACGGCGCGGCCGTTCTGGCCCACACACGGCGCCTGGCCGAAAACTCGGGGTCCGGCCTGTTGATCCTGCATACCGCCGCCGCGCGCGTGGGTGCGATGGATGCGGGCTGTCACAGTCCCGGCGGCATCGACGCGGCCCTGTCGGCCGATGTGATCTATAACTTGGCTGCCGACGAGATCGACATTCCCGACGGTCCCTTCGTCATCTACCAGGGCAGCCATGGTGATCGCGGTGCACACCGCGCCGACATCATCCTGCCCGGTGCCGCCTGGACCGAGGAGCAGGGCCTGTTCGTCAATACCGAGGGCCGCCCGCAACTGGCGCTGCGTTCCGGCTTCGCGCCGGGCGAGGCAAAGGAGAACTGGGCAATCCTGCGTGCGCTTTCGGCCGAGGTCGGATACCAGCTTCCGTTCGACAGCCTGGCGCAGCTTCGCGGCGAACTGGTCGCGTCGGCGCCGCAACTGGCCGACCTGGACGAGGTGCCCGTCAACGCGTTTGCCCCCCTGGGCGAGGTCGGGCCGATGGGTGACGGCGATTTCGGCCTGGCGGTGCGCGACTTCTATCTGTCGAACCCGATCGCGCGTGCCAGTCGCCTGATGGCGGAATTGTCGCAGCTGGCGAAGGGACGCGAGACGCGGCCGATCGCGGCGGAGTAACGCGTATGCGGCGGGCCCCGGTCCTTGCGATGGCCTTCGTCCTGGCCGCCTGCCGATCCGAGGAGGCCCCGGTGGTCGACGTGTTCCGCCCAGACTACAAGGGCGTGGAAACGCGGCTCCTGGAGGGCGATCTCGTCAACTTCATCGTCGCTATGGAGGGTGCGCGCGACGGCCGGGACGTGGTGGACTACGCCGAATGCGCGGCCGCGCAATACGCGCTGATCCGTGGCTTCGGTTTCGCGCGTCAGGTGCGGACAAACGTGGTCGAAGAGGGTGGCGTTTGGCGCGCGGATGCGGTTTACACCGTCTCGCCATCGCTCCCACGGGGGCTGAGGACGATTGATGCCGAAGTGGTCGTCGACGCGTGCGCGGCCCGAGGCATCCCGACCGTATAAGGGACGTGACTATGGCGGACTTTCTCGCATCTCCGTTGGGCATCGTGTTGACGATCCTGGCGCAGTGCCTGCTCCTGGTCGTTCTGCTCCTGATGAGTCTCGCCGTCCTTCTCTATGCCGACCGCAAGATCTGGGCGGCCGTCCAGATGCGGCGGGGGCCGAACGTCGTGGGGCCCTTCGGGCTGCTGCAATCCTTCGCGGATTTCTTCAAATACGCCCTGAAAGAGATCGTGGTGCCTGCGGGCGCGGATCGTGCGGTCTTCTTCCTTGCGCCGATGGTGGCCTTCACGCTGTCGCTGATTGCCTGGGCCGTGATCCCGTTCAACGACGGCTGGGCGATCGCCGACCTGAACGTGGCCATCCTCTATGTCTTCGCGGTCTCCTCGCTCGAGGTCTACGGCATCATCATGGGCGGCTGGGCGTCGAACTCGAAATATCCGTTCCTTGGCAGCCTGCGTTCGGCGGCGCAGATGATCTCCTACGAGGTGTCCATCGGCCTGATCCTGATCGGCGTCATCATTTCGACCGGGTCGCTGAACCTGACGCATATCGTGCGCGCGCAGGACGGCGACCTGGGCCTACTGGGCTGGTACTGGCTGCCGCATCTGCCGATGGTGTTCCTGTTCTTCATCTCGGCCCTGGCCGAGACCAACCGCCCGCCCTTCGACCTGCCCGAGGCCGAGTCGGAGCTGGTGGCGGGATATCAGGTCGAATATTCCTCGACGCCGTTCCTTTTGTTCATGATCGGGGAATATGCCGCAATCGTGCTTATGACGGCGCTGATCACGCTCATCTTCTTCGGCGGCTGGCTGTCGCCGGTGCCGTTCCTGCCCGACGGTGCGCCATGGATGGTGCTGAAGATGGCGCTCATCTTCTTCCTTTTCGCGATGGTGAAGGCGATCGTGCCCCGCTACCGCTACGATCAGCTGATGCGCTTGGGCTGGAAGGTGTTCCTGCCGCTGTCGCTGGCCTGGGTGGTGATCGTGGCATTCCTCGCGAAGTTCGAGGTTCTGGGCGGCTTCTGGGCCCGCTGGCCCGAGGTCCTGGTGGTGGTGAACTGATGGCCGGTTGCTCTCTCACGCGATACAACGGCCGGACAGGCGCATACCGCGCCGATGACGACCTAGGCGAAATTCCGGAACAGGCGGAGGACGTTCAGCAATGACCACCACCGACACCAAGATCGACTGGAAGCGTTCAGCCAAGTATTTCCTCCTCGCCGACATGTGGAGCGGTCTGCGCCTCGGGCTGAAGTACTTCTTCGCCCCCAAGGCCACGCTAAACTATCCGCACGAGAAGGGCCCGCAATCGCCGCGGTTCCGGGGGGAGCATGCGCTGCGCCGCTATCCCAACGGCGAGGAACGCTGCATCGCATGCAAACTCTGCGAGGCGATCTGCCCCGCGCAGGCCATCACCATCGACGCCGAGCCGCGCGTCGACGGAAGCCGGCGCACGACCCGCTACGACATTGACATGACCAAGTGCATCTACTGCGGGTTCTGCCAGGAAGCCTGCCCCGTGGATGCCATCGTCGAGGGACCGAATTTCGAGTTCGCCACCGAGACGCGCGAGGAGATGTTCTACGACAAGGAGAAGCTCCTGGAGAACGGCGAGCGGTGGGAGGCGATCATCGCCAAGAACCTCGAACTGGACGCGCCGTACCGATGAGTGATCCGCAGAATCCCTTCGCGGCCTGGATGGGCCACGTGCAGGACATGGCCAAGACCATGAACCCCGCGCTGGTGAATTTCACGCCGCAGGGGTTCGAGAAGCTGTGGCCGACCATGCCCAAGGACGTGATGGAGGCGTTCATGGGCAAGGGCGTGAACCCCGAGGGGCTGGACGCCAAGACCAAGATGTTGTTGACGCTGGCCGGACTGACGGTGCTGGGCGCGCAGGCCGAGGCGCAGGTGCGTATGACCGTCCGCCAGGCGTCCGAACAGGGTGCCACCAAGCAGGAGATCGCCGAGACGATCGGCCTGATGGGCCTGTTCGGCGGGCTGCCGGCGATGAACAAGGCGATGTCCCTCGCCAACGAGGTATTGGAGGACAAGGAATGACGGTTCTCGATTTCGCCTTCTACCTGTTCGCGATCGTCACCGTGGCGGCGGGCTTGTTCGTGGTGGTGTCGCGCAATCCCGTGCATTCGGTGCTGTGGCTGATCCTGACCTTCCTGTCGACCGCCGGCCTGTTCGTTCTGCTGGGGGCGGAGTTTGTGGCGATGCTGCTGATCATCGTCTATGTCGGCGCGGTCGCGGTCCTGTTCCTGTTCGTCGTCATGATGCTGGATGTCGACTTCGCGGAGCTGAAGGCCGAGATGGCGAAATACGTGCCCCTGGCCGGCCTGATCGGGATCGTCCTGCTGATGCAACTGGCCATTGCCTTCGGCGTCTGGGAAGCCGCGGAAGGGGTGGTTGTGGCCGACGGGCTGGCGAACATTCCGGTCCCGCCGACGCTGAACACCTCGGCGCTGGGCCTCGTGCTCTATGACGATTATTTCCTGATGTTCCAGCTTGCCGGGCTGATCCTGCTGGTGGCCATGATCGGGGCGATCGCCCTGACCCTTCGGCACCGCAAGGACGTCAAGCGGCAGAACGTCCTGCACCAGATGTGGCGCGACCCGGCCAAGGCCATGGATGTGCGCGACGTGAAACCCGGCCAAGGCCTCTAGGAGATTCCACCATGTCACGAACCACGCTGATCATCGTCATCGTCGTCGTCATCCTTCTCATCGGCGGCTTCGGCTTCCTCTGAACCCCGCGCGGGTCAGTCAATCGCGAACGGACAAGAACGGGCGCGCGTCCGGCGCGCACCGAAGGGAACGGACATGATCGGACTTGAGCATTACCTGACCGTCGCGGCCGCGTTGTTCGTGATCGGCATCTTCGGCATCTTCCTGAATCGCAAGAACGTCATCATCATCCTGATGTCGATCGAGTTGATGCTGCTGGCCGTGAACATCAACTTCGTCGCGTTCTCGGGCTTCCTGGGCGATCTGACGGGGCAGGTCTTCACGCTGTTCGTCCTGACCGTGGCCGCGGCCGAGGCGGCGATCGGCCTGGCGATCCTGGTTTGCTTCTTCCGTAACCGCGGCACCATCGACGTCGAAGACGTCAACGTGATGAAGGGCTGAACATCATGGCGACGATCATCCTGCTGGCCCCGCTGCTGGGCGCGCTGATCTGCGGTTTCGGCTGGCGTTTCATCGGCGAGAAGGCCGCGCTGGTCGTGGCGACGGGGCTTCTGTTCCTCGCGGCGCTTCTGTCCTGGATCGTGTTCCTGACGCATGACGGCCAGACCGAGATCATCCACCTGTTCCGCTGGATCGAGAGCGGGTCGCTCCTGACCGACTGGGCGATCCGGCTGGACCGGCTGACTGCGATCATGCTGATCGTGGTGACGACGGTGTCCTCGCTCGTCCACCTCTACAGCTTCGGCTACATGGATCACGACCCGCAATGGCGCGAGGGTGAGGTCTACAAGCCGCGCTTCTTCGCCTATCTGTCGTTCTTCACCTTCGCGATGCTGGCTCTGGTGACGTCCGACAACCTGCTGCAGATGTTCTTCGGCTGGGAAGGCGTGGGCGTCGCGTCATACCTGCTGATCGGGTTCTACTGGCGCAAGCCGTCCGCCTCGGGCGCGGCGATGAAGGCGTTCATCGTCAACCGGGTCGGCGATTTCGGGTTCGCGCTGGGCATCTTCGGGCTGTTCTACCTGACCGACTCGATCAATTTCTCGGACGTCTTCGCGGCGGCGCCCGCCCTGGCAGAGACGCAGATCCGCTTCCTCTGGACGGATTGGAACGCGGCGAACCTGCTCGCCTTCCTGCTGTTCATCGGCGCGATGGGCAAGTCGGCGCAGCTGGGCCTGCACACCTGGCTGCCCGACGCGATGGAGGGTCCGACCCCCGTCTCGGCCCTGATCCACGCGGCGACCATGGTGACGGCGGGCGTGTTCCTCGTCTGCCGCATGTCGCCCCTGATGGAATTCGCCGACGCGGCCATGGCCTTCGTCGTGGTGATCGGCGCGGCGACGGCGTTCTTCGCGGCGACCGTGGGCCTGGTGCAGAACGACATCAAGCGCGTCATCGCCTATTCGACCTGCTCTCAATTGGGCTACATGTTCGTGGCAGCGGGACTGGGCGCCTATTCGGTGGCGATGTTCCACCTGCTGACGCATGCGTTCTTCAAGGCGATGCTGTTCCTGGGTGCGGGTTCGGTCATCCACGCGATGCATCACGAACAGGACATGCGGAATTACGGCGGCCTTCGGAAGAAGATCCCCTACACATTCTGGGCGATGATGATCGGCACGCTGGCCATCACCGGCGTCGGCATCCCGCTGACCCATATCGGGTTCGCCGGCTTCCTGTCGAAGGACGCCGTGATCGAAGTGGCCTTCGCCGGCCATTCGGGCGCGTTCTGGGCGCTGGTCATCGCGGCGATGTTCACCAGCTTCTACTCCTGGCGCCTGATGTTCCTGACCTTCTACGGCGCCCCGCGCGGCGACAAGCACACGCATGAGCATGCGCATGAGAGCCCGGCGGTCATGACCGGACCCTTGGCCGTGCTGGCCGTGGGGTCGGTGCTGGCCGGCATGGTGTTCTACGGCCCGTTCTTCGGCAGCCAGGCCAGCGTCGACCGCTATTTCGGCATCGGCGCCAGCACCGACGCCGAACACGGCACGCCCCTGGTGGAAGACGGCCACGGCGAAGGGATCGTCGAGGAGGCGCATGACACCGATGTCGTCGTGACCGAGGGCGGCGCGGTCGTCGCCGTCGATGACGGACACGACGAGGAGCACGCGGCGGCCCGCGCACACCAGGTTCCGGGCGAGGGCGCGATCTATATCGGTGACGACAACCACATCATCCACGAAGCCCACGAGGTGCCCGCCTGGGTCAAGGTGTCGCCCTTCATCGCCATGCTGCTGGGCCTTGGCGCAGCCTATCTGGCCTATGTCCGCCGGCCCGACCTGCCGCGGCAATGGGCCACGACCCTGGCACCCCTGCACCGCTTCCTGCTGAACAAGTGGTATTTCGACGAAATCTACGACGCGGTGTTCGTGCGTCCGGCCAAGCGGATCGGCACGTTCCTATGGCGCCGGGGCGACGGGTCCGTCATCGACGGGTCGATCAATGGTCTGGCCATGGGGATCGTGCCGTTCTTCACCCGCGCGCTGAACCGGGCGCAGTCGGGATACATCTTCACCTACGCCTTCGCGATGGTCATCGGGATCGTGGTCCTGATCACCTGGACGACGATCGCCGCGGGAAATTAAGCCAATGGATAATCTCCTCTCCATCGTCACCTTCACGCCGCTGATCGCCGCCGCGATCCTCGCGCTGTTTTTGCGCGGCGATGACGAGGCGGCGCAGCGCAACGCCAAGTGGCTGGCCCTCGGCGCCACGAGCTTCACCTTCCTCGTCTCGATCTTCATCCTGACGGGGTTCGACCCGCAGGACACCGGCTTCCAGTTCGTCGAGGAGCGGGAATGGCTGCTGGGCCTGCAATACAAGATGGGCGTCGACGGTATCTCGGTCCTGTTCGTGATGCTGACGACCTTCCTGATGCCGCTGGTGATTGCATCCTGCTGGAACGTGACGACGCGGGTAAAGGACTACATGGTCGCGCTCCTGGTGCTGGAAACGCTCATGCTGGGCGTGTTCTGCGCGCTGGACCTGATCCTGTTCTACCTGTTCTTCGAGGCCGGGCTGATCCCGATGTTCCTGATCATCGGCATCTGGGGCGGGGCGAACCGCATCTACGCGGCGTTCAAGTTCTTCCTCTACACGCTGCTCGGCTCGGTCCTGATGCTGGTGGCGATGATCTTCATGTATCTCGACGCGGGCACCACCGACATCCCGACGCTGCTGGAGCATCAGTTCAGCTATGCGCCGCTGAATGTGCTGGGCCTCGGTATCGTCGGCGGGGCGCAGACGCTGCTATGGCTCGCCTTCTTCGCCAGCTTCGCGGTCAAGATGCCGATGTGGCCGGTCCATACCTGGCTGCCCGACGCGCACGTCCAGGCACCGACCGCGGGCTCCGTCGTGCTGGCCGCGATCCTGCTGAAGATGGGCGGCTACGGCTTCCTGCGCTTTTCGCTGCCGATGTTCCCCGTGGGGTCCGAAGTGATGGGCCCGCTCGTTCTGTGGCTCTCGGCGATCGCGATCGTCTACACCTCGCTCGTGGCGATGATGCAGGACGACATGAAGAAGCTTATCGCATATTCGTCCGTCGCGCATATGGGCTTCGTGACCATGGGTATCTTCGCCGCCAACCAGCAGGGCGTCGACGGGGCGATCTTCCAGATGATCTCCCACGGTTTCATCTCGGGCGCGCTGTTCCTCTGCGTGGGCGTGATCTACGACCGGATGCACACGCGCGAGATCACGGCCTATGGCGGGCTGGTGAACCGGATGCCGGCCTACGCGCTCGTCTTCATGCTGTTCACCATGGCCAATGTCGGCCTGCCCGGCACCAGCGGGTTCGTCGGTGAATTCCTGACACTGATGGGCGTGTTCCAGGTCAACACCTGGGTCGCGCTGGTCGCGACGACGGGTGTGATCTTCTCGGCCTGCTACGCGCTCTGGCTCTATCGCCGTGTCGTCTTCGGCGACCTGATCAAGGAGAGCCTGCGCTCGATCACCGACATGACAGGCCGGGAGCGCGCGATCTTCGCACCGCTGGTCGTGGCCACGATTTTGTTCGGGATCTATCCGAGCCTGATCACCGACATCATCGGGCCGTCGGTCGCGAACCTTGTCGAGAACCATGAGATCGCAACCGCCGACCTGATCCTGGATCACGCCGTCGCCGATGCCGGACACTGAGAGAGGTCGTCATGATCGCTGATCTGAACATCATCCTCCCCGAGGTCGTGCTCGCCGTCTACGCGATGGGGGCGCTGCTCGTGGCCGTCTATACCGGTCAGGACAAGCTCGCCCGGCCGCTGATCTGGCTCACCTCGCTGGTGCTGGCCATGACGGCTTTCTGGATCGCGGTCTCGCCCGAGGTGGGGACGGGGTTCAACGCGATGATCGTCAAGGACGGGTTCAGCCGCTTCGCGCAGGTCACGATCCTTCTGTCGGCGGCCATCGTCCTGCTGATGGGGCAGGACTACATGGAACGCGCCGGCCTGATGAAGTTCGAATATCCGCTGCTGATCACACTGTCGGTCATCGGCATGATGGTCATGGTCTCGGCCGGCAACCTGCTGACGCTCTACATGGGTCTGGAGTTGCAGTCGCTGTCGCTCTACGTGGTCGCGTCGATGCGGCGCGACAGCGTCAAGTCGACCGAGGCGGGGCTGAAATACTTCGTCCTCGGCGCGCTGTCGTCGGGCCTTCTGCTCTACGGCATCTCACTGACCTACGGCTATGCCGGGTCGACCGAGTTCGCCGCGGTCTACCTGGCCGCCACCGGCTCGACCTCGCTGGGCCTGCTGTTCGGCTTGGTCTTCATGATTTCGGGCCTGGCGTTCAAGATCAGCGCCGCGCCTTTTCACATGTGGACGCCCGACGTCTATGAGGGCGCGCCGACGCCGGTCACCGCCTTCTTCGCCACCGCACCCAAGGTCGCGGCGCTGGGCATGTTCGCCCGAGTCACGCATGACGCGTTCGGTGGCGCGGTCGGCGACTGGCAGCAGATCCTGGTGGTACTGTCGGTGATGTCGATGTTCGTGGGCGCCATCGCCGCCATCGGCCAACGCGACATCAAGCGGCTGATGGCCTATTCCTCGATCGCGCATATGGGTTACGCCCTGATGGGTCTGGCGGCGGGTACGGTGGGCGGTGTGCAGGCCATGCTGCTCTATACGGCGATCTACGTGGTGATGAATATCGGCACCTTCGCGTTCATCCTGTCGATGTCCCGCGAGGGGATGGAAGTGACGGACATCGCCTCACTCAACCAGCTTTCGAAGGCACGGCCGGGGACGGCGCTGGCCATCCTCGTGTTGATGTTCAGCCTTGCGGGCATCCCGCCGATGGTCGGCTTCTTCGCCAAGCTCTACGTGCTGCAGGCGGCGGTCGATGCCGGGCTCGTCTGGTTGGCGATCCTGGGGGTCGTCGCGTCGGTGATCGGGGCATTCTACTATCTGCGGATCGTGTATTTCATGTATTTCGGCGAAGGCGATCCCAAGCTGGACACTCATATGCCGGTGGCTCAGCTGGCGGCGCTCGTGGTCGCGGCCGGGATCATGGTCCTCGGCGTCGTGAACATGTTCGGTCTCGAGGGCATCGCCGCGGCCGCAGCAGCCACCCTTGTCAACTAGTCCCGCGTCCGCCTCTCCCTGGCCCGAGGGGGTGGAGCGCGTCGTGCTGGACGAGATCGACAGCACGTCGGTCGAGGCGGCCCGCCGCGCGCCGGCGCAGCCCACATGGGTCATGGCACGTCGTCAGACCACGCCCCGTGGACGCCGCGGGCGTGCTTGGAGGATGGCGCCTGGCAACTTCGCCGCCTCCTTGGTCTGGCGGCCACAGGACGATCCGGCGGCGATGGCGCTGCGCAGCTTCATCGCGTCGCTGGCCTTGTCCGACGCGCTGATCGAGTTGGGGGTGCGGGGGCTTTCGCTCAAATGGCCCAACGATGTCCTGCTGGAGGGGCGTAAGCTGGCCGGAATCCTGCTCGAATGCCCCCGTCCGGGACTGCTCGTCCTCGGCATCGGCGTGAACCTCGTCGCCGCGCCGCAGCCCGCCGAGGTAGAACCGGGCGCCGTGGCGCCCGTCTCGCTCTTGGAAGCGTCCGGCCTCCGCCTGGCCCCCGAGGCGCTGCTGGACCGTCTCGCTCCGGCCTTCGCCGCGCGCGAGGCGCTGTTTCGCGCCGAAGGGTTCCCCGCCATCCGCGCCGCGTGGCTGGATCGCGCCGCCGGGCGGGGGCAACAGGTCACGGCCCGCACCATGTCCGAGACGATCGCGGGGCGTTTCGAGGACGTGGATGCCGACGGCAGGCTCGTCCTTCGGACGCCGTCCGGGGTGCGGCGGATCGCGGCCGGCGACGTCTTCTTCGGAGGGACCTGATGCTACTGACCATCGATTGCGGCAACACCAACACCGTCTTCGCCATCTGGGACGGCACCGCCTTCGCGGCCTCCTGGCGCTGCGCCACGCAGGCCACGCGGACGGCCGACGAATATTATACCTGGCTGCGCACCTTGATGGACCTGCACCGGATCGACGTGACGATCACCGATGTCATCGTGTCCTCGACCGTGCCGCGCGTCGTCTTCAACCTGCGCGTCCTCTGCGACCGCTATTTCGGCACGCGGCCTTACGTCGTCGGCAAGCCGGACACGCGGCTTCCGGTCGACGTGCGCGTCGATGCGGGCACGCAGGTCGGGCCGGACAGGCTTGTAAATACCGTCGCGGGGTGGGACAGGCACGGCGGCAACCTGATCGTCGTCGATTTCGGCACCGCGACCACCTTCGACGTGGTCGACCATGACGGCGCCTATGTCGGCGGGGTGATCGCACCCGGCGTGAACCTCTCGCTGGAAGCCCTGCATATGGCCGCCGCGGCCCTGCCGCATGTCGACATCACGCAACCGCAGCGGGTGGTGGGAACCAACACCGTTACTTGCATGCAATCGGGCATCTTCTGGGGCTACGTGGGCCTTATCAAGGAAGTGTCCGCCCGTATCCGCGCAGAGCGCGCGCGCACGATGAAAGTCGTGGCAACCGGGGGCCTCGCGCCCCTGTTCCAACAGGCCGAGACGCTGTTCGACGCCTATGACGATGACCTCACGATGCACGGCCTGACCGTCATCCACAGATACAACAAGGAAAACGCATGAGCGCCAAGCGCGAGCGGTTGATCTACCTCCCCCTGGGCGGGGCGGGCGAGATCGGAATGAACGCCTATGTCTACGGCTACGGCCCCGAGGGAAAGGAACGCCTGATCCTCGTCGATCTCGGGATTGCCTTCCCGGACATGGACACCACCCCCGGCGTGGACATCATCCTGCCGGACATCTCATGGCTGCTGGCCAACCTGAACCGGCTGGAAGCGGTGTTCATCACCCATGGCCACGAAGACCACCTGGGGGGTGTCGGCCACCTTTATCCACAACTGAAGAAGCCGATCCACGCGCGCAAGTTCACCGCGAACCTCGCCCGTCGCAAGCTGCAGGAGAAGGGTCAGGACCCGAAGGCCGTCGTGACCGCCGAACCCTTCCCCGCCATGATCGACGCCGGCCCCTTCAAGGTGGGCTTTCTGCCGGTGTCCCACTCGATCCCGGAATCGGGCGCGCTTGTGATCGACACGCCGGCCGGCCGCATCATCCATACCGGCGACTTCAAGATCGACCGCGCGCCGGTCGTGGGCGAGGCGTTCGACGCCGACCTCTGGGCCGAGGCGTCGAAGCCCGGCGTTCGTGCGCTCGTCTGCGATTCCACCAACGTGTTCTCCAAGCACGAAGGCCGGTCGGAATCCGAAGTCGCGCCGAACCTGATCCCGCTGGTGGCCTCCGCCAAGGGCATGTTTGTCGCCACGACCTTCGCGTCGAACGTCGCGCGCCTGAAGTCGCTGGCCGATGCCGGCGTCGCGGCGGGCCGCTCGATCTGCCTGATGGGCCGGGCCATGCGCCGCATGACCGAAGCCGCGGTCGAGGAGGGGATCCTAACCGACTTCCCCCGGACCATATCGCCCGAGGACGCGGCCAGCCTGCCGCGCGAGAACCTGATGCTGATCGTCACCGGCAGCCAAGGGGAGCGCCGCGCCGCCTCCGCGCAACTCAGCCGTGGCAAGTATTTCGGGATGGAGCTGAAGGACGGCGACACGTTCCTCTTCTCCTCCAAGACGATCCCCGGAAACGAGAAGGACGTCGCCCGGATCATGAACAACCTGTCCGAACTGGGCGTGGATGTCGTGACCGACGAGGATGGCCTCTACCACGTTTCGGGCCATGCCAATCGCCCGGACCTGGAGACCGTGCACCGCATCGTCGATCCGCAGATCGTCATCCCGATGCATGGCGAACACCGCCACCTGCGCGAACATGCCAAGCTCGCCGAAGCCACGGGCCGGATCGGTGTGGTCGCACCGAACGGAACCATGCTGGAGCTGTCGGGCAACCAGCCGAAGGTTGTCGACCATGTCGAGACCGGGCGCACCTATCTCGACGGCTCGGCCCTGGTCGGGCAGTTCGACGGGGTGGTGCGCGATCGCATCCGCATGGCGCTGAACGGCCATGTGGTGGTGGCCGTCATGGTCGACGACGATGACCAGATCCTGGAGGATACCTGGGTCGACATTCGCGGCCTGCCCGAACTCGCGCGCGGCTCCGCCTCCCTCGCGTCGATGATGGAGGAGCATCTGGCCGGCCAGTTGGCCCGCGCCGATACGCGCACGGCCGGTGATGACGAAAAGCTGGAGGATCTGATCGTGAAGGGCGTCCGAAAGGTGGCCCAGGACGAGGTCGGAAAACGACCCGAGGTCACGGTACTCATCACGCGCCTGACTGCGGAATGACCGAATGACCACGACGTGGCGTCAACCGGAGAATTCTCGGGAACCGTGTTGAATCACAAGTGGTTGGGTCGTGGATACCGTGACCGTTCCGGCCGACCCCATGCGGGTTTTTGTTTGCCGGTCAGGGGCGGAGGTCGGCATTTCGCGGCCTGACGGCATCGGGCCGGTCCCTTCGGGGGCCGGCCCTTTCTGATCGATGCGCCTATTCCGCCGCGACGGGACTGGCGGGTTCGACCTTTACGGCCGAGAACTTGAATTCCGGGATCTTGCCGAACGGGTCGAGCGCCGGGTTCGTCAGAAGGTTCGCCGCCGCCTCGACATAGGCGAAGGGCAGGAACACCATGTCCGGCGCGATCGCCCGGTCCGCCCGTGCCATCAAGGTCACCGTGCCCCGCCGCGTCGTCAGGCGCACATGCCCGCCCGGTGCCACGCCCATCCGCCGCAAGGTGGCCGGGTGCAGCGAGCAATTCGCCTCCGGCTCCACCGCATCCAAGACCCTGGACCGCCGCGTCATCGACCCGGTGTGCCAATGCTCCAACTGCCGCCCCGTTGTCAGGATCATCGGATAGTCCGCATCCGGCACCTCGTCGGGCGGAACCACGTCGGCGGGCGTAAACTTCGCGCGCCCCTCGGGCCTCGGGAACCGGTCGCCGAACACGATCGGCTGGCCCGGATCCTCGGGCGAGAGCGACGGATAGGTCACCGCGCCCTCGCGCTCCAGCCGGTCCCAGGTGATGTTGTCGAGCGACGGCATGACCTGCTTCATCTCGGCGAAGACGTGCTTCGGATGGGCATAGCGCCAGTCGAGGCCGCAGCGCCAGGCCAGCTCCGCCGTGATCCGCCAATCTTCCCGCGCGTCGCCCGGCGGCGGCACGGCGGGGCGCCCCATCTGCACCTGCCGGTTGGTGTTGGTCACCGTCCCCGTCTTCTCCGCAAAGGCCGCGGCGGGCAGGATCACGTCAGCGTAATTCGCCGTCTCGGTCAGAAAGATGTCCTGCACCACCAGATGATCCAACGCCGCCAATGCCTCGCGCGCGTGGTCCACATCCGGGTCCGACATGGCCGGGTTCTCGCCCAGGATGTACATCGCCCGGATGTCGCCCGCATGGACGGCGTCCAGGATCTCCGTCACCGTCAGGCCCTTCTCGGCCAGCGGCTCGGACCCCCAGAGCGCCGCGTATTTCGCCCGCACGTCGTCCGACAGGACGCTGGCGTAGTCCGGCAGGAACATCGGGATCAGCCCCGCATCCGACGCGCCCTGCACGTTGTTCTGCCCGCGCAGCGGATGCAGGCCCGATCCCGGACGCCCGATCTGGCCCGTCATCAGGGCAAGGCTGATCAGACAGCGCGAATTGTCCGTCCCGTGGATATGCTGGCTGATCCCCATGCCCCAGAAGATCATCGCGGATTTCGCGCCCGCGAAGGTCCGCGCGACGTCGCGCACGACATCCGCCGGGATCCCGGTCAGCCCCTCGACCGTCTCGGGCGCGAAGCCACGCAGATGTTCGCGCTGCGCCGCCCAGTTCTCGGTCATCGCCTCGATATATTGCCGGTCGGTCAGGCCCTCCTCGGCGATCACGTGCATGATCGAATTGAGCAGCGCCACGTCCGCCCCCGGCCGGAATTGCAGCATGTGGCTGGCATGCCGCCGCAGGCCCACGCCGCGAGGGTCCATCACGATCAGCTTGCCGCCGCGCTTGGCGAACTGCTTGAAGTAGGTCGCGGCGACGGGATGGTTCTCGACCGGGTTGGCGCCGATGACGATGGCGACGTCGGCATTCTCGATCTCGTTGAAGGTCGCGGTGACGGCGCCCGATCCGACGTTCTCCAGAAGGGCCGCGACTGACGAGGCGTGGCAGAGCCGCGTGCAGTGGTCGACGTTGTTGTGCCCGAAGCCCTGCCGGATGAACTTCTGGAACAGGTACGCCTCCTCGTTCGAACACTTGGCCGACCCGAACCCGGCCACTTCGCGCCCCCGGCCGCGCAATCCGCCCGCCGCCACGTCCAGCGCCTCGTCCCAGCTCGCCTCGCGGAACACATTGCCCCAATCGCCCGGATCGACGTTCAACCCTTTCGGCGGCGCGTCCTCGCGGCGGATCAACGGCACGGTCAGGCGGTGCGGGTGGTGGATGTAGTCGAACCCGAACCGCCCCTTGACGCAAAGCCGCCCCTCGTTCGCCGGTCCGTCGATCCCGTCCACCTTGACGATGCGGTCGCCCTTCGCCTTCAGCGACACTTGGCACCCCACGCCGCAGAACGGGCAGATGCTCTTCGTTTCCCGGTCCCAATCGGCGCTGTCGCCAACTTGCGCGGCGTCCACCATCGTCGCCGGCATCAGCGCCCCCGTCGGACAGGCCTGCACGCATTCGCCGCAGGCGACGCAGGTGCTCTCGCCCATCGGGTCGTCGAAATCGAAGACGGGATAGGCGTCGTGCCCCCGGCCCGCCATGCCGATCACGTCGTTGACCTGCACCTCGCGACAGGCCCGCACGCAGAGGCCGCACTGGATGCAGGCATCCAGGTTGACCCGCATCGCGACATGGCTGTCGTCCAGAAGCGGGATGCGCCCGGCCTCCAGCGTCGGCAGGCGGCTTTCGCCCGCGCCGACCGCATCGGCCATGTCCCACAGATGCGACGACCGGTCATGCGCCGCGTCCCGCTCCGGCTGGTCGGCCAGAAGCATCTCGACCACCATCTTGCGCGCGCCCTTCGCCTGCGCGCTGTCGGTCGTGACCACCATGCCCTCGGCCGGTTCGCGGATGCAGGACGCGGCCAGCACGCGCTCCCCCTCGATCTCCACCATGCAGGCGCGGCAATTGCCGTCGGGGCGATAGCCCGGCGCCGGCTTGTGACACAGATGCGGGATCACCAGGCCGCGCCCGTTCGCCACCTCCCAGATCGTCTGGCCGGGCTGCGCCGCGACCGTCTCGCCGTCGAGCGTGAATGTGATCGCGTCGGACATGCGTGCCTCCGTTTCGCCGAAGACTAGAACCCCGGGCGCCCGTCCGAAAGCCCGCCCGCGACGCCGCGCGGGCGCGAAACGACGATCCGTTTCTCCGCTTCGAAAATATCCCGTGGGGGCGGAGGGCCGGGGCCCTGCGCCGATCTCAGCCCGTGCGCGCCATCATCCCGTACCAGAGCCAGTCCGGCAGGAATTGCCCGCCGCGGAACAGCAAGGAAAACACCGTCGGAAAGCTGAGCTTGAAGCGGTCGGTGCACATCAACTCGAACATCTGCTGGGCCGCCGCCTCGGGCGTCATCAGGAACGGCATGTCGAAATCGTTCTTCTCGGTCAGCCGGGTCTCGATGAAGCCGGGATTGGCCACCTGCACCGTCACGCCGGTCTTGCGCAGGTCCGCGTGCATTCCTTCGGCCAACCACATCACGCCGGCCTTCGACGCGCCGTAGCCCGTCGCCCCCGGCAGGCCGCGGAACCCCGACAACGATCCGGTCAGCACGATGTGGCCCTCGTCCCGCGCCACCATGTCGCCGATCACCGCGCCGACCGCGCGGGCCGCACCGGTGAAATTGACGTCGCACATCGCCTCGACCTGTTCGGCGTTCCAATCCTGCGCCGCCTGCGGCCAGTACACGCCCGCCAGGAACACCATCCCGTCGATCCGGCCCGCCGCCTTCGCCGCCGCCTCGACCGACGCGCGGTCGGACACGTCGCAGGGCACCACCTCCGACCGGCCCGGCAGACCCGCGGCCACTTTCGCCAGCTTGTCCTCGGACCGCGCCGAGAGGATCACGACCGCGCCCGCCGCCGAGAGCTTGCGCGCCAGCGCCGCGCCCAGCCCCTCCGAGGCGCCGACCAGCCAATACCGCTTTCCCGTCCAGTCACGCATCCTCGTCCTCCTCGGGGCGCATCACGCAAAACAACTCCGCCACCATGATCCCGTATTTTCGGAACTGGCTGCGGTTCAGGATCGTGCCATCCTGTTGAAGGTACATCCAATCGACCGCATCCAGGACATGGCCGCCATTCTCCTTCGGCAGGCGGATCTGGTAGGTCAGCCGAAGCGCATTCCCGGCAAGCTGGCCGTGGCCGGCCTCGGGCACGTCGTCGGCCTCGGCGCGCAAGGATCCGTCCTGACCGATGGTCAGCCGCCACTGACGGGTTTGCGTGCTGCCGTCATCATAGGTGAAGTTCTCGTCCATGATGCCGTTTGGTCCGTTCCAGCTCGTGTGCATCCTCGCCTTGAAACGCGAAGAGACGCGTCCCAGCGGCCCGAAGATCGTCCCGGTGCAATCCATGGGGCCAGACAACCGGGTCGGCAGGTCGAAAGCCGGTTGCAGCGCACGGTGATCGCGCACCTTCTGCGACGGAAACCCCGCGACCCGCTGCACGAGCACGAGGCCGAGAAGCGTGGCGAGAACCCCGAGCGCGAACGAAAGCAGAAGGGTCATCGGTGAACCTCGGGCCCGGTGCGGGCAAGCAGGATGAGCGCGAACGCCTTCAGCAGGAGCGGCAAACCCGCATAAAGCGCTGTAAGGGACCAAAGCGCGACCGCTCCGTTCGGTTCCCCGGGTTGGAATCCGGCCAGTTGCAGCGCCGGGAACAGCAGAATGGCCGCCAGCGCCAGCGTCGCCTTGTTGACGAAGGACCACAGCCCGAACCCGTCGGCCGCCGACGGCGCGATCGTCGCCATCCGCCGCGCGAACAGTGCCGGCAGCAGCGTCAGGTCGGCCCCCACGGCGGCGCCCGATGCGATGCAGACCACCGCGAACGGCCAGAGATCGCCCGCCCCCAGCGGCAGCGCGAAGGCGAAGGATGCAAGCGCCAGCGCCATGCCCATCATCAGGGCGCGGCGTGTCCCCCAGCGCGCCGCCGCCCGTGCCCAGAGCGGTGCGGCGAGCGCGGCCGACAGGAAGAACGTCAGCAGAAGGACGCCTTCCCATCCCGGTGCGGCCAGCCGGTCGGACACATAGAACAGGAAAAGCGTCGAGGTGACCGCCACCGGCGTCGCGTTGACCAGCGCGATCAACAGCAGGCGGCGCGCCGTCCCGTCGCGCAGCACCGCCCGCAGGCCGCCGGTGGCCGGTGGTGCCCCCGCGGCGGACCATTCCGGCGTCATCGCCGCCAGCGCCGCCAGCGCGGCCAGCGCGAAGAGCCCGGCGTAGATCGTGAACGGCTGCCCGGTCGCGGCAAGGATTGACGGTAGGGCCGCCGCCAGGCAGACGCCGAGTAGCGCCCCTGTTTCGCGCCACGACGCCACCCGCAGGTGGCCGTCGGTCACCGCGCCGGCCTTGGCGACGCCCTGCGCGTAGAAGCAGATCGTCAGGAAGGAGAATGTCGAGAACAGCGCCGCGAGCGACAGGGCGAACCACCAGACCGCCGGCAGTTGCGGGGGCACGGCGAACAGCATCGCCATCGCCCCGGCCATGATCACGCCTGCGCACCAGACCATCAGCCCGCGTCGTGCGCGCGTCGTCTCGGCCAAGCGGCCCAGCAGCGGGTCCTGAACCACGTCGATCAGGCGCAGCACGAACAGCGCGACCGAAAGCTGCCGGAGGGTCACGCCATAGGTATCGACGTAGAACTTGGGTGCATGGATGTAGATCGGAAGGCCGGCCGCCGCCAGGACGCCGGCGAAGACCGCGTATCGCGGCAGGCCGGCAAGCGTCACCGTGAGACCTCGGACGGGGGCGGGGCGGGCCGGCCGCGAAACGTCGCCCCGCGCCACCAGAGCCGGAGCGCCTGCCAATGGATCAGGCCCAGGACGCGGCGCGTGCCGAAGGGCCGGCGCAGCGCCGCACCGAGGATCGCCCGGTTCGTCAGCGGGCGGCGCGGGCCCGACAGCGTCGCCATCAGGCGGCCCCCCGGACTGCGATAGTCGATCCAGATCGCCAGGCGGTCGTCGCGGATGTCGAAGCGGAAGCGATAGCCCCCGGCCACGGGCTGGAACGGCGAGACATGCAGGATCTTGCGTGCGGCAAGCGTCGTTCCCGCGCCGATCGGCGCCAGGTCCGCGCTATGGCAAAGGTAGGAATGGCGGTCGCCATAGGTGTTGGTGACCTCCGCCACCACGGCACGCAGGACGTCATCGCGGTCATGCACCAGCCAGAAGCTGACCGGGTTGAACGTGTGTCCCAGCACGCGCGGCTGCGCCAGCAACAGGATGCGCCCGGCGCGAAGGTCCGGCAGCTTTTCGGCCAGCATGTCATGCAGCCAGGCCACCCCGCGTCCGTCGCCCGGGGGGCCACCATGATCCCGGTCGCGCAGGCTGGCGAGGGCTGCACGATTTCGCCCGAACAGCCGGGGGAACGGGCCGCGGTCTTCGGGATCGAGGAGCACGTAGTCGACGCCATAGCGAAAGGCGTTCTCCACCCCTTCGGCCTTGCGGCCATGGAACGTCAGACCCGGCACATGGTCCAGGACACGGGTCATTCCGCTGCGACGGCGAGGTGGGCGCGGCCGGCCATCCCCTCGGCCACGTCGAGGGCGCTGACGAACCCGTCCTCGTGAAAGCCGTTCCGCATCCAGGCGCCGCAGAACCATGTGTTTGCCGTTCCGTTACGTTCGCGCAGCCGGCCGACGGCATCCAGCATGGCCAGGTCGTAGACCGGGTGACGGAAGGTCGTCCGGTCGTAGATCAACGCCTCCCGGATGGGATGCTGGGGGTTGAGGGTGGAGAAGATCGGATCCTCCGCCGGAATGGGCTGCAGCCGGTTCATCCAGTAGGTCAGGCCGATGCGGTCGGGGCGATCCGCCTGTTCGGCATAGTTCCAGGACGCCCAGACCTTCCGGCGCCGGGGCATGACGGATTCGTCCGCATGCAGAACGGCCTCGTTCGATTGATAGCGCACCCGCGACAGCAGGGCCGTCTCCTCCTCGGTGGCGTCCGACAGCAGGGCGAGGCTATCGTCGGAATGGGTCGCCAATACGACGTCGTCGAACGCCTCCCACTCGCCACCGGTCATGCGCACCTCGGCACCGCCCGGGACACGGCGTATGCCGGCCACGGGCGTGCCGGTGCGAAGGACGACGCTTTGCCGTCCGAGATGCGCCTGAAGGCGGCGGACATATTCCACCGATCCGCCCCGAACGGTGAACCAGTCGTGCTGTCCGGTGTGGCTGAGCAGCGCGTGGTTGCGGAAGAAGCGCACCATGGCCTGCGCCGGGAAATCCATCACGTTCTGGCTGGGGGTGGACCAGATCGCGCCCGAGATCGGCCCGATATACCAGTCGCGGAACGTCTGCCCCATGCCGAGCCGATCAAGGAAGGCGCCAAGCGGCAGGTCCGGGTCGTTGGCGGCATCGGCGGCGCGGGCGTTGAAACGGAAGATGTCGCGCGTCATGCGCAGGAACCGGGGCGACAGCAGGTTGCGCCGCTGCGCGAACATCGTGTCCGCCGTCTGAAGCGAGTATTCCACGCGGCCCCCGCCCAGCGACGCCGCGAAGGACATGTCGCTGTCGGCGATGGGGACATCCAGGTCCTCGAACAGGCGCAACAGGTTCGGATAGTTGACCTTGTTGAAGACGATGAACCCGGTATCCACCGGCTGGTCGCCGCGTCGCCCGGCCAGGACGGTGCGTGCGTGCCCGCCCAAGCGCGGCTCGGCCTCGATCAGGGTGACGTGGTGATCGCCAGAAAGCGCGTGGGCGGCGGCCATGCCGCTTATGCCGCCGCCGATGATCGCGACGCGGCTGAGTGTCTGTTTGTCGAAGGGCACTGCTGTCTCTGTTTCCGTTCCGGGTTCGCTCTTGTGTCTCTACGGACCGGCCGGCCTCGCGGATCAGGATGCCGTCGTGGCGTCCCCTCCTCTCTACATGACACGAAAACTGATCCGGACAACACGACGTTGCGTAGAGCCTGTGAACTTGAACCCGGGCAGTCCCGCCCTCAAGATGTCAGGCGATTGATGAATGCGCTCGGTCTGAACCTTGCCGCCCCGCCGGAGATGCGCTTGGCCCCCAAACCCAAGGACGATGCCCGCTGGTCGGCCCTGCTGGTCGCGGTGGGTCGCGACCGCGACCGCGACGCGTTCGCCGAACTGTTCCGCCACTATGCCCCGCGGGTGAAGGCCTTCCTGATCCGGACGGGCCTGTCGCCCGCCATGGCCGAGGATTGCATGCAGGATGTCATGGTCACGCTCTGGCGCAAGGCGCATCAATACGATCCGGCGCGGGCGGGGGCGGCGACGTGGCTCTTCACCATCGCGCGGAATCGCAAGATCGACCTGATCCGCAGGACCCGCCGGCCCGAACCCGAGGATCTGCCCTGGGGGCCCGAGCCGGCGCCGGAACAGGCCGACGCGCTGGCCCTGCAACAGGAAACGGCGCGCCTGGCCCAAGCCATCGCGACCCTGCCGCCCAAGCAGCGCGACCTGGTGGAACGGGCCTATTTCGGCGATGCGACGCACAGCGAAATCGCCGCGGCGACGGGTTTGCCGCTTGGCACGATCAAGTCACGCATCCGGTTGGCGATCGACCGGCTGCGTCATGCCATGCAGAACGAACGGCGCGATCTGCCGCGCCCCCACGACCGACATTGAACGCGAGACGAACCAAGATGATCCACCATCCCATCGGAGACGAGATGCTGCTGAACTACGCTGCCGGCCGGCTGCCGGCCGCGCAGGACCTGCTGGTGGCGACGGCGGTGTCGCTGGACGATGACGCCCGCGCGCGGCTTGGCGGGTTCGACGCGCTGGGCGGCATCCTCTTGGAGGATACGGGCGAGACCGAGATCGCGCCCGATGCGCTGGACGCGGTGATGGCACGGCTCGACGGGCCCGCCACGTCCGGGCGGGCCGCGTCATCGTCCGGTGCGGTGTTGCCGCAACCGTTGCGCGATGCCGTCGGCGGGGATCTGGAGGCGGTGCGCTGGCGCCCGGTGGGCATGGGCGTACGGCAATGCGTGATCGACCTGGGCGAAGACGACGGTGGCGTCGCGCGTCTGTTGTCGATCCCCGCGGGGCACGCGATGCCGGACCATGGCCATGGCGGTACGGAGTTCACACTGGTCCTGCAGGGGGCGTTCCTGGACGGCGACGCCCGGTTCGCCCGCGGCGACCTGGAGGTCGCGTCCGAGGCGGACGAACACACTCCGACCGCCGAGGCGGGCGAGGATTGCATCTGCCTCGTCGTCACCGACGCGCCGTTGCGGTTCTCGGGCTTTTTGCCGCGCATCGCGCAGCGATTCCTCAAGATCTAGGCGCCGGCCGCTAGTCCGTCGCCAGTTCTGCGCCGTAGAGCGGGACCGTCGATATCGACATCTTCGCCGACCCCTCGGTCAGTTCCTGCGCATGGACAAGATAGATCAACGTCTGGTTCGGCTGATCGAAGATCCGCTTGATGCGCAGCGATTTCAGGATGATCGACCGGCCTTCGCGGAACACCTGCTCGCCATCCTCCGACGTGTCGATGTCGCCCAGCCGGATCGGCCCGGTCTGGCGGCACGCGATCGACGCGTTCGACGGGTCCTCGAACCAGTTGCCCTGGCTCAGCCGGTCGATCAGCGACCGCTCGAAATAGGCGATGTGGCAGGTGACGCCCTCGACCTTTGGGTCCTGGATGGCGTCGATGATGATGTCGTTGCCGACCCAGTCGACCCCGACCTCGCCGACTTGTTCGGCATTGGCGGGCAGGGCGAGAAGGGCGGCGGCCAGTGCGGTGGCGAGCGTTGTGCGTGTCATGCGGTCAAACGCCGCGCCATGCGCCTTCGTTCCCTATGTCCCGCGCCGCTCCGTGCTAGCTTGCCGCGACGGCAATACCGCTCCGGAGGGACCACGATGACACGCATGACCGCCAAGGATTTCGACCAGGATCTGCTCGACCTCTACGACTTCTATGCGCATGGCAAGATATCGAAGCGCGAGTTCCTCGACCGCGCCGGCAAGTGGGCCGTCGGCGGCCTGACCGCGGTGGCGATTCTCCAGACGCTCAGCCCGAACTATGCCCTGGCGCAGCAGGTCGCCGAGGACGACGCCGACATCGCGGCCGAGGACATCACCTATGACAGCCCGAACGGCCACGGTTCCGTCAATGGTTATCTCGTGCGCCCCGCCACGACCGACGCGCCGCCCGCCGCCGTTCTGGTCGTGCACGAGAACCGGGGCCTCAACCCCTATATCCGCGATGTCGCGCGCCGCGTCGCCAAGGCCGGCTTCGTCGCGCTGGCGCCCGACGGGCTGACCTCGATGGGCGGATATCCCGGCAACGACGACGAGGGCCGCGAGATGCAGCGCCAAGTCGATGGCGAGAAGCTGATGAACGACTTCTTCGCCGGCTACGAATACCTCGCCGCGCTCGACGGCACCAATGGCCGCGTGGGCGCGACCGGTTTCTGCTACGGCGGCGGCGTGGTGAACGCGCTGGCCGTGGCCTATCCGGAGCTGTCGGCGGGCGTGCCATTCTACGGACGGCAGGCCGCCGCGTCGGACGTTCCGAAGATCGAGGCGCCGCTCCTGTTCCAATACGCGGCCCTCGACAGCCGGATCAATTCCGGCTGGCCCGAGATGCAGCGCGCACTGGAGGAGAACGACAAGATCTACAAGGCCAACATCTGGCCCGACGTGAACCACGGCTTCCACAACGATACCACGCCCCGCTACGACGCGGCCGCCGCCGAAGCCGCGTGGGAGGATACGATCGCCTGGTTCCGCGTCTACCTCGCCTGACCCGTCGGCCCGGACGCCCGCATCCGGCTGGCATCCCCCGGCCGGGCGCGATAGGCGGCGCGGATGGATGCCGCCGCCGCCTCGACCCCCTACGACCCGCCCGACGGGCCTATCCCGATCGTCCACCGCGACGAACACCTGATGGTCGTGGACAAGCCGCATGGCCTTCTGTCGGTGCCCGGACGCGGGCCGCATCTGGCGGATTGCCTGATCGCGCGGCTTGCCATCGAGTTTCCCGAAGTGCTGCTCTGCCACCGCCTCGACCGCGACACGTCCGGCATCATGGTCTTCGCCCTGACCAAGGCGGCGCAGCGCAAGCTCGGCCGCATGTTCGAGGTCAAGCGCATCGCCAAGCGCTACGTCGCCCGCGTCTGGGGCGAGGTGGCGGAGGCCGAAGGCACGATCGACCTGCCACTGATCGTCGACTGGCCGAACCGCCCGCTGCAGCACGTCAACCACGAACGCGGCAAGAAGGCCGTCACCGACTGGAGGCGCATGGCGGTGGAAGATGGGACGACCCGCATGCGCCTGATGCCGCGCACCGGGCGCAGCCACCAGCTGCGTGTCCACATGCTCTCCCTTGGCCACCCGATCTTGGGCGATCCATTCTATGCCAACGGTCCGGCGGCCGATTTCCCGCGCATGATGCTGCATGCCGAGGGCTTGAAGTTCGAGCATCCGATCAGCGGCAAGGTCCTGCGGCTCGAGGCGCCCTGTCCGTTCTGACTGGTGCACGCCGTCCGGTCGCGACGCGCCGCCCCGGGGCGGACGCACGGACCTCGCTTCTTCCCCCCGGGCGCCCGCCGGACTAGACAGGCTCGACAGCAACTTGCCCGGGAGGCAGCCATGAGCCTGCGCATCAATCAGACCGTTCCCGATTTCGAGGCCGAGACCAGCGAGGGCCCGATCCGCTTCCACGACTGGATCGGCGACAGCTGGGCGATCCTGTTCAGTCACCCCAAGGATTTCACGCCCGTCTGCACGACCGAATTCGGCGCCGTGGCGCAGCTGGATGCCGAGTGGAAGAAGCGCGGCGTCAAGGTGATCGGCATCTCGGTGGACGATGCCGACTCGCATCGCAGATGGAAGGGCGACATCGAGGGTTTCGGCGGGGCGAAGGCCGAGTTTCCGATCATCGCGGACGAGGGGCTGGACGTCTCCAAGGCCTACGACATGCTGCCGGAAGATGCGTATCTGCCCGATGGGCGCACCCCGAACGACACCGCCACGGTCCGGTCGGTCTATATCATCGGGCCGGACAAGCAGTTGAAGCTGTCGATGACCTATCCGATGAATGTCGGCCGCAACTTCGCCGAGGTTCTGCGCGCCGTCGATGCGCTGCAGACGGCGGCGAAGCACGGGGTGGCCACCCCGGCGAACTGGGACCACGGCCGCGACGTGGTAATCCCCGCGACGGTCAGCGACGAGGACGCGAAGGCGAAATTCGGGGAGTTCACGACCCACTTCCCCTATCTTCGCACCACGAAGGACCCGAGCTGAACCGGCCCGATTCCGACCCCTGAAACGAAGAAGGGCCGCCCCAGCGGGCGGCCCATCCTGCCGGATCAGCGCGGCTCAGCCCTGGCGGGCCTTGAACCGACGCTGGGTCTTGTTGATCACATAGACCCGTCCCTTGCGGCGCACGACACGGCAGTCGCGGTGACGGTTCTTGAGCGACCGGAGGGAATTGCGAACCTTCATGGCTGCTCTCCTATCATCGCGGCGCGCGGTGACGCCTCGGGTTGAACGCGTGCCCCGGCGAACGGGGCGGTGAATGGTGGGCGATACTGGGATCGAACCAGTGACCCCTTCGATGTCAACGAAGTGCTCTACCGCTGAGCTAATCGCCCCGTTGCGACTGACGACACAGGGCAACCCTGGCCCGCCCGGCGCATTGGTGCGCGGTGGATAGTGTCTTTCACGATGGCGTGCAAGGGGGCTTTCGAGAGTTTCGCCACTGGCATATCCTGCGCCCAAATGAGAGCGTCCCGCCCCATGTCACGACCGACTTTCCGCCTGATGCGCCCCGACCCGGTGATGGCCCCGTTGGTCGTGGCCAGCCCCCATTCGGGGCGGATCTACGACTGGGACTTTCTGTCGGCCACGGTGCTCGACGCCGACCGTATCCGCTCGTCGGAGGATGCCTATGTCGACCTCCTCCTGGATGGCGTGCCGGGCCTGGGCGTGCCGCTTCTGGCCGCCGAGATGCCGCGTGCCTTCCTGGATCTGAACCGCGCGCCCGAGGAACTCGACCCGGCGGTGATCCAGGGCCTGCCGCGCGGTGCGACCAACCCGCGCATCACGTCGGGTCTGGGCGTGATTCCCAGGGTCGTGGCACAGGGCCGGGCCATCTATGATGGCAAGATCAGCCGCGACGAGGCGCGGTACCGTATCGACCGGGTCTGGCGGCCCTATCACGACCAGCTGGCCGCGCTGATGCAGGCCGCGCAGGACCGTTTCGGCCACGCCGTTCTGCTCGACGTCCATTCCATGCCGCACGAGGCGATCGAGGGGGCCGGCCCCCGGGGTCGCACGCCCGAGATCGTGCTGGGCGACCGGTTCGGCGCCTCTGCCTCGGCCGATCTGGTCGATGCGGTCGAGGCCGTCTTCGCCGATCTGGGATTCTGCGTGGCCCGCAACGCGCCCTTCGCGGGCGCCTACATCACGCAGGCCTATGGCCGGCCCGAACGGGGGCGCCAGGCGATCCAGATCGAGATCGACCGCGCGCTCTATCTCGACGAGATGCGCGTCCGGCCGGCCGATGGGTTCGATGGCATGCGCAACCTGATGACCGAGGCCGTCGGTCGCATCTGCGCCCATGTCGGCGGCATCCGGGACCTGGCCGCCGAATAGCTCAGCGCAGCGCGCGCCCCTTGCGGATGGCGTCGTCGCCGAATCTGGCCCGGATCGCGTCGGCGGCCCGTTCGGCCCCCGCCCGCCGTGCCGCATCGGGGTCGAGCAGGTCGCCGGCCCGGTCGCCCTGCTGCGCGGCGACCAGGTCCGAGATGCCGACCCCGATCAGCCGCGTGGGCCCCGGCGGCCCGAGCGCATCGAAGAGCGCCCGCGCCTCGCGGTAGATGCGGTCCGCCATCTGCGTGGGGTCTGGCAGGGCGCGCCTGCGCGTCACGACCGCGAAATCGGCGTGCTTCAGCTTCAGCGTAACGACGCGCCCGGCAAGGTCGCGGGCCTTGGCGCGCGCCGAGACCTGTTCGGACAGGCGCCAGAGATGACCGTCGAGAATATCGGGATCGGACGTGTTCTCGTGGAACGTCGTCTCCTTCGAGATCGACTTGACCGGACGGTTGGCGCGCACGCTCCGTCTGTCCTCGCCCCGGGCGAGGTGCCAGAGGCGGTCGCCCATCGACCCGAAGCGGCGCATCAGGTCGGTACGGTCCCAACGGCGGATGTCGGCGATGGTCTCGATCCCCGCCTTGCGCAGCGTCTCCGCGCCGACCGTCCCGATTCCGAAGATGATGCCGACCTTGCGCGGCCCGAGGAACGCCTGCGTCTCGGCCCGTCCGATGACCGAGAAGCCCTGCGGCTTGTCCATGTCCGAGGCGATCTTGGCCAGGAACTTGTTATGGCTCAGCCCGATGGACCCGGTGATGCCGATCTCTTCCCGCATGCGACGCGTCAGGCGGTTCAACATCACCGCCGGCGGGGCGCCGTGGAGGCGTTCGGTACCGGTCAGGTCCATGAACGCCTCGTCCAGCGACAGCGGTTCGATCGCGGGGGTCAGCTCCTCCATCATGGCGCGGATTTTGCGGCTGATTTCGACGTAGAGGTCCATCCGGCCCTTGATGACGACAGCATCGGGGCAAAGCTCCAGCGCCTTGAACATCGGCATGGCCGAGCGGACGCCCCGGATCCGGGCGATGTAGCAGCACGTGGTGACGACTCCGCGCCGCCCGCCGCCGATGATGACCGGCTTGTCGGCCAGTTCCGGGCGGTCGCGTTTCTCGACGCTGGCATAGAAGGCGTCGCAATCCATATGGGCGATGCCCAGGTCGAACAACTCCGGATGCGTCAACACGCGCGGCGACCGGCAGACGGGGCAGCGTTTCGCGTCCTCGAACACGGTCGAGCATTGGCGGCAGAGGGCGGACATTCCCCCATCTAACCAAGGCCGGCGCCGGCGCAAAGCCGCGCGTGGCCCGAGAGATGGGGAACCTGCGCCGCACCCATCGGCGTTTGTCTGCATACACCTGTAAACGGAGACCAATCATGGCCAAGCCGACCACGACCACCCCGCCGCCCGCCCGTGACCCCCGTGACCCGGCCCTCGATCCCGCCGACCCGCGCGATCCCGCACATGTCGAACCCACCGGCGCCCATGTCCCGCCGTCCGGATCCAGCCATGCCGCGGTCGAGGAGCCCAAGGACAAGTCGAGCATGAAGTGGCTCTGGATCGCCATCGCGGCCGTGATCGTGCTGCTGTTGCTGTTCTTCCTGCTGCCGGGTGATGTCGAGACCGTCGAGACCGACGCCGTCGTGCCCGCCGATGACGCCGTCGTCGTCGATACCGACGAGAGCGATGCCGAGGTCGTTGTCGTGCCCGAAGAGGCCGTGGACGGCGATGCGGTCACCGTCGAGGGCGCCAGCGACGACGCCGTCACCGGGACCGTGCCGATCACGCCGGTCGAGGAATGAGCGACCGCGATCGTGCCCCCGGCGGGCGCGATCTGGCGCCCGAGGACGTGGCCCCGCACCGGGGCCGCGCCACCGCCGGTTTCGTCGTGTTCGCCCTGGTCGTCGTGGCCGTCCTGGCGATCGTGTTCCTCTGGGCCGACGATGCGCCCGACCTGTCGTCGGACGAGCCCGCGCCGATCGTGACCGACGACGATGCACCCGCGGGCGATCTGGGCAATTAGATGGCGACTGCGCCCGGCGTGCCACAGATGCGGTCCGCGTTTGGGGGATGATCCGATCGGATCATCCCCTTTTCCGTGCCGGGTACCTATCTGGAACCTGAAACGCGGTTGAACGGTGATCGACGGACATGGAACAGGACCTCATGAACTTCTTGGGCGAGAACGCGGTGCTTATCGGCCTCGCGATCTTCGTGGTGCTCTGCATTCTGTTGGGCGTCCGCATCGTGCCGCAGTCGCAGAAATTCGTGGTGGAGCGGTTCGGACGCCTGCGCAGCGTACTGGGTCCGGGGATCAACCTGATCGTGCCGTTCCTCGACAAGGTTGCGCACCGCATCAGCATCCTGGAACGCCAGCTTCCCAATGCCGAGCAGGATGCCATCACCCGCGACAACGTGCTCGTCCAGGTCGAGACGAGCGTGTTCTATCGCATCCTGCAGCCCGAAAAGACCGTTTACCGCATCCGTGACGTGGACGCCGCGATCGCGACCACCGTGGCCGGCATCGTGCGCGCCGAAATCGGCATGATGGAACTGGACGAGGTACAGTCGAACCGGTCCGAGGTGATCTCCAAGATCAAGGCGCAGGTCGCCGACGCCGTCGACGACTGGGGAATCGAAGTGACGCGCGCTGAGATCCTGGACGTCAACCTGGATGAACAGACGCGCGATGCGATGCTGCAGCAGCTCAACGCCGAACGGGCCCGCCGCGCGCAGGTGACCGAGGCCGAGGGCAAGCGCCGCGCCGTGGAACTGGCCGCCGATGCCGAGCTTTACGCCGCCGAGCAGACGGCCAAGGCCCGCCGGATCGCCGCCGATGCCGAAGCCTATGCCACCGAGGTCGTGGCACGCGCCATCGCCGACAACGGGCTGGAGGCGGCGCAGTACCAGGTCGCGCTCAAGCAGGTCGAGGCGCTGACCGCGCTGGGCAAGGGGAACGGGTCGCAGACGGTCGTGGTCCCAGCCTCGGCGCTCGATGCGTTCGGCGAGGCGTTCCGCATGCTCAAGGGGCGCGCGTAATGTGGGCGGCGTGGTGGTTCTGGGCGGTCGTCGCCGTCATCCTGGCCATCCTGGAAGTGGTCGCGCCGACCTATATCCTGCTGGGTTTCGCGCTGGGCGCGGCAATCGTCGCGCTGGGCCTGGTCTTCGGCATCCTCGGCGCGCTGGCGGGTACGACTTACGGGCTGGCCTGGCTTCTGCTGATCTTCGCGCTGGTCTCGCTGGTCGCATGGCTTGGGCTGCGGGCCGTGTTCGGTCGTTCCGGGCAGTCATCCCAGACCTTCGACCGCGACATCAACGATTGACCGCGTCCACCTGACGCGGGCTCCGATGGAACGCGGCGCGGGCCGGGCCGGTTCACCTTCTGCCACATGACAGGAGATGAGCATGGTCAGGGAACCCGACGACGCGCCGGTGCCGGAGAAGTCCAAAAAGAACTATTACATCGGTCTGGTGGTCGCCATTCTGATCGGCGCGGTCCTGGTGATCTTCGTGTTGCCGAACCTCTATTTCCTGACCGACGAGGGCCCCGCCGTCGACGATGTCGAAGGGATCGTGCTGCCCGACGAGGATGGCCTGGTGGATGGCGACGGCGATCCGATCGCGCCTATCGCGAACGAATAGGCGCAGGCAGTTCGGCCAGGATCGCCCGTGTCGCCGCGCACGGGTCGTCGGCCGCGTGGATCGGTCGCCCGACGACGATATGGTCCGCCCCGGCGGCGATGGCATCGGCGGGCGTGGTGACCCGCTTCTGGTCCCCGCGCGCGGAACCCGTCGGACGAACGCCTGGCGTCACGATCAATCGCCCGTCAGCCTCGGGCAGGGCGCGAATCATCGCGGCCTCGTGCGGTGAGGCGATCACGCCGTCGGCGCCGGCCTCGAACGCACGGGCGGCGCGGGTGGTGACGATGTCCGAGACATCGCCCGGCACGATCAGACCCGCGTCCAGATCCGCGCGGTCGAGCGATGTCAGCACGGTCACGGCCAGGATGTGCATCGACCCCTTCGTCTGCGCCGCCGCACGGACGACATGCGGGTCGCCCTGAACGGTCAGGAAATCGAGGTCGAACCGCGCGAGGCCGCGTACCGCCGCCTCGACCGTGGCGCCGATGTCGAACAGTTTCATGTCGAGGAAGATGCGCTTGCCGTGTTCCGATTTCAGTTCGTTCGCAAGGGCCAGACCGCCGCCCGTCAGCATGCCGAGACCGATCTTGTAGAAGGAGACCTCGGGGCCCAGACGCTCGGCCAGCGTCAGGCCGGCATGGGCATCGGGGACGTCCAGCGCGACGATCAGTCGGTCGTCGGATGACGGGTGAGGGGACATGGCAACCTCCGGGCAGTCGGCCCGGCGGACCTAGGGGACCGGTGCAGTCCTGTCCAGCGGCGCTTCAGTGCGCGGCGATCCCGGCCAAGGCACGCACGGCCTGTCCGTGGGTCCAAGTCGGGTCGCCGCGAACCTTGCAGACACGACGGGTGAGGACGCCATTCGCGGCCCGGCATATCGCGACGCCCTCGTAGCGGGCATCGAGATAGTTGAAGCGAACGGCTTCGATGCGGATCACGCGTGGGACGATCATCGGTCGGCCTCCTGGTTCTCGACGAACGCGGCGCGGACGCCGACGGTTTCATCGTCTCAGGACAACCCGCCCATCTCACAGATAAGGCGCCATTCTTTTTCGGTCACAGGCTGCACGGAGAGGCGGCTGTTCCTGACCAGGACCATATCCGACAATTCCGGCGTTTCCTTGACGCGGGCCAGTGGAACCGGTGTCGGCAAGGGGGCGAGTGCGCGGATGTCGACGCAGTCCCACCTGTCGTCATCGGTGGTGGAATCGCGATGCGCGGTCGCGCAGATCTCAACCGTGCCGACGATCGCCCGCGCGTCCTGACTGTGATAGAAGAACCCGCGATCGCCCATGGCCATCTCGCGCATGTGGTTGCGCGCCTGATAGTTGCGAACGCCGTTCCATTCCTCGCCCATGTCGCCCTTGGCGACTTGGTCGTCCCAAGACCAGACCGAAGGCTCCGACTTGAAGAGCCAGTACTTCACCGGTCGATCACCCGGTTCCAGGTCTCGATCCGAACGTCGGCGAAAAGCCCGGCGCGGGCATAGGGGTCGCCGGCCACGAAGGCCTCGACATGGGTGCGGCTGTCGGTGTCGAACACGATCAGCGAGCCGGTCATCTCGCCCGAGGGACCGATCAGCGGGCCGGCCTGGATCACGAGCGGATCGGCCCGGAGATACTCGAGATGCGCCTCGCGATTCTCCTTTCGTACGCTCAGGTGGTCGGGTTTGTCGGTGCAGATAAGGGCATGAAGCATGGTCATTCGGTCCTGAGGTCGCGGTCGAGCAGGGTGCGCATCGCATCCTTGACCGTTGCGCGGCCGGCGACAAGGTCGTCGGTCGCCTGCGTCACCGGCATGTCGAGCCCCCGGTCACGCGCCAGGCGCAACACGGCGGTAGCCGTGGCGACGCCCTCGGTCGTGGTGTTCGCGGGTGGATCGCCGCGCCCGAGTGCGTATCCCAGCGCGAAGTTTCGCGACGCGGGCGAGGCGCAGGTCAGCGCGAGGTCGCCCAGGCCAGACAGCCCCATCAGCGTCGCGCGCCGCGCCCCCGCGGCTTCGGCGAAGCGCATGATCTCGGCCATGCCGCGCGTCATCAGGGCGGCCCGCGCCGATTCGCCCAGACCCGCGCCGATCGCCGCGCCGCAGGCAATGGCGACCACGTTCTTGAGCGCGCCGCCAAGCTCCACCCCGGTCACGTCCGTGGTCCGGTAAAGCCGCAGGACGGGCGTCGACAGGGCCGTCTGCAACGACCGTCCGACCCCGTCATCCGCGCACCCCAGCGACAGGGCCGTCGGCAGGCCCCGCGCGATGTCGTCGGCGAAGCTCGGCCCCGAAAGGATCGCCGGTATGGCGCCGGGAACCGCATCGCGCAGGATCGCCGTCGCGCCGTTCAAGGTTGCGAGGTCCAACCCCTTGCAGGCCGCGACGATATGGGCGGGCCCCAGGCGCAGACCCGGAAGGACGATCGCGATGGTCTGCATCGGCAGAGCCACGAGGATCGTGTCGCACACCCGCAGATCGTCGATGTCGCCGGTCGCGATGACGCCATCGGGCAGGGGCGCTTCGGGCAGCCGGGGCAGGCGCCGGGATTGCCGCGCCGCCGCCATGCCTTTGGCGTCGCGCCCCCAGAGACGGATCTCGGCGCCGCTGCGCGCGAGGGCGATCGACAGCGCGGCCCCGAACGCGCCGGCCCCGCAAACGCCGATCATGCCTTGGCCCCGCGCTTGCCCGACCCCAGCATCGGCGCGGACGCCTGATCGAGGGGCCATCGCGGACGGGCGGCCAGCGACAGGTCGTCGAACCGTCCGCTGTCAAACCGCTCGATCCCGGTCCAGGCGATCATCGCGGCGTTGTCGGTGCACAGCGCCTGTGGCGGCGCGACGAAGGGCAGGCCGCGTTCCGCCGCGACGGCCGCCAGCGCGTCGCGCAGCGACCGGTTGGCGGCGACCCCGCCGGCGACGGCGAAGGCCGTCACCTCGCCGGACGCCAGCGCGCGGCGCGATTTCTCGGCCAGGACGTCGCGGATGGCGGCCTGGAATCCCGCGCAGATGTCGGCGCGCGCCGCCCGGGGCAGGCCACCATTCCGCGCGACCTGGGCGTCGCGCGCACGCAGCACGGCGGTCTTGAGCCCGGAGAAGGACATGTCGCACCCGGCCCGGTCCAACAGCGGGCGGGGCAGGGATGTGGGATCCGTACCATCGCGCGCGCAGGCCTCGACGGCCGGACCACCCGGTTGCGGCAGGCCGAGAAGCCGCGCCACCTTGTCGAACGCCTCGCCGGGGGCATCGTCGATCGTGCCGCCAAGGCGGACGAAGGTTTCCGGCCCCTCGACCCGCAGGAACTGGCAGTGTCCGCCCGAAACCAGAAGCATCAGGTACGGAAAGGCCACCCCGTCCGTCAGGCGCGGCGTCAGCGCGTGTCCGGCCAGATGGTTCACGCCCAGAAGGGGCAGGCCGGTCGCCGCCGACAGGGCCTTGGCGCACATCACGCCCGCCAGCACGCCGCCGATCAGACCGGGCCCCGAAGTGACGGCGACGCCAGCGCAATCGGTCAGCGACAGGCCGGCCTCGGTCAACGCGCGTTCGACCGCGATGTCGATCTTCTCGGCATGGGCGCGGGCGGCGATTTCGGGGACCACGCCACCGAAGGCGGCATGCAGGTCGTCCTGTCGCAAGACGACATTCGACAGGATCGTCCCGCGCCCTGTCGCGTCGCGTCGCACGACGGCGGCGGCCGTGTCGTCGCAGGAGCTTTCGAGCCCCAGTATCGTCAGCTCTTGTGCCATTGCGCATCCGGGTCCAGTCTTCGGCCCCGTCTATCGCCTGGCTCCGGGGGGAACAATGCGACCGCTGCCGATCCTGCTGACCCGCCCCGAGGCGCAGGCCCGCGCGCTGGCCGTGCGCCTGGCGGAGGCCGGGGCCGGGCGGATCGTGATCTCGCCGCTACTGCGCATCGTGCCCGTGGGCCGGCTGCCCCCGGCGCCAGAGGCGGTGCTGCTGACATCGGCCAACGCAGTCGCGGTCTGGCGCGAGCTGGGCGGACCGCGCGGTTTGCCGGCCTGGGTCGTGGGATACGGAACGGCCGATCTGGCGCGTGCCGCGGGGTTCGAACTGCGCGGCGTGGCCGAGGATGCCGACGGCCTGGCGAGGCTGGTTCCCGACGATGCGCCGCCACTCGTGCATCTGCGCGGCCGGGTTCAGCGCGGAGATCTTCCGGCCCGGTTGCGGGGCCGCGGACTGTCCGCGACCGACGCGGTGATCTACGACCAGGTCGCCCGGCCCCTGACGGCCGAGGCGCGGCAGGCGATCCTCGGCGGTGCGGTGCTGGCGCCGCTCTACTCGCCGCGCACGGCCGCCCTTCTGGCGGAGATGTGCCCCCCCGGTGGATTGGCGAACCTTCGTCCGATCGCCTTGAGCGAAGCCGTGGCCCAGGCCTTGCCGGTGCCCCCCGTCGCGACCGCCGATCGGCCCGACGGAGCATCCATGATGCGCGCCATCCTTGCGAATTTGCGTCTATCTGCTGTTGAGGGGGGCGGGGGGACGGTCTAGGTATTATCGGACCGGCCCGGGTTTACCCCCCGGGACAGGTCATCAGGCGGGAGGGGGACGTTTTGGCGCGCAGCACGAGAAAACCGCATGCGAAACCCGCATCCGGGCCCGAAAAGGCCCCGGAGGAGACGGTTACGCCCGAGGCCGTGGACGGGGAGGTCGGGGCGACCCCCGATGACGCGACGTCCGCGGGTGCGGACACCTTGCGCGCCGATGCCGCGGACATGCGAACGGACGATGCGCCGGCGGACCCGGACGAGGCGGGCGCGGCCACGGCCGACGACGCGGGCAAGAGCGGCGCGGCCGAAGACGGGGCCGCCGGAGTCGAGGACGCCGTGGTCGTGTCCGAGGACCCGCCGGTGGAAGACCTTGATGGAACGCAGGACGACACCATCGGACCCGGCGCGCGTGGGGAAGACACATCCGCCGATCATATGGAGATCGATTTCGATCGGCCGGGCGAGGGATCGTCGGGCGACGGTCGCAGGGGCGACACGCAAATGGTCGCACCGCCGCCCACGATCGTGGAGCGGCGTGGTCCGGGCTTCGTGCCCCTGGTTCTGGGCGGCCTGCTGGCCGGGGCGATCGGCTACGCGATCCCGACATTCCTGAATCCCGACGATGATGTGCCCGCCGTGGATATCGCGCGGGTCGAAGCGCTGGAGGCGGAGATCGCCCGGCTGAACGCCGAAGTTCCGCCCGATGTCGATCTCTCCGGGTTGGAGGGCGGGCAGGCCGACCTCGGCACGCGCCTGTCGGACCTGTCGGATCGGATCGACGCGCTGGAGGCCCGCCCCGCCCCGGCGGAAGTCGCCGAGACCGCTGCCGAGAATGTCGACCTCAGCGGCTTGCGGGCCGATATCGAGGCGGTGTCGCAGGAGATCGCCGCCCTGCGCGAGGAGTTCGACGGCTCGCGCGAGGAAACCGGCGATCGCGTCGATGGTCTCTCGACCGATCTGGAGGGGTTGCGTGCGGATCTGGGGGGGCGTCTGGACACCGTGGAGACACGGCTGGACGAGGTTTCGACCCTGGCCGAGACTGCCGAGGCCGATGCCGAGGCGCTGGCCCGGGAGGCGGCGCGCAACGAGGTCACGCTCGCCCTGCAATCGGGCGCGCCCTATGCCGAGCCGCTCTCGGTGCTGGAGGATGTGCCCGAGGCGCTCGCCGCGCCGGCCGAGACCGGCGTTCCGACCGTGACCGCGCTGGCCACCGACTTTACGCCGCTCGCCCGCGAGGCGCTGCGCGCCGGACGCGCCGCCGAGGGCGAGACGGGCATGGCCTCGCTCTTCCGCAACGCCGTCAACGCCCGGTCGCTGGAGCCGAGGGAAGGCGACGACACCGACGCCATCCTCAGCCGCGCCGAAGCCGCGCTGCGCGACGGGGATGTCGAGGGCGCGTTGGCCGAAGTGACCGCCCTGCCGGAGGCGGCGCAGGCGGTGCTGGCGGACTGGATCGCACGGGCCCGCACGCGGGTCGACGCGGTGGCCGCGGGCAACGATTTTCTGATGGACGGGTAAGGATTCACGATGCTCTGGTCGCTGTTCAAGATCCTTCTCTTCGTCGCCATCATCGTGGCGCTTGCCTTCGGCGTGCAATGGCTCCTGTCCGTTTCGGGGCAGGTGCTGGTGACCTTCGCGGGGCAGGAATACGTACTGCCGCCGCTGGTCGTGGTGATCGCGGTCCTGGCGCTGATGCTGGTTCTGTGGGTCGTGTTCAAACTGGCGGGCCTGCTGGTCGCCACGCTGCGGTTCATCAACGGCGACGACACGGCGATCGGCCGGTATTTCGACCGCCACCGCGAACGCAAGGGCTACGAGGCATTGTCCGACAGCCTGATCGCGCTGGCCTCGGGCGAGGCGCGGGAGGCGGCGGCAAAGGCGCAGAAGGCCGAGAAGTATCTGCAGAAGCCGGAGGTGACGACGCTGGTCGTGGCCCAGGCGGCCGAGGCCGCCGGCGAGAAGGATCGTGCCCGCGCCGCATGGAAGGAGCTGGTCACCCACGATCGCACGCGGTTCGTCGGCGTCCGTGGCCTGATGCGCCAGAAGCTGGAGGAGGGCGATACCGAGACGGCCATGAAGCTGGCCGAGAAGGCGTTCGCCCTGAAGCCCCGCCATGTCGAGACGCAGGACACGCTGCTTCGCCTGCAAGCCCGCGACGAGAACTGGGACGGTGCCCGCAAGGTCCTGACGGCAAAGCTGAAGGCAGGCGCGCTGCCGAAGGACGTCTACAAGCGCCGCGAGGCGGTGCTGAGCCTGGCCGATGCGCGTGACCAACTGGCCCGTGGTGACGCGGCGAAGGCACGCGCCGAGGCGCTGGAGGCGAACCGCCTGTCGCCGGAACTGGTGCCCGCCGCCGTGCTCGCCGCGCGGATGCATATCGAAAGCGGCGAGTTGCGCAGGGCGGCGAAGGTCCTGAAGGCCGCGCGTGCGAAGACACCGCATCCCGATCTGGCCGCCGCCTTCGCCGATATCGAACCGGGCGAGACGCCCGAGGCCCGCATCAAGCGGTTCCAACCCTTCCTCAAGGTCGCGCCGGATGCGCCGGAGACGAAGATGCTGGAGGCGGAACTCCATCTCGCCGCCGAGGACTTCCCCGGTGCCCGTCGGGCGCTTGGCAACCTGTACGAAAGCCATCCGACCACGCGGTCGCTGACGCTCATGGCGGCGATCGAGCGCGGCGAGGGCGGCTCCGAGGCCGTCGTCCGCGGCTGGCTCGCCAAGGCACTTTCGGCGCCGCGGGGGCCGCAATGGGTCTGCGAGAACTGCGGCACCGTGCATGGCGACTGGATCCCGGTCTGTACGCAATGCGAGGCGTTCGACAGCCTGTCCTGGAAGGAGGTTCCGAGCGGGGCGACGAGCACTGCCGCGCTCTCCTCCGACATGCTGCCCTTGCTGACGGGGCCGGCCGCTGGTGCGGCCCTGGCCCCCGAGGCCGAGCCCGCACCCGCGCCGGAGTCGGACGGCCCGCCCGAGCCGGATCCCGCGCCCGAGGCCGAACCCGCCATGTCCCCGCGTCCCATCGACCCCGACGACGTGGGCACCACGCGCGACGTGGAACACACGGTCATACTACCCGCCGGTGAAAGCCCGCCGGCCCCACAGGACGAGGTTCCGACGACCGGCGGGACGTCGCGGATGTAGGTGCATTTCGGGGCTGGAAACGGCTCCGGACCCCTGCTAGGACCGCGCCACGGTGCCGCTGTAGCTCAGCTGGTAGAGCACGTCATTCGTAATGATGGGGTCGGGGGTTCGAGTCCCTTCAGCGGCACCAGTATTCCACGCAACACACTGAAGTAAGATGCGGGATGACGCTCCAAGGCGTCTTCCTCATTGTCCTTTACCGGCTGGCTCCGGCTCCTCACCATACGGCCGGCCGCCGTCCGTTTTCCGATTTCAGCGATTTCCCGGACCGCTCAGTTGCCTTGCGGATTCTGCCCCTTGCGGCAAGCGTGCCGACAGTTGGTCCTGCCATATCCCTGCCGTCGCGCAGGACTGGAACCCTTCGCGTGGGCGGTGTCTGGGGTTGCCGGTTGGCCAGGCCCCCGTCCCGGCGTTCGGCACGGGCGATCTCACCTGGCATCGCCGGCGGAACCGACGAACAGCGCCCGGAGCAGGTCATGCGCCACGGGAAACCCGCGCCATCGTGATCCGTCCTCTTGTGCGACGGGACGGGCCATGACTACGGTGACGGGGCGGGTCATGGCCGCGCATGCGGGACATGCGTGGCCGGGGCTGCACCGAGGATGCCGGGGGGCGATACTGGATGGCGGAGACCGACGGACGCGTCTTTCTGAAATTCGACGACGTGAAGAAGAGCTACGACCAGAAAAGCCTGGTCGTGAAGGGCTTCGACATCGCGGTCGAGGAGGGCGAGTTCATCACCCTGCTGGGGCCGTCCGGGTCCGGCAAGACGACGGTCCTGATGATGTTGGCCGGGTTCGAGAGCGTCACGTCCGGGACGATCTCTATCCGGGGCCAGTCGATCAACAGGACCGCGCCCTACAAGCGCAACATCGGGATGGTGTTCCAGAACTACGCGTTGTTTCCCCACATGACGGTGGCCGAGAATCTCGGCTATCCGCTGAGCGTGCGGGGCGTCGGTAAAGCGGAGCAGCGAAAGCGGATCGACGAGTATCTGGCGCTTGTCGAGTTGGAAGCATTCGGCAACCGCTATCCCGGCCAGTTATCGGGTGGGCAGCGCCAGCGGGTCGCGCTGGCACGGGCGATGATCTTCGAGCCGACGCTGATCCTGATGGACGAACCGCTGGGCGCGCTCGACAAGAAGCTGCGCGAGCAGATGCAGTACGAGATCACGCGACTGCACGAGAAGCTGGGCTTCACGGTCATCTACGTGACCCACGATCAAGCCGAGGCCTTGTCGATGTCGGATCGCATCGCGGTGTTCAATGACGGCGTGGTGCAACAATGCGCGCCGCCTGCCGACCTTTACGAGCGTCCGACAAATGCGTTCGTGGCCGAATTCATCGGTGAGAACAATTTCATCCACGGCGTCGTCGACCGGATCGAGGGGGGGCGTGCCATCACGTCCGTCCCGGGCGAAGGCAGGATCGTCGCCCAAGCCGCGGGGGGCTTGGCGCAGGGGGATCGCTGCATCGTGTCGATCCGGCCCGAGAAGCTGTTCGTCCAGTCCAGCGGCCACGCCCATGACAACGAGATCGCCGCCAGGTTCGAGGCGCGGATCTATGTCGGTGACTTCATCCGGTACTATTTCCGGCTGGCCGACGGGTCGGAAATCGTCGTCAAGGTGCTCAACGACCTTTCGGCCCCGGAATTCAGCGAGGGCGACACGGGGCGCCTGCAATGGCTCGCATCGGACTGCATCGCGTTTCCCCATTCCGGGGAGATGCCGGATGTCACGGGGTAATCGGGGCCCCGTCGCTTCCCCGAACATGAAGCAAGGAGGATCGCAATGAAGTATCATCTAGTGGCAGCGGCCGGCGCGATGGCGCTCGGCGCGCAGGGCGCGGCGGCGCAGGATCTGACCGTCACGTCCTTCGGCGGCGCCTATGGCGCGGCCCAGCAGGAGCATATGATCGACCCCTATATGGCCGAGTCCGGCGTCAACATCCTGTTCGAGGACTATGGCGGCGGCGTGGCCGAGATGAAGGCCCAGAGCGAGTCGGGCAACATCCAGTGGGACGTGGTCGATATCGAGGTCATCGACCTGGAGCGGGCCTGTTCGGAAGGATATGTCGCGGTCATCGACCACTCGATCCTGCCGCCCGGCGATGACGGGACCCCGGCCGAGGAGGATTTCATCCCCGAGGCGCTGCACGAATGCGGCGTGGGCAACATCGTCTGGTCGATCATCTTCGCCCATGCCGACGACGCCTATCCCGATGGCGGGCCCCAGACGATCGCCGACTTCTTCGACACCGAGGCGTTCCCCGGCAAGCGCGGGCTGCGCAAGCGGCCGCAGGTCAACATGGAATGGGCGCTGATGGCCGATGGCGTCGCGCCCGAGGAGGTCTATGAGCTTCTGGCCACGGAGGAAGGGCAGCAGCGTGCCTTCGACAAGCTCGACACGATCAAGGACGACATCGTCTGGTACGACAGCTGGTCGCAGGCGCCCGTCCTTCTGAACGACGGCGGTGCGCAGATGGTGCAGTCGGCCAACGGTCGCATCTTCGCCGCGATCCAGGACGAGGACGCGCCCTTCACGATGGTCTGGGACAGCCATGTCTACGATCTGGACGTCTGGGCCATTATGGACGGGACCGAGAAGGAAGAGGAGGCGCTGGATTTCATCAAGTTCGCCACGCGGACGGTTCCGCTGTCGGGCATGCAGGATGTCGCCTACGGCCCGACGCGCAAGTCGGCGCAGGACCTGCTGCCGGAGGAGGTAAAGCAGGACCTGCCGACCGCGCATCTCGACGAGGGGCTGAAGGCCGACGGTGTCTTCTGGGCCGATTTCGGCGAGTCGCTGGGCGAGAAGTTCAACGAGTGGCTGCTGCAATAGGCCGCTGACACGACGGCCCCGCGCGCCTCGGCGCGCGGGGCGCAGCTTTCGGGAGATCCCGCATGGGGGACATCACGGCATCACCGCTGACCCGGACCGAGGACGCCCTCGGCGCCGAGGACGCGCGGAATGCCGCGCGCGAGCTGCGGGCACAGCGGCTGCGCGCCTTTCTGTTCGTCCTGCCGCTTCTGATCTTCATCGCCTTCGCCTTCGTCGCGCCCATCGCGTCGATGCTGTTCCGCAGCGCCTACAACCCGACCGTGGCCGAGTTGGTCCCCGCTTCGCTGGAAGCGATCGAGGACTGGGATGGCGAGGGCCGGCCCCCCGACGCCGTCCTGACGCAGTTCGCCCAGGATCTGAAGCGTCTCGCCAACGATCGCACCTCCGGGCAGCTGGCCGAGGAGATCAACCGCTTCCTGCCGGGCACGTCGAGTGTGGTGAAATCGACCGCCCGCCAGCTGCGCCGCGCGGACGACGCCGCGCTGGCCGCCGACGGCCCCGCGCTGCTGCTGGAGGCCAACGACGCCTGGGGCGAGCCCGGTATCTGGCGCGCGCTTCGCAAGGCCGGCCAGGTCTATAGCGCGAGCTACTACCTGACGGCCCTGGACCTGGAGACCACGCGGGACGGATCGATCCAGCCGCGTGATACGCGGATCTATCTGCAACTCTATGGCAAGACGCTGTGGATGGCCTTCATCATCACGGTTCTGACGTTGGTCCTCGGCTATCCGTTGGCCTTCCACATGGCCCACAGTTCGACGGCGCATGCCAACTTCCTGATGGTTTTCGTCCTTCTGCCGTTCTGGACCTCGCTCCTGGTCCGCACCACCTCCTGGATCGCGCTGTTGCAGACCAACGGCGTGGTCAACTCGACGCTGATGGCCCTGGGTGTCACCAACAACCCGCTGGAGCTTCTCTACACGCAGTTCTCCACGATCATCGCGATGACGCATATCCTGCTGCCGTTCATGGTGCTGCCGCTCTATTCGGTCATGCGGGGGATCGACCCCAGCTACATGCGTGCCGCCATGTCCATGGGCAGCCGCCCGATCCCCGCCTTCCTGCGCATCTACCTGCCCATGAGCCTGCCCGGATTGTCGGCCGGCGCGCTGCTCGTCTTCATCATCTCGGTCGGCTACTACATCACGCCGGCCCTGGTCGGCGGCACGGACGGGCAGATGATTTCCAACATCATCGCCTTCCACATGCAACAGTCGAACAACTGGGAACTCGCGGCGGCGCTGGGCTCGCTCCTGCTGGTGCTGATCGTGGCCCTCTACTGGCTCTACGACCGCTTCGTCGGCGCCGGCAACATCAAACTGGGATAGGGCGATGCGGCGGTTCCCCGAGTACTTCACGATCTGGCACATCGCAGGCCACTATGCGCTGCGGATCACGGCCTACCTGGTGCTGGCGTTCCTGATCCTGCCGATCCTGGTGATCGTGCCGCTCTCCTTCAACGCCGAGCCGTTCTTCACCTTCACCGAGGGGATGCTGTCGCTCGACCCCGACGCCTATTCGCTGCGCTGGTACGAGGAAATCCTGACGGATCAGAAATGGACGCTGGCGATCCGGAACAGCTTCATCATCGGGGTCGCGGCGGCGATCCTGGCGACGGTACTGGGGACGGTCGCGGCGGTCGGGCTGGCCTCGCCCCGGATGCCGTTCAAGCGGCTGATCACGGCGCTGCTGCTGTCGCCGATGATCGTGCCGCTGATCATCATCGCGGCGGGCATGTTCTTCTTCTACACGAGCTTCGGCCTTGTCGGGACCTTTCCGGGCCTCATCATCGCCCATGCCGCGCTCGGCGTGCCCTTCGTCATCATCACCGTGACGGCGACGCTGTCGGGCTTCGACCGATCGCTCTTCAGCGCGGGGCTGAGCCTGGGCGCATCGCCGGTGCGGGTGTTCTGGGATGTCGTGATCCCGTTGATCCGTCCGGGCGTGATTTCCGGCGGGCTCTTCGCCTTCGTGACCTCGTTCGACGAAGTCGTCCTCGTCCTGTTCCTCGCCGGGCCCGAGCAGCGCACGATCCCGCGTCAGATGTTCTCGGGCCTGCGCGAACAGATCAACCCCACGATCCTTGCCGTGGCAACGCTGCTGGTGGTGCTGTCGATGGCGCTGCTCGTGACGCTGGAGGTCCTGCGCCGCAGATCCGAAAGGCTGCGCGGCGCGGAATAGGCGGCAGGAAGGGGGGCCTTCCGGGCAAGTCAGCGCCGTCGCCGGTGACCTATTCGAAGTAAGGCAGGCCCTTGGCCTTCGCGGCGCGGACCCAGGACGGCACGAAGGGCACGATCTCGTCCTGGGAGGGCACCATCACCTCGATGAAGCTGGCGCCGGGATGGGCAAGGGCGGTGGCCAGCTTTGCCGCGATCTGGCTTTCGTGGGTGATGCGGTCCGCGGCGAATCCGAACCCTTCGGCGATCTTTCGGTAGTCGACAGCGCCGAAATCCGTGGACCAGGGCGCGTCGACCTCGTCGAGCAGGATCGCCTCGCCCCGGATCCAGCCATAGGTGTCGTTGCGGGTCAGGATCACGGTCACGTTCTTGCCGGATCGCTTGATCGTCTCCATGTCGCCCATGACGAAGGCGAAGGATCCGTCGCCGGTGAAGGACACGATCGGCCCGTCCGTGGCGTGCGACGCGCCGATCGCGGCGGGCACGGAATAGCCGAGCGCGCCCATCGAGTAGTTCGTGATGTAGCGACGCCCCGGCCGCCGGAACGTCAGCAGCGCCGACGGGTAGATCGCGCTCACCCCCGGCTCCGAGGTGACGATGGCATCGTCGGGCATCATGTCGTCCAACGCCTGCGTCAGCTTGACCGGCGAGATCGTGCCTTCGGGCATCGGAATGTTGGCGCTGAAGACCTGGCGCAGGGCTGTGGCCTTCATCTCCGTCAGATCCAGGCGCGGGCGTGTCGTATCCGGATGCTCGGCCTCCAGAAGCGTCAGCATGTAGTCAAGGCTGGCACGGGCGTCGCCGACGAGGCCGAGGTCGACGGGGAAGGTGTTGCCGATATGGGCCTCCGCGATGTCGAGGTGCAGGAAGGTCGTCCTGGCCGGATCGCCATACAGCGTCCAGTGGTTCGTCGCCGCACTGTCGGTGTTCGATCCGATGAAGAACACCGTATCGGCCCGGCCGACGAAGTCGTTGGAATGGGCCATCCCGCCGCGCCCCCCGATCACACGCAGCGCCAGGGGGTGATCCTCGGGGATGGTGCCCTTGCCCGGGGTCGTGGTGCCGACGGGGATCTGCAACCGTTCCGCCAGCGCGAGCACCGCCTCGGACGCCTGCGAGATCAGCGCGCCCTGACCGCAGATCATCACGGGTCGTTCGGCAGCCAGCAGCAGTTGGATTGCCTCACGCAACTTGCCGTGGTCCGCGACGGGGCGGTGGGCCGGGAAGGTGCCGTGATCGAGATCGGCATAGAGGTCCGGGAGGTCCGCCTCCTGGCCGAAGATGTCGATGGGCACGCGGATATGAACCGGGGCCGGGCGGCCCGAGGTGGCGACGCGGAACGCGCGGCGCAGTAGAAACGGGATCTCGTCGGTCCGGGTGACGATGAAGGACTCCTTGCAGATCGACGCATAGAGCGCGGTCTGGTCCACGCCTGTCAGTCCGTGGCGCTTGTCCTGATTGATGGGGATGTCCGAGCTGAAGAAGATGATCGGGACGGAACTCAGGAACGCCTCGGTGATGCCGGGCGTGCAATGAGTGACGCCGGGGCTGGGCGCTTCGAGCACGGCGGGTCGGCCGGTGATCTTGGCGTAGGATTCGGCGGCGAAGGCGGCGGTCCGCTCGTCGCGCGTCAGGACGAACTCGATCCCGGAATGGGCCCGCCATTCCTTGTACCAACCGATCGTCGTCTCGCCCGGCAGCCCGAAGACATGGGTGACGCCGTGCAGCTCCAGCATGGTGAGAAGCGCCTGTGCGCCGTTCAGACGCGCGGGGCCCAGTCGCGTGAGGGGCATCGGTATCTCCCTAAGTCAGAAGGCGCGTCCGGTATCGGGCAAGGGCGTCGGGATCGGGGGCCGTGCCCAGGCCGGGCCTGCGCGGCACGTGGACCTGCCCGTCCCGGACGGGAAACGGGGTCTGCGCGATGTCGGCCTGGGCATAGTAGGTGGACATGTAGAATTCGCAGCCGAGCGTCAGGTCTGGGACCGCGGCCATCAGATGGGCGCCGGCCATGTGGGCGATGGAGGTCTCGAACATGCAGCCGCCATAGACCTCGATCCCCACGGCGCGGGCGATGGCCGCGATCTCCAGGCAACGGCGGACACCGCCGGATTTCATCACCTTGAGCGAGAAGACGTCGGCCATCCTTGCCGCGGCGCCACGCTGGGCCGCACGGACGTCGAAGACGCTTTCGTCGGCCATGATGGGGACGTCGACGGCGCGCGTGATTTCGGCCAGCGCCTCGCGTGCGTGCATCGGGACGGGCTGTTCGACCAGATCGGGGCGGAACGCCTCGAGGTCCCTGATGCGGCGGATCGCGTCGTAGGCGCGCAGGCCCTGGTTGTAGTCGATGCGCAGACGGGCAGCGTCGCCATAGGTTTCGCGCAGACGCTCCAGCCGCATCAGGTCGAAGGCATGGTCGCCGAAGCCGGTCTTGAGCTTGAAGATGCGCACGCCGCTGTCCCAGATCGCGGCGATGTCCTCGAGATCGGCGTCGAAATCGGGATTGGCCACCGAGAAGCTGAGGGGGATCGCGTCGCGGTGGCGCCCGCCGACCATCTCGGCGATGGGTAGCCCCGCGATCTGCCCCGCGAGATCCAGGAGAGCGCATTCCAAGGCGGCCTTCGCCTCGGGGTGGCCGACCAGGACCCGGTCCGCCTGCCACAGGATCGGCTCCACCAGCACAGGGTCGCGCCCGATCACGAGCGGCCGGAAATAGCGGTCGAGCGCGGCGGCGGCGCCTTCCACGGTGCCGGTGAAGACGGGCCAGGGGGACGCCTCGCCCCAGCCGGTCAAACCGCTCCCGGTAGTCAGTTCGCAGAGTACGGCCTCGATCCCGCCGACATCGCCCGATCCATGCGAATGGGTGGCCCGGGCGGGGATGGAAACGCAATGCAGGCGCATGCCGGTGACGCGATGGTCGGTCACGGGGCCTGACCGTCCGGCAGGCGCGTGTCGTCGATACGGTCGCCGAAGCGCCGGGGTGCGAGCGCGGCCTGGAACCACAGCAGATGGGTATAAATGGAGAAGACGGGCCGTCCGGTCGCCGCGCGGATATCGGCGGCGTAGGGAACCATGTTGGTGCATTCCAGCAGGATCGCACCCACATCGGGATGGTCCGCGACAAGGCGGCGCGCGGCGGCGACATTGTCCGCGCGCGCCTGCGCGAAGTCGATCCTTGCGGCATCCGATAGGATCGCCTCGGTGAAGTGGGATCCGGCACCGGTGCCGACGACGGGCGTGCCGGCGGGGATGCCCGCGGCGGCCAGGTGCGCCGCCCCCAGCGTCTCCGCCGAGATGGTGAGGATGCCCAGCCGCCGGTCGGCCGGCAGCGTCTGTTGCACGAGGCCGGCCTGCAGCAGGGACGACGCCGCGACGGGCACGCCCAGCGCGGCGGCCATCTCGGTCTGGAACGGCGCGAGGAACCCGCAATTCGTGGCGATGCCGTCGCAGCCCAGCGCGACCAGTTCCCGACCGGCATCGACGAAAGGCCCCAGCAGATCGGTCGCCTCGCCCCGGACCACGTTCTGGGGCGTCGCCGCGTCCACGCGGTTGTACTGCACCGGAAAGGGCCAGGTCGTCGCGTTGCCGATGTCGCCGGGGATGCGCGGGAACCGCGTGTTCAGCATCAGGATGCCGACACTTGCCCCGAAGACCGTCTTCCCGCCCGCCTGCTCCATGTCAGGACTGCGGCGCGTAGAGGTCGGCGAAGGCATGGCGCACGGCCTCCGCGGCATGCGGCGCGCGCTGCGCGATATGGCTCCGCATGGCCTCGGCCGCCGCCGCCGGATCGCCGGCCGCGATACAGTCCAGGATCGCGAGGTGGCCCTTCGTGGTGGTGCCGCCCTCGGCCCGGAGCATCCGCAGGTCGGCCATCCGCACGAAGCGGATCTTGTCGTAGATATTGACCAGCATCCGCGCCAGTTCGGGGTTGGCGGACAGGCCGGTCACGCGGTCATGGAACGCCTCGTCCAACTCCAGCAGGTGTCCGGGGTCCGTCGATCCGGCATAATCCGCGGCGGTCGTGCCCAGCCAGTCGCGGATCGCCGCGATGTCGTCGGCCGTCGCCCGGGCCGTCGCCGCGCGCACCGCCTCACATTCAATGGCCATGCGCGCCTGGTAGAGATGGCGGATCCGCGTGCCCGACAACTCTCGGCAATAGAAGCCACGCCCGGCCCGGATATCCACGAACCCTTCGGCGGCGAGCCGATTGAGCGCCTCGCGCAGCGGCGTACGACTTGCCCCCAATTCGCGTGAGAGGGCCGACTCGTTGATCCGTTCGCCCGGCTTGAACGCGAAGGAGGACGCCTTCGCACGCAGGGCGCCGTAGACCTTTCCGACCGTGTCTTCGGTTTCCGGCTCGACGATGCCCATCGCCCTCTCTCCCTCGCTCGCGGGGTCAGACTAGCGTCAGACTTGCATTGAAGGCAATCCTGTGCCCTGATCCGTATACAGATCCGACGCGATATTTCGGCACGTCCGTCCGACGAAGTCCGATGGTCGGAACGCGGGGGGAGGGCGCCCATCACCGAGCGCATCATCATAGCCGGCGCCGGCATCGTGGGCATGTCGACCGCGATCTGGCTGCGCCGTTTCGGCGAGGCGGAGGTCGTCGTGATCGACCGCTTGCCGCCCGGCGAAGGCACGTCGCATGGCAATGCCGGCGTCGTCGCCGCCTGCTCCGTCGCGCCGGTCACGGCCCCCGGCCTGATCGCCAAGGCGCCGCGGATGCTGATGAACCCGGATTTCCCGCTGTTCCTGCGATGGGGCTATCTGCCCAGGCTGTTGCCGTGGTTGCGCAAGTACCTGTCGCATGCAAACGACGCAGACACGCGCCGGATCGCCCTGGGGCTGGAGAAGATCGTGGGCGACGGCGTCGCGCAGCACAAGGCGTTGACGGCGGGGACGGACGCCGCCGATTGGTTGACGGAAAGCGACTATTCCTTTGCCTATGCGGACCGTGCGGCCTTCGAGGCGGATGCCTATACCTGGGCGCTGCGCCGGGAGGCGGGTTTCGTGCCCGAGATCGCCGAAGGCCCCGCCGTGCAGGAGCGGGAGCCGAGCCTGTCGACCGGGATCGGTCTGCTGGCCACGATGACAGACCATGCCTTCGTCCGCGATCCCGGCGCGTATACCAAGGCGCTGGCCGATGTGTTCGAGGGGATGGGCGGCACGATCCTGCGTGCCGAGATCACCGACGTGGAGCTGGCGGACGGCAAGGTCACGGCCGTATTGACGAACGGGGGACGCCAGCCCTGCGACCGGGCGATCCTGGCGACAGGCGTCTGGTCCGGCCCGCTGATGGCCAAGCTGGGCCTGTCCATCCCGATCGAGACCGAACGTGGTTATCACATCATCTTCGAGGACGCCTCCGGCGGCCCTTCGCATCCGGTCATGGTGGCCAGCGGGAAATTTGTCGCCACGCCGATGGATGCCGGTCTGCGCTGTGCCGGCGTGGTGGAGTTCGGCGGGCTGAAGGCCGGGCCGTCCCGGCCGGCGCTCGACCTGCTGCGACGCAAGGCCCGGGCGGCCTTTCCCAACCTGCGATACGGCGGGGAGGTCGAGTGGCTGGGCCACCGTCCCGCGCCCTCCGACAGCCTGCCCCTGATCGGCGAGGTGCGCGATAGCGGCATCTTCACGGCCTTCGGCCACCATCACATCGGGCTGACGGGCGGGCCCAAGACGGGCCGCATCGTCGCGGGCCTCGTGGCCGGAAAGCCCGTGAACACCGACCTGCGGGCTTTCGATCCGATGCGTTTCGCGTAGGGTCGTAACCAAACGGGGCTGCGGCCCGACAAGGGCTCCGGAGGAACGAGCCGACCACCAAGAGGGAGAAGAAGATGACCAAGTTCACCAAGACCTGCCTGCCGCTGATCGGGGCAGCCCTGTGCGCGGCGCCAGCGCTCGCCCAGGAAAAGTGGGATCTGCCGATGGCCTATGCCGGCTCCAACTTCCATTCGGTCACCGGCGCCGAGTTCGCGCAATGCATCACCACCGGAACCGGCGGCGAGATCGAGGTGACGACCCACCCCTCCGGCTCGCTCTTCGCGGGTGCCGACATCAAGCGCGCGGTGCAGACGGGCCAGGTGCCCATCGGTGAGCGGCTTCTCTCGGGCCACCAGAACGAGGACGCGCTGTTCGGGTGGGATTCCATCCCGTTTCTGGTCTCGTCCTTCGACGAGCACGACAAGCTCTATGAAATCGTCAAGCCGCATCTCGAGGAGCTGCTGGCCGAACAGAACCTGACGCTGCTCTATTCTGCGCCTTGGCCGCCCCAGGGGCTCTACTTCGACCGCGAGATCAACTCCGTCGCCGAGATGGAGGGGATCAAGTTCAGGTCCTACAACAATGCCACCAACCGCCTGGCGGAGCTGACCGGCATGCTGCCCGTGCAGATCGAGGCGGCCGAGATCAGCCAGGCCTTCGCCACCGGCGTGGCCGAATCGATGGTTTCGTCGGGGGCCACGGGCTACGACCGCAAGGTCTGGGAGAGCCTGAGCCACTTCTACTCGGTCGATGCCTGGCTGCCGCGCAATTACATGCTCATCAATTCCGACGTCTGGGAGGGTGTGTCCGAGGGCAACAAGAACGTCATCGAGGCTTGTGCGCAGATGGCCGAATACGCGGCGACATGGCGCGCGAAGGAGTACACAGGCTTCACCCTGGCGGGCCTTCGTGACGGCGGCATGACGGTCGAGCCGGCCAACGACGCCCTGATGGAAGAGCTCAAGGCCATCGGTGACACGATGACGGAGGAATGGCTGGAGGCCGCCGGCGAGACGGGCGCCGAGATCGTCGACAGCTACGGCGCGGCCCAGTAGGCCCGTCGCCCCGGCCCGCCTTATGGACGGCGGGTCGGGGCGGATCCCATTCCAACGCGGGAGAGAGGCCATGACCGCTGCCCTTCGCGGCCTCCGCCGCGTGCTCGACCTTCTCTATCTGGCTGCCGGTGTGCTGGCCGCGCTCTGCCTCGTGGCGATCCTGCTGCTGATCGTGGCGCAGATGGTCGCGCGCTGGACGGGCGAAATCTTCCCGGGCGCCGCGAACTACGCGGGCTACGCCATGGCCGCGGCCAGCTTCTTCGCCTTCGCCAATGCGTTGAACCGGGGCGCGCATATCCGCGTGTCGCTGGTCCTCAACAGCGTGCCCGCCGGCATCCGGCGTTTGATGGAGATCTGGTGCTTCGCGGTCGCGACGGCGGTGGCGTGGTACTTCACCTATTATGCCTACTGGTTCACCTATTGGTCGTGGAAGTTCGGCGAGGTCAGTCAGGCCCAGGACGCGACACCTATCTGGATTCCCCAGTCGGTGATGGTTCTGGGCGGCGGCATCCTCGCCATCGCGCTGACGGACAACCTGTTGCACGTCATCTTCCGGGGGGATCACCGCATCACGCGCGACATCGTCGACCAAAGCTACGCGGAGTAGGGCATGGAAGAACTTGCCGCCATCGGATTGTTCCTCGGGGTCCTTTTCCTGTTGCTGGGCACCGGCGTTTGGGTCGGCCTCGCGCTGATGGGCGTCGCCTGGGTGGGCATGGAGCTTTTCACCACGCGTCCCGTCGGTGACACGATGGTCACGACGATCTGGGCCTCTTCTTCGAGCTGGACGCTGACGGCATTGCCGCTGTTCATCTGGATGGGCGAGATCCTGTTCCGCACGCGCCTGTCGGAGGACATGTTCCGCGGCCTCAGCCCCTGGCTGGCGCGGCTGCCGGGGGGGCTGGTGCATACCAACATCGTCGGCTGCACGGTTTTCGCCGCCGTGTCGGGTTCGTCTGCGGCCACGCTGACGACGGTGGGCAAGATGTCCATCCCCGAACTGCGTGCCCGCGACTATCCCGAGCGCATCGTGATCGGAACGCTGGCGGGCGCGGCGACGCTGGGCCTGATGATCCCGCCATCGCTGGCGCTGATCGTCTACGGGGTGACGGTCAATGAATCGATCACCCAGCTTTTCTTCGCCGGTGTGTTTCCCGGCCTGTGCCTCGCGCTGATGTTCATGGCTTATGTCGCGATCTTCTCCAAGGTGTCGGGGTCTTGGAATCCCAAGCAGGAAACCGGCATGTCGTTCGTCGACAAGCTGCGGAATTCGCGCTTCCTGATCCCGGTCCTGTGCCTGATCTTCGTGGTCATCGGCTCCATGTACGCGGGCTACGCCACCGCGACCGAGGCGGCGGCCATCGGCGTCATCGGCGCGCTGGCGCTGGCGGCGGGGCAACGATCGCTCACCTGGGGCACCTTCACCGAAAGCCTGATGGGCGCCACGCGAACCTCGGCGATGATCGCATTGATCCTGGCCGGTGCGGCCTTCCTAAAGCTTGCGATGGGTTTCACCGGATTGCCGCGCGCGCTGGCCGACGGGATTGCCACCATGGACCTGTCGCGGTTCGAGCTGCTGATGATCCTGATGGTATTCTACATCGTGCTGGGCATGTTCCTCGACGGCATCTCCTCGGTGGTGCTGACCATGGCAGTGGTCGAGCCGATGGTCCGCGAGGCGGGGATCGACCTGATCTGGTTCGGCATCTTCGTCGTCGTCGTGGTTGAGATGGCGCAGATCACGCCGCCTATCGGCTTCAACCTTTTCGTGCTGCAGGGCATGACCGAACACGAAATGGGCTACATCACCCGCGCCGCCCTGCCGATGTTCGCGATCATGGTCCTGATGTGCTTCGTCCTGATCTGGTTTCCGGACGTCGCGATGTGGCTACCCGAAACCATGCGGCAAGCGCCGGGATAGACGTGATCCGGCTCCTCGCCTGGATCGGCCGGTATGGGCGTCACTGCCTGATCGGGGGCCTCTGCGCCGGGCTGTTGTTGCCGGACCTGGCCGAGATGCTGCGCCCCTGGGTGGGACATCTGGTCGGTCTGTTGCTGTTCGTGACCGCGATCCGCGTCGGCGCGGGACGTGCCCTCGGTGCGTTGGACAGGCTGGCCCCCAGCATCGGCCGGGTTGTCGTCCTGCAAATTGTCGCGCCGCTTATGGCGGTCGCGATCTTCGCGCTGGCCGGCGTTTCGCAGTGGCCGCTTGCCCTGGCGATCTCGCTGATGCTGGCGGCGCCCTCGCTCACCGGCGCGCCGAACTTCGCCATCATGGTCGGGCGGGATCCGTCGCCCGGGATGCAGCTGCTGGTCCTGGGCACGGCACTGTTCCCGGTCACGGCCATGCCGGTTCTGCTGATCCTCGATCCCGCGGGGCAGGGCGCGGTCGGGGCGCTGCAACTCGCGGCGGGGTTGATGGGGGCGATCCTGCTGGCGGTGGGTCTGGGCTTCGCGGCCCGGCGCTTGCTGCCCCGGCTGGGCGCCCCCGACGCACAGGCCGCGCTGGACGGGGCCGCCGCCCTGTTGCTGGCCGTTGTCGTCGTCGGCCTGATGAGCGCGATCGGACCCCTGTTGCGAAGCGACCCGCTGCGGCTGGCCGGCTGGCTCGCCGTGGCGTTCGCCGTCAACCTGCTGCTCGTCGCCGGGGCCATGGCCGTCTGCCGCCGTGCCCGTCTCCGCGCGCCGGTCGCAACGGCGATCTACGCGGGGAACCGCAATATCGCGCTCTTCCTCATCGTGCTGCCGCCCGAGGTCGCGGCGCCCCTGATGATCTTCGTCGGTTGCTACCAAGTTCCGATGTACCTCACTCCGGTCCTGATCCAGCACCTCGACCGCCACATGGACGCGTGACGGAAATGGAACATGGGCGAAGCCCGGGAGGCCGCGCGGCGAGGGTATCCCGTGGAGGGCCGGGCGCGATCGATTGACGAATCGCCGTATCCGAAACCAGTGTTTCGAACTTATGGAAACTACGCGGATGTAGATGCGATCGGGAATGTCCCTCCAAGCGCTCGAGGTCTTCGAGACGGTCGCGCGGACCCGCTCCCTGCGCCATGCCGCCCGGGAACTCGACATCTCCATCAGCTCGGTCTTTCACCACCTCGCCAGGCTGGAGGGTGAGCTGGGCACGACGCTCCTGGATCGGGGGCGCCGTCCCCTGCGGCTGACCGCACAGGGGCAGAACTTCCTGCTTCGCATAGAGGAGGGGCTGCGCCAGATCCGGCTCGCGCGGAGCGAGACCGAAATCGGTGCCGTCTCCGCTACGCGTGTGCTTCGGCTGGGGCTCATCGACGAGCTGGAGGGACGGATCGGCCCCGACCTTGCCCTGGCCCTGGCACGGACGATGCCGCGGGCGTCGCTCTCGGTTCGCAGCCTGACCAGCCTCGACGCGCTCGAACAGCTGGCCGCGCGGGAGATCGATTTCGCCGTCGCGGCGGACGCGGGCGCCGTGCCGTCAGGGCTGACCGTGCAACCGCTCTTGCGCGACCCATTCGTGATGGCAGTGGCGAAAGACGACGACACTCCGCCGATCGCGCACCTGCAGGGCGACGGCCTGCCGATGCTGCGCTACGCCGCGCGCCATCTGCTGGGACGCCAGATCGATGCGCAGCTGCGACGCAACGGCCTCGCACCCGCCTCGCGATACGAGTTCGACGAGACCGCCTCGATCCTGGCGCTTGTCGCGGCGGGGCAGGGCTGGGCCGTGACCACCCCGGTGGCCTATGAACGGGTCTGGCGCTATCGCGACGCGGTGCGTCTGCAGCCCCTGCCGATCCCCGCCTTCTCTCGCCACGTCGCCCTTTTCGGCCGGGGCGACGGGCCGCGGGACGTCGGCTCGCGGATCGCGGATTTGCTGCGCGATCTGCTCGTCGAAGCCTGCGTGGCCCCCGCCACCGAACGGTTCCCCTGGCTGCGCGACCACCTTCGGCCAGAGGGCGTCAATCCCTGATCGGTGCGAGGTCGCGCATGGCCGCGTCCTGGTCCGGCGTCAGGTAGTCGGGGCGGTGCGTCTTCAGGATGCCGCGCGCGCGCCCGCGCGCACGGCCCCATGCGTCTTGGGCGCCTTCCTCGGCCCATTGCGACGGTGGGACGCGGTCGGCGAGGGCGGGATAGTGGTAATCGCGTTCCATCGCGGCATAGGTCTGTGGGTGCCCGAGGAAGTGACCCTCGCCCAGCACGGCTTCGCGGATCGCCTCGAAGCCCAGGGTGGTCTCGTCCACCTCGACCCCGCGCAGGATACGGTAGATGGCCGAATGCATCTCGTCGTCGAGCACGAAGGCCTCGAAGGACGCGCCGAGCAGGGAGGCGGTCATGCCCGAGGACTCGTAGATCAGGTTGCCCCCCGCGAGCCCTGCGGCGAGCGCGGTCAGCGCCTTTTCGGAGCCGTGCTGCGCGTCGATCGACTTGGCGTCCGTCATCGAGGCCGCGACGCCCGAGGGCAGGCCCAACCGGTTCGTAAGCTGCGCCGAGGCCGCGTTGAGCACCGCGATCTCGCCGCCGCCGCCGGTGAATGCCCCGGTGCGCAGGTCGACCACCAGCGGCCAGTTCGAGAACACCATCGGAAAGCCGGGCCGGATCGCGTTCACCGCGACCAGGGAGGCCAGCGTCTCGGCCAGGGATTGCGCCAGAAACCCGGCCAGCGTGGCGGGCGCGGTGGCACCCGATTGCGCGGCGGTGATGCAAGAGACGGGAATGCCCGCCGCCAGGCAACCATAGAGGACCGCGACGGCGTCCTCTCCGAACCGCATCGGCGAGATCACCGGGCTGATATGCGTCGTGAGGAAGGGCCGTTCGGCGAAGGCCCCCGGCCCGCCCGCCGCGATGTCGAGCATTGCGATCAGCGGCGGCATCGTCGCGGCCGTCGTGAAAGAGGTGGCCACGGGCTTGGTCGTGTTGGCGAGCAGCGCATGCAGCGTGTTCGCGTCGAGGTCCAGATCGGACGGCATGTCCGTCGCGACGCAGCAGCGCGTGAACCACGACACGTTGGCGAGCGTGTCCTGCAACCGGGTGAAGTCGCGCAGATCCGCGAGGGTGGAGGGCCGGTAGAGCCCGGTGTCGAGGTCCAGCACCTGCACAGCCGCCCCGCCCGTCCCGAAATGGACCGCGTCGCCGCCGATTTCGATCGACCGCGCCGGGTCGCGCCCATGAAGCGTGAAACGCTTCGCGGCCAGATCGATCGCGCGCCGCGTGGTCTTGCGCGGGATCAGGATACGGTCGCCGGCCCGTTCGGCGCCTGCGGCCAGCAGGTCGCGCGCCAGCCGGTCGGGCACCTCGCCCATGCCGAGTTCGGCCAACAGCCGCAGCGCGGTGTCCGTGATCGCGTCGAGCTGCGCCTCGGTCAGCGGGCGGTACATCCCGCCACGCTGGCCCGGCGGGCAGGGGTTCTGGACCGGTGGGGCGGCCCGTTGGGCGACCCGCGCGCGCCGCCCGCCGGCCCTCTTGCGCCCGACCTCGCCCATCCGAACCTCCCGCATGTCAAGCTCACCCCCCACATCTGCGCCCACGGGGGACGTCGGGGCAAGCGCCGTCTCGGCCTCCCGCCGATTGAAAACGGCGTTTCAAATCGCTTGAAACCGCGTTCCACGGATTGACGCGCCTCGGGCCGGCCCGGAATGAGGTTGCGGCACCAGTTCGGGAGGGGCGGATGCGCAGTCGGGCACGGGTCGTCGTCATCGGGGGTGGCATCGCGGGGTGCTCGGCCCTCTATCACCTGACGCAGGAGAGTTGGTCCGACGTCCTGTTGCTGGAACGCGACGAGATCACGTCGGGCACGACGTGGCATTCGGCCGCGCAGGTGACCTCCTTCGGGATGAACCAGACGATGGTGGCGCTGAAAGCCCGTTCCATCGCGCTCTACCGGGACCTGGCCGCCGATCCGGATCACCCGGTCGGATACAATTACGGCGACGGGGGCATCCGACTGGCCGGCGATGCCCGCACGATGGAAGGGTATCGGCACTTCGCCTCGATGGCGCGGGGGATGGGGCAGCACTGGGAGGTCATCGACGCCGCCGAATGTGCCCGCCGCCATCCGCTGATCGACACCGACGGCTTGGCGGGCGGCCTTTGGGACCCCCATGACGGGCATATCGATCCGTCGCAGCTCTGCAATGCGCTGCTAGCGCGCGCGCGTCGCGCGGGTGCCGAGGTCGTGCGCAGATGCCCCGTAACGGCGATCGCGCGGCAGGGCGAGGGCTGGCATCTTACCACGCCCATGGGCGAGATCGAGGCCGAGATCGTCGTCAACGCTGGTGGCTACCGCTGCAACGAGATCGCCGCGATGATGGGTCATCGCCTGCCGGTCGCATCGATGGAGCATCAGTATTTCGTCACCGAGGACATGGCGGAGGTGCGGGACGCCGGACGCCGCATCCCGCTGCTGCGCTGTCCGATCAGCGACTTCTATTCCCGGCAGGAGCGTGACGGCCTGCTGGTCGGCTTCTACGAACAGGACTGCGAGACCTGGGGGTTGGACGGGATCGACCCGGATTTCACGATGGATCTTTCGCCCGACGACCTCGACCGGGTCATGCCCGTGATCGAGGGGGCGATGGCGCGGATGCCGGCGCTCGCCACGGCGGGGATCAAGCAGGTGGTGAACGGCCCGATCACCTATACGATCGACGGGGCGCCGCTGGTCGGGCCGGTGCCGGGGCTCAGGGGCGCCTATTGCATCACCGGCCTGCGTGCGGGGCTGGGCGAGGGCGGCGGGCATGGTTGGCTGTTGGCGCAGATGATCGTGCATGGCGAGGCCGAGGTGGACACCTGGTGCCTCGACCCGCGCCGTTTCCTGGCTCATGGCACGGTCGCCTATACGGCCCAGAAGGCGGTCGAGGACTACCGCAACGAGTTCCGCTTCCACTTCCCGCATGAACATCGGCCCGCCGGGCGCCCTTTGCGCACGACGCCCCTGACCGGAACGCTGGTCGAGGAGGGCGCCCATATGGGCGTGGTCGCCGGCTGGGAACGGTTGGAATACGTCGCCCCGGAGGGGTTCGCCGAGGCGCATTCCTTCCGCTTCACCGATGCCGAGCCGTTGATCGCCCGGGAGGTCCGCGCCGTGGCCGAGGATGTCGCGCTTACCGAAATCTCGGGCTTCTCGCGCTTCCAATTGACCGGCACGGACGTGCATGCCTTTCTGGAGCGGCTGTCCTGCTCGCGCATTCCCCGCAAGCCGGGCCGCATGGGCCTGACCTACTGGCTGAACGGCCACGGCTGCCTCAAGTCGGAAGTGACGGTGGCGAACGTGGCGCCAGGCCGCGTCTTGCTCGGCTCGGCGGCGGCGGCGCAGTGGCACGACCGCGACTGGATGGATGCGCATCTGGGGCCGGGCGAGGACGTCGCGATTACGGACCTCACGACCTCGCACACGATCCTGCTGCTGGCCGGTCCGCGATCGCGCGAGGTGCTGTCGCGTGCCGCGCGGGGCGACTGGTCGGCCGCAGCCTTCCCTTGGCTGTCGGTCCGCACGGCGGAGCTGGGCGTCGCCCCGGCCACGGTCATGTCGGTCAGCTTTTCAGGGGAACTGGCCTACGAGATCCACGTCCCGAATGAGAGCCTGGCCGCCGCCTGGCGCACGCTGCGCGCGGCGGGGGCGGCGACGCTCTTCGGGTCGCGCGCGGTGGAATCGATGCGGTTGGAGAAGTCGTTCCTGCACTGGAAGGCCGACATCCTGACCGAGTTCGACCCCTACGAGGCAGGGTTGGAGCGCTTCGTGCGCGACGGCGGGGGATATGTCGGGGCCGAGGCACTGGCCGCGCGCAAGGCAGCGGGGCCGACCCGGCGGTTGGTGACGCTTGCCATCGACGCCGACGACGCGCCGGCTCGAGCGGGGGCTTCCGTGACGTCGCATGGCGGGATCGTCGGCACGGTGACGTCCGGCGCGATGGGCCACCGCACCGGGCTCAACCTGGGGCTGGCCTTCGTGAAACCGGCCTGCGCAGCCGAAGGCACGGCGCTGGAGGTCGACATGATCGGCACGTCCCGCCCGGCCCGCGTGATCGCGCCCGCCCCCTATGATCCGGGGTTCGCGCGCCTGCGGAGATGACCCGTGCCGTCGCCGCTCAGAGGTCCCGTGCGAGCTGTTCGGCCAGTTGCAGCCAGACCGCCTCATGCGCCGCGATGATGGCGAAATAGCTGTCGAGATCCGCCACCGGTGCCGAGAGCGCGAAGTTCCCGACCTTGTCCCGCCCGGTTTCGGACCGGATCGCGTAGATGCCTGTGAAGCGGATATCGCCCGTCGCGCGCACAATCATGTCCTCGACGAAGACCGAAAGCTCGACGTCGGGAAAGCCCGACAGGGGCCAGGGTTCGGCGGCGACACGGGCGTCGGTGATCGTGTTCAGATGCCGCGTCAGCGAGGCCTGCATGGCGCGGTCCGGCAAGTCCGCCCACAGCTTGTCGGTATTCGTCAGCAGCGCGCCGTCGGCCTGCTGGATCGGGATTTCCTGATTGATGGCGTATTCGGGGATCGAGATTTCGTTCACCTGCACCGTGGACGCCGCGACGTTGACGCGCAGGTCGGTCGTGGAAGGGGGCGGCGCGAAATACTGCGTCTCGGTACAGGCGGCGAGCGCGAAGAGGAGGGCGGCGAGGGGCAGTTTCATGGTTCAGCGTCCTAGCAGCAGGGAGTTCGGGTTGCGTTCGATCGTCCGCGAAAGCGAACTGACATCCTCGGCGGCACGCGTCGCGGCGCGCAGGGCCTGATAGAGTTCGGTGTTCACGCGGCTGCCCTCGCCATAGGTGCCGAGCAGGGTGCTGGCCTCGTTCGACAGCGCCTGCAGTCGCGCCACGAGAGTCGGCAGATCCTCCGCCGCGACGCGGATGCCGTCGGCGGCACCGGCGGCGGATCGAAGCGTTGCGTTGAGGTTGTCGAGCGTTCCGCCGGTCCGGATGGTCTCGATGGTGCTGCGCAACTCCTCCAGCGTGTCGACCAGCACGACGGGAACGTCGTCGGCCTCGTCCGAACTGAGAAACGCGTCGGCCGTTCGCATCAGTTGTGTCGTCGAGTCGACCAGTTCGTCCAGGGCCAGCGCGTTCGCCTTTTCCGCAAGCGTGTTGAGGTTCGCACCCAGCGCCTCGGCCTGAGCCAGCACACGTTGCGCCGATCCGGACAGTTCCGGCAGGTTCGTGGTGCCCTGTGCGACGCTGGTCGCGGCCCGCGCGGCGGCGTCGAGCGCCGTCGTCAGGCGGGTCGCCGCCTCCTGCTCGGCCAGCGACTGGGTCAGGGCGCGGATGTCGGCGGTGACGGTCGCGAGTTCGGTCAGGATCGTCCGGACTTCGGGCGCCGCGACGAGGGCGCGCCCATCCTCCAGCAGGCCCCGCGCCGCGCCGGGCAGCGCCTGCGTGTCCGCCGAGGCCAGAAGCGCGTCCGCGGCCGCCACCACGCCGTCGATTCGCGCGCGCAGCGGGCCCAGATCGGCCGTCCCGGCGGCGACGTTGGCCGCCGCCTCGTCGATGGAGACCAGCGCACGGTCCACGGTCTGGGCCAGTGCGGTGCCGTCGAAGGGCGCGAGGATCGCGCGGATGTCGGCCGTGGCCGCTGCGGTGTCGGCCAGGATCGCCGCGATTTCCGGGGCGTTCGCCAGATCGCGCGTTCCCTGCAGCGTCTCACGCGCGAGGCCGGGCAGGGCCTGCGTGTTCTCGTCCTCCAGAAGGCCCGTCACACCGTCCAGCGCCGCCTGCGCCGAGCCCGTCAGCGCGTCGAGATTGCCGGTGCCGGCCGCGATGTTCTCGGCCGCGGCCGCGGCGGCCACCAGGGCCGCGTCCAGCGACGCCGTCACCTCGCGTTCCGCGATGTCCGCGGTGATGTCGCGCAGGTCGCCGGTGATCGCCTCGACATCGGCCAGGACGCCCGCGAATTGCGGCGAGGACAGGATGTTGCGGCCGTCGCGCACCAGGCCCTGCCCGTCGGTCAGCAGGGCCAGGACCTCCTCGGGGATGGCCCGGGTCGCGTCGTCGGCGGCGATCCGGTTGATGTTGTCCAGGAGGTCGGTTGCCGAAGCCAACAGATCTTCGATCGGGAGGTCGTTGATCCGGTCGAGAACCGACTCCGCGCTGGCCGTCAGTCCGGAGATGTCGGCCTCGACCGTGGGCAGAAGCGGGTTCGAGGCGAGGCCAATCTCCAGATGCTCCACCGGGGCGTCCTCGATGTCGACGAGTTCGATCGCCAGATCCCCTCCGAACAGCGAGGTGGAGACGAGCTTGGCGCGCATCCCGTCGGCCACCAGGCGGTCGATGAAGTCGATCCCGTCCAGGTCGTTCAGGCCATCCTCCAGCCCCATGCGCGTCGGCTGAAGCGCCATCACCGCGAGAAGCTGCACCACCCCGTCCGGGTCGTCGGGCCGGATGAAGCCCGTCACCCGCGTCACGGTTCCCACCCGGATGCCGCGGTAGCGTACGATCGCGCCTTCGGCCAGGCCCGAGGCGGCCGTCGGGAACAGCGCGCCGATGGAGACCGAGCGTTCGGCCGGCGTCTCGAAGGTGGAGGCGCGCGCGGCCTCCTCGTCCTCGAAGATGTTGTAGACGTAGCCGGTCCCGATCGGATCACCGCCGGAGATCAGCGTGTCGAAATTGACCCCGCCCTCCAGGATGGAGGCGATGGATCCGATGCGCAGTTCCACGCCGCCGGCGCCCAACGTGGCCGAGACGCCCGAGGCGTCCCAGAACCGCGTGGACGTCGAGAGCTGCCGGTCGTAGGGGGCGAGGACGAAGGCGTCGACGCGCACTTCGGTCCCGTCGGGCGACAGGCGCGGCGCGGCCACTTCGCCCACCTCGATCCCGCGATAGAGGATCGGCGCGCCAGGCCCCAGCCGGGAGCTGTCCTTGGCGCGCAGGACGATCGCCGTCCCCTCGACACCCGGCGGCACGATCGGCGCGCGTTCGTCGCCCAGGAACGCGACCTGCGGCTCGCCGATCTCGTTGTCCCAGGTGCCTTCGACATAGGTGCCCGACAGGATCGTGTTCAGGCCCTGCACGCCGCGCGCCGTGACCTCGGGCTGGACGATCCAGAAGCTGGCGTCGTCGTCCAGAAAGGGGGCCACGTCCTTGTTGACCCGGATATAGACGTTCACCTGGCTCAGGTCCGCGGTAAAGCCCACATCCTCGACCACGCCGACCGTCACCTCGCGGTAGCGCAGGGTGGTCTGGCCGGGGGTCACGCCCGATGCGTCGGGGAAGGCCACGACGATCTGCACGCCGCGGTCGGACCAGGACTGATAGGCGATGGCCAGCGCGATCAGGATGGCGATGATCGGCACCAGCCACACGGCCGAGACGACGCCGCGACGGCGGCGGCGCGGTTCGGCGACCGGGGTGGCGGGGCGGTTCGGGTCGTCGGTCATTTCCGGTTCTCGTTCGAGATCCGTTCGATCTCGTCCCATATGCGGCGGCTGTCGAAACTCATCGCGGCAAGCATCGTGAAGACGACCGATAGCGCGAAGCAAACCGCGGCGATACCCGGATTGATCGTCGCCAGCAGATTGAACTGCACCAGCGCCGCGAGGATGGCCACGACGAAGACGTCGATCATCGACCAGCGCCCGATCCATTCCACCACCTCGTAGAGATGGAGCAGGTGCTGCGGCTTGTGGCCATGCGGCCGCCGCACGATCACGGCCAGATAGGCGATGGCGATGAATTTTCCGACGGGGATGATGACGCTGGCGAAGAAAACGATCCCCGCGACGCCATAGGCGCCGTAATGCATCAGCTCGATCACGCCGCCCACGATCGTGGCGTCGGATTCCAGCCCGACCGTCCGCGTGATGAGCATCGGGTAGATGTTCGCCGGGATGTAGAACAGAAGCCCCGCCAGCCACCAAGCCCAGACGCGTTGCATCGAGGTGCGATCACGGCTCTCGATCCCGCCGCCGCAACGCGGGCAGATCTCGGTCCCCAGCGGCCAGACACGGGTGCAGTGCCGACAGCCGACGAGGCCGGCGTCGCGCGCGGTCAGCGCCGCGTGGCGATGTCCAGAGCCGTCCATATCGTATGCTTGCTCATCTGCGTGTCCTGAAGCGCCGTTATGAAGACGATGGCCGCGAATGACCAGAACGCCGGGCCCATCGACAGCGTGGCCAGGTCGGCCAGCTTCACCAGCGCCACCGCCACGCCGACCATGAAGATCTCGGCCATGGCCCAGGGGCGTAGCGTCTCGGCCAGCCTGAGGGCGAAGGCCGCCCCCGGCAAGGGCGGCGCATCGAAGCTGAGCGGGCCCAGCGCCCAGACCAGCGAGAGCAGGCGGGCCACGGGCAGCACGATCACGAAGAACGTCACCGCGATCGAGAGCGGCGCCATGATCCCGCGATTGAAGCTCATGGCCGTCTCGAACACGGATGCGCGGCTGTCGAAGACACCGTTTCGCAGCTCGAGGAAGGGATAGAAGACGACGATCGTCATCAGGATCAGCGACGTTACCGCCAGGATCACGATCCGTACGATGGCTTCTGGGCGGTCGACGGCGATCAGCGTCCGGCAGCGGATGCAGCGCAGGCGCATCCCGTCCGGCACCTCGCCCACCTCGTGCAGGGCATCGCAGACCGGGCAGCAGACCATGTCCTCGGACGGAGACATCAGTAATCCTTCTCGTAGAAGAGGCCGAGCGACGTGTTACCCGCCGCCCCGACCGAGCCGCGCACCGTCAGGTTCGGCGTCACATCGAGATTGAGCGAGATGTCGGCATCCCCGTTCTGGTCGATCTGCACATCCGTATAGACGTTGTCGGAGAGGTATTTGCCGGCATTCAGCGCGACGTTGCCCTCGTCGTCGGTCGTCACGTCGAGATCGTCCAGCCCCGCATCCCCGCGCAGCCGGTCCAGAAGGCCGCCGCTGCCGCGCCCCGACAGCACGGCGATGGAATTGGCGAGTTGCAGCGCCTGAAGCGGGGAGAGCTGGCTCAGGTCGCGGCCGAAGAATATCTGGGCGACGATTTCCTCCTGCGGGACGTCGGGGGTGGATTCGAAGCTGACCTCGATCGCGTCCGCGGGTCCCTCGATCACGATGGCCGCGGTGATCGTGTCCGTCTCGGTCTCGGCGACCAGGCGGATGAACGGCGTCAGGTCGCCCTGGAAGGTGATCGATCCTTCGTCGAGGACGAAGCGCTGCTGCAGGATGTCCAGACGCCCGCGAAGCAATTCGAACCCGCCGGTGGTCACCGGGTCGGCCGTCGTGCCGCGCAGGGCCAGGGCGCCGCCCAGTTCCGCGTCGAGCCCGCGTCCGCGCACGAAAATGCGCCCCGGCGCGCGAATGTCGAGGTCCAGCCGATAGACCGGTCCGCCCGCATCCGGGTCGCCGCCATTTCCCGCGCCGCCATCGTCGTCCTGGCCCGCGCGGACGAGGGTCCGCTGGACGGGTCTGGGCGTGTTCAGGTGGGTGATCTCGGGCAGGTCGCCCACCGCCGTCAGCCCGGAGGAGGGAACGGCGATTTCGGCCCCGTCGATCAGGATGTCGCCCGCGATCAGCGCCCCGCCGGTCAGCGGACCATCGATGGACACGCGCCCCTCGACCTCGGCGGTGTAGAGGGACGGGTCCTCGAGCGTGATGTCGAACTCCGCCACCAGGTTCGCGTCGAAGGGCGACGACAGGTCCACCGGCCCATCGACGGCCAGCCGTCCGCCCGATTGCGGCGACGCCGTCAGCGACACGTCCGCGCGCCCGTTCGACAAGGTCACGCGCGCGTCGATATCGTCGAGCCCGTTGCGCAGCGACGGCAGCGACAGGGCCGCGCCTTCGGTGGTGATCGTCCCCGAGAGAGCGTCCAGCGCCGGCGGTCCGTTCACGGACAGATCGAACTGCGCGACGCCCGCAAGACGGCGTGGTGCAAGCGCGGCGTTCGCGAGGCCAAGGGGGGCGGAGCCCGTGACCGACAGGTCCAGCGTCGCATCGGTGCCCACGCGGCCCGTCACCGCCGCGTTCGTGCCCGCCGGTCCGTCCAGGTCGACATCCACGGCATAGGCGTCCCCCTCCTGCCGGGCGGTTCCCTCGACCCGCAGTGGCCCCGATATATCGGGCAGCAAAGGTCCGACATCGGGCACGGCCAGCGTGAAGCGCGCATTGGGCGATGCGCCCGTCAGGACACCTTCGGCATCGAGCGTGGCACCGAGCGGGCCGGAGGCGTCGAGGTCCACCGCCCATTGCCCATCCTGTCGAAACAGGCGGCCTGCGGCGTTCAGCGGGCCCGACAGCCCGGGGACGAAGGGCGCGACATTGGCCGCGTTCACCTGGAACGCCAGGTCGGCGTCGGGCCCCGTGGCGATGCCCGAGACGGTGGCCGACAGGCCCCGTGCGCCGTCCACCTCGACCTCGACGCGGAACTGGCCGTCTTCCTGCCGGGCCGACACGTCGTAGTTCAGCGGCCCCCGCAGTTGCGGGGCCAGTGCCGACGCATCGGGGATCTGACCCGAGGCATCGACCGAAGGGATGCCATCGGCCAGGTTGAGCGTGGCGTCGATCGTCGCCGCATAGGGTCCGGTGCCGGCCAGGTCGACGCGGAAGCCGTCATCGGTGCGGATCGCCTCGCCCGAGACGGAAAGGCCGTCGGGGACCGGGGCGATCGGGGCGAGCGAGGGGATGTCGGCGGTGAACCCGACGCGAAGCGGCGTGCGGGTCAGGACCGTCTCGGCGGTCACGACGGCGTCGTAGGGGCCGCGGGCGGTGACCTCGGCGGCGTAGTCCTCGCCCATCCGCGCGATGCTGCCCTCCAGGTCCAGCCGCCCTTCGATGGCGGGCACGAAATTCCCGAGTTCGGGCACCGTGCCCGTGAAGGCCAGCCGCATGTCCTCGCCGGTCACCGGGCCGCGGGCCCGCAGCGCGACGCCGGACGGGCCATCGGCCGTGGTGTCGACGGACCATTGCCCGTTCGCCTGCGTAAGCGTGCCCGCCAGGCTGACCGGCCCGGCAAGCGCAGGTTGATCCGCAAATGCGGGGACGGGGCCGCTCAGGTCGGGCAGGCGCGCGTCGAAGGCGATGCGCGGCTCGGGCCCCGTGACCGGGCCCGAGACACGGGCCGTCAGGTCCCACGGACCGGCCGCGTCCGCCTCGACCGACCAGATATCGTCGCGCGCGAAGGCACGGCCCGACAGGTTCAGGCCACCCGGAACGCCCTCGGCGAAGGCGGAGATATCGGGGATTGCGGCCGAAAAGGTCAGGTCCGGCGCGGGCCCGGTCAGGGTGCCGCTGGCCGAGACGGTGACGCCCTGGGGCGCGACCGCGTCCAGTGTGCCGGTCCAAGTGCCGTTCTCGCCCTGGTTCAGATCGGCCGCGACCTCGATCGGGCCATCCAGCCTCGGGTCGATCCGGGTGCCGTCCTCGACCCTCGCCTCGAAACTCGCGCGGCTTGTCCGACCTTGCAGGCGCGGGGCCGACTCCTCGTCGAGCAGGGCGACGCTGCCGGTGGCGGTCAGGTGATCGCTGGCCAGGCGCAGCGCATCCACGAAGGTGCCGTCCACGGTGCGGCGCGCGGCGATGGCCAGCGTCGTTTCGCCGGCGAGGAGCGCGTCGGCCTGCGGAATGCCAAGCGCCAGGTCCTGCGTCGTGGCGCCCAGCGACAGATCGAAGCTGCCGGCCACGGGGGCGAATTCGCCCTGCAGGCTCGTCTCGGCCGACCCGGACAGGTCCTGCCCGGCAAGCGCGGCCAGACGCGACAGATCCCCGAACGCGGCCTGCAGGTCGAGGCCCAGCGTCAACGGACGTTCGGCATCGGTGTTGTCGGCCGTGACCTGCCCCGTCAGCCGATAGTCCGGCCCCGTCAGCGCGAGGTCCGACAGGCGCACCGGCGCCCCGGATCGCCAATCGACATCCGCCGTCAGGCCGACGCGCGGTCCCACGGCCTGCGCCAGGGCCGGATCGGTGAAATCCAGCTGGTTGAGCGCCGCCTCGATCGCGGCGGTGGCGCGGTCGACCGACCCGTCCGACCGGCTGAGGATGCCTCTGGCGGTCAGGGCCGCGTCGCCCAGCGTCAGCGTCGGTGTGGAATAGTCCTGCACCGCGAGTTCCAGCGACCAGTTGTCCGAGACGTCGGCGTCATGCGTGACCGAAAGCCGCGCGCGGCGCAGCTGGCTGTTGTCGGCGGTCGGCAGCAGGACGGGCGTGCCGTCGGCCGATTCCAGCGAGCCGTCGATATCGAGGAACACGGGCCAGCCATCGGGCCCCAGCCGGGCCTCGCCCTCCAGTGTCAGGGCCTCCGTGTCGATGCGCAGCGCCGTCAGGTCCAGGCGGCCGTCGTCGCGTTGCAGACCGCGCGCGACCAGGCCCACGTCGTCGCCGAAGAAGGCCTGGTAGCGCGGCGCGAAGAGCGAGGTGACGTCGCCGCCCAGATCGACGGCGAAGGCGCGGCCGTCCTCGGTTCCGATCAGCGTGACCTGCCCGCCCAGCCGTTCCGTCCCGTCCGAGGCGATGGCGATGTCGGCCGCGAAATCGTCGAGCGGCCCCGCGCCTTCGACGGTCAGCCGGATCGCCGGGGCGCCGGGCAGCTGCAGCAGCGTCGCCGCCAGGCCGCCCTCCTCCTCCGTGATGTCGAGGTCGACGGACAGCTCCTCGGTCTCGCCGTCGAAGGCGACCGCGATGGAGAAGGTGCCCGTCGCCCCGTCCAGACGCTGCGCCTCGATCCGGGCCTGGCCCGATCCGTCGGCCAGCTGCGCCGATGCATCGAGCGTCAGCGCGACGTCCTGCCCGAGCAACGGCGCGCCCAGTTCGATGCGGTCGGCCTGCAGGCTCTCGATATCGACGGAGACGGGCAGGTCGGGCAGGGTGAAGCCGGAGGCGCCGGCATCGGGCAGCGCCTCGACCCCTTCGGCGGGCAGGGGCGCGCGTTCGACCCGGATGAGACCGGCCGAAAGCTCCTCGACCTCCAGCCGGCCGCGCAGCAGGGCGGATCGGTTCCAGTCCAGCACGACATCTTCCAGCCGCAGCCAGACGCCCTCGTCGTCGGAGATCTGGAGCACATCGAGAGACGCCTCGGAGGAGAGTGCCCCGTCGAACCCGTCGATCCGGACCGACAGGCCGGGGGCGGAGAGGTTGTCCTCGATCAGTCCGGTCAGGAAGCCGCGGTCGCGGTCCTCCTCGCTGTCCTGCGCCAGTGCGGAACCGGCGACCAGCACCAGCGGGAGGAGATGGAAAGCACCCCGCGCCATCAGAACGCCTGCCCGATGCCGATATATATACCCACGCCGCCATCGTCGTCCGGGCCCGAGACCGGAAAGCCCAGATCGAGGCGCAGCGGGCCGATGCCGGTGTCGTAGCGCAGGCCCAGGCCCGCCCCCGAATGGCTGTCGCCGCCGGTGAAGTCGCTATCGGGCGAGATCAGACCGAAATCGGCGAAGCCCACCACGCCGATCCGCTCGGTCACGTCCTGCCGGAGTTCCGCCGAGAAGCCGACGAAGGATCGCCCGCCGACGATGTCGCCATCGTCGAGTTCCACGCCGAGCGACTGGAACTCCTGGCCGCGGACGGTTCCGCCCCCGCCCGAGAAGAACAGCGTCTTGGCCGGCACCTCATCCAGTTCGGGGCCGATCACGCTGCCCAGTTGCAGGCGCGCGGCCACGACGGTGCGGCGATCGGGGCCAAACCCCTGGTAGCCGCGCAGGTCGGCGTCGAAGACCGCCCCCGTCCCCGCGGTCCGGAAGCCCTGGAAGGGGCGCAGTCCCGCCTCGATGTAATATCCGTCGCGCGTATTCAGCGGGTCGTCGCGGCGATCGTATTGCGCGGTCAGGGGCAGCGACAGGATAGAGAACTCGCGCGTGCCGAAGGCATCGGATGTCTTGCTGTATTCATAGCCGACACCGTAGGAATACTGGAACTCATCCGACACGATCCGCCGCGCGCCGACTTCCAGATAGGCACGCTCGGAATTGAAGTTCGGCTGGTCCAGGCTTTCGGCGCCGCCGTTCACGAACAGGTCCGATTCCGGGTTGAAGGTGGCCGGTCGCAGATAGGCGAAGGTGAGGCTGTAATCGGCCCCGCTGTTGCTGGCGCCGAGCTGTTCGACATTGCCTTCGATGCGCAGGCTGTCGGCATAGCCCGTCAGGTTGCGGTGCAGCCAATAGGCCGAAAGGCCCAGCCCCTCCTCGGAGGCGATCTCGGCGCCGAAGCCGAACCGGCGGGGCAGGCGTTCGACGACCGAAATGGTCATGGGCAGGGTGTCGGCCGGCCCGATGCGCTCCGCCTCGGTGATCGACACCGAGGAGAACGCACCCGTTCGCTGCAATCGCCGTGCGGCTTCCTCGACCTGTCCGGGATCGAAGACACGGCCCTGCCGCAGATCGGCGATCCGCGAGATGTGGCTGGCGCGCACGTCCTCGGCGCCCTCGACGAAGACCGGGCCGAAGACGAGCCGCGGGCCGGGGGCGAGGGACAACGCCACGTCCAGGCGGTCGATCTCGTGGCGGGCGGTGATCTGCTGGTCGGCGACCTCGGCCTTGGCATGGCCCCGGGCGCGCCATCCCTCGACGCCCGCACGCGCGGCCTGGCGGATCACGTCGGTCCCGGCGGGCAGTCCGGGCGCGAACCCCTCGGGCAGTTCGGTGCCGCGCGCGACCGGGGCGATCGCGGCTTGCCCGAACAGGAAGCGCGGGCCCGGCTGGATCTGGATCGCGACGCTGTTCACGCCGCCCTGCTGCCCGATTGTGGGCAGGGCGGCGGCCTCGACCCCGTCGATGGTGATCGAGATGACGGGCCCGAAATACCCGGCTTCGAACAGCACCGCCAACAGGCGGCGGTAGTCGGCCTGTGCGGCCGCGACGATGTCGCGGCGCTGGCTCTCGTCCTCCTCGACGGCGCCGGCGGTGAGCGAGGCGGCGCGAATGTCTTCGGCCAGGTCCTCGAACGTGTCGGGATCGCCTGCGATGGCGATCTGCAGGTCGGCCGCGGCGGACGCGCCGGCCCAGAGCGACAGGGCCAGGCCCGTTGCGATCAGAAGTCTCAAGGGCGTCCCCATCCCGTCGTCGGCAGTCGTCTTGCAGGTTCCGGACGGCGCGATCTGCCGGCGGCCCGGGGCTTCAACCTAGCAGCGGGGCCAAGGGGATCAAAGTTTTGCGCGAATGGGTCGTCGGCGGTTTTCCGCCGGTCGCTCACGGGTCGCGCGCGTCGCCGGTCGCCGGCCGGAACCGACGGGGGAGGCTAGCGTTTCGCATGCATCCGCCGCCCGTGGAATCCGGATACGAAACCGCGCAACCAGGCGCGACCCCGGACCCCGGGCGGCAGACATGACGGATGCCGGTCCGGTCCCTCATTCCATGGACGCTGTTGCACTTCGGCGTCCGTGCCCGCATCGTGACCCGATGTCCGACATGTCCCCCTTTGATGAGATGATGCGGCCCGACGGGACGGTCCGCGAGGCGTATCAGGCGTTCGAGGCGTGGTTCTCGTCCGAGGATCCCGCCCATCTGCGCGCCAAGGCGCGCGAGGCGGAGGCCTTTTTCCGCCTGACCGGCATCACCTTCAACGTCTATGGCGAGGCCGAGGCGGGCGAGCGGCTGATCCCGTTCGACATCGTGCCGCGCATCATCGCCGCGCGGGAATGGGCCAGGCTCAGCCGTGGGATCGAGCAGCGGGTCCGGGCGCTCAACGCCTTCCTGCACGACATCCATCACCGGCAGGAGATCGTCCGCGCGGGCCGGATGCCCAAGGAGATGATCGCCCGCAACGACGCGTTCCTTGCGCAGATGATCGGGGTGGAGCCGCCGGGCGGGGTCTACACCCACATCGTCGGCATCGACCTCGTACGGACCGGGCCGGACCAGTTCTACGTGCTCGAGGACAATGCCCGCACGCCCTCGGGCGTCAGCTACATGCTCGAGAACCGCGAGACGATGCTGCACATGTTCCCCGAAATCTTCTCGAAGAACCGGGTGCAACGGGTCAGCCGGTATCCCGAGCGGCTGCATGCGAGCCTCGCCGCCTGTGCGCCGCCGGCCTGCGAGGGCGATCCGGTCGTGGCCGTGCTGACCCCCGGCATCCACAATTCGGCCTATTACGAGCATAGCTTCCTGGCCGACCAGATGGGCGTGGAACTGGTCGAGGGCCACGATCTGCGCGTGGTCGACGGGCGCGTGGCGATGCGCACGACGCAAGGCTACAAGGCGATCGACGTGCTCTATCGCCGGGTGGACGACGACTTCCTCGACCCGCTGAACTTCCGGCCCGACAGCTATCTGGGCGTGCCGGGCATCTTCGACGTCTACCGTGCCGGCGGCATCACGATCGCGAATGCCCCCGGCACCGGGGTGGCCGACGACAAGGCGATCTACAGCTACATGCCCGAGATTGTGGAGTTCTACACCGGCGAGAAGCCGATGCTGGAGAACGTGCCGACCTGGCGCTGCTCGGATGTGGACAGCCTGAAATACGTCCTCGACAACCTCGAGGAGTTGGTCGTCAAGGAGGTGCACGGATCGGGCGGCTACGGCATGTTGATCGGCCCCACCGCCAGCAAGAAGGACATCCGCGAATTCCGCCGAAAGTTGGAGGCGCGGCCGTCGAACTACATCGCCCAGCCGACGCTGGCGCTTTCGACCGCGCCGATCTTCACCAAGACGGGCCTGTCGCCCCGGCATCTCGACCTGCGGCCCTTCGTGCTGGTCAACCCGAACGGGATCGAGATCACGCCCGGCGGCCTGACGCGCGTGGCGCTGAAGAAGGGGTCGCTGGTCGTGAACTCCAGCCAAGGCGGGGGCACCAAGGACACGTGGGTGCTGGAGGACGATTGATGGAGCAGCGTATGCGACCAGCCATTCGGCGCCCCGCCCGCAATCGCGCCGCCATCCGATGTGCGACCCTCGTCGACGCGTGCGACCTGTCGGGGCGCGGGACTCTATCATGGCCGATCGGGGGGCGGGCCTGATGCTTGGCAAGACCGCAGGCGGCCTCACCTGGATGTTCCGCTATCTGGAGCGGTGCGAGAACCTCGCGCGGCTGGTCGAGACGGGGCAGCGGATCGCATTGACGCGCCCCGACCGGGCCGACAGCGAATGGAGTTCCATCCTCGACACGGCATCGGCCCGCGTGGCCTTCGACTCCCATAACGACGAGGTGTCGGGCGATGCGGTGATCGACTGGCTGCTCAGGTCGTCGGAGAACCCGGCCTCGGTCATGTCCTGCATCGAGGGCGCGCGGATGAACGCGCGGCTGGTGCGCACCGCCATCACCCGCGAGGTTTGGGAGGCCGTCAACGAGGCGTGGATGACCCTGCGCCATGAGCTGTCGCGCCGCATCACCCCCAAGGACCTGCCGCGCATCCTGGGCGTGATCCGCCAGCGGTCCGCCTTCGTGCGCGGGGCGCTGCACGGCACGATGTTGCGCAACGACATCTACGACTTCGCGCGGCTCGGCACCTTCCTCGAACGGGCCGACGCGACCGCGCGCCTCCTGGATGTGAAGTACTACGTCCTTCTGCCGACGGCCGCCGGCGTCGGCAGCAGCCTCGACAACGCGCAGTGGGAGATGATCCTGCGCGCCGTCTCCGCCGAAGGGGCGTTCCGCATGGTGCATGGGCGCACGCGTCAGGCACCCGACATCGCCCGGTTCCTGATGCTCGACAACCGCCAGCCGCGTAGCCTGTCGTTCTGCTACGAGAAGATCGGCGCCAACCTCGAATTCCTGGAACGCGATTACGGCGTGCGGATGCCCAGTCACGACCTGTCGGAGGCGATCTGCCACGATCTGGGCCAGGCGACCATCCAGGGCATCTTCGAGACCGGCCTGCACGAGTTCCTGCAGGACTTCCTGCGCCGCAACGCCGAACTCGCCGCCCAGATCGAGACTGACTACAGGTTCTCCCGATGACCGCCCGTCTGACCATTCGACACACCACGACCTATCGTTGGGACACGCCGGTGTCCTACGCGCTCCAGCAACTGCGGCTGACCCCCAAGGATCGGCCGGGCCAAACCGTCATCGACTGGTCCACCCGCATCGACGGCGGCCGGGTGGAGGTCGCGTTCGACGACGCGCATGCAAACCGGACGCAGCTCGTGTCGGTCGATGCCGGGCGGACGGAGGTCACGATAACCGCCGCCGGCACGGTCGAGATCGAGGACCAGCAGGGCGTGATCGGCCAGCAGGGCGGCTTCATGCCGCTATGGATGTTCCTGCGGCCCACCGACCGGACGCGGCGCGGGCCGGGCACGCTGGCGCTCGCCCGCGAGGTCCGGGACGTCGACGACCAGCTGGCCCAGATGCACGCACTCTCGCAGGTTATCCGGGATCAGGTGACCTATGCCAGTGGCACGACCGAGGTGACCATGACCGCCGAGGAGGCCGTCGCCAACGGCACCGGCGTCTGCCAGGACCATGCGCATATCTTCGTGACAGCCGCGCGGCTTCTGGACCGCCCGGCGCGCTATGTATCGGGCTATCTCAAGATGGACGGGATCGAGGAGCAGGACGCCACCCACGCCTGGGCCGAGGCGCATGTCGACGGATTGGGCTGGGTCGGCTTCGACATCTCGAACGGGATCTCGCCCGATGACCGCTATGTGCGGGTGGCGACGGGCCTCGACTACGAGGACGCGTCCCCCGTTTCGGGCATCCGGCAGGGTCCGGGGACGGAGACGATGTCGGTGCACCTGTCGGTCTCCGAGGGTGCATCACAGTCGCAGTCGCAGTCGCAGGCCGGCCAGTCGCAATCGCAGTCGCAGAGCCAGCCGCGCGGATGAGGCCCGCGCCCCCATCTCCGGCTTGACAGCCGGCGGAGGCGGGCAGAGACGAGGCGCGAGAAGGAACCGGACCACATCATGACCTATTGCGTCGGCCTGCAGCTTGACCGCGGCCTCGTCTTCATGTCGGACACACGTACCAACGCGGGTGTCGACAACATCTCCACCTACCGCAAGATGCACACCTGGGAAGTGCCGGGCGAACGTAGCCTCGTCCTGATGACGGCCGGCAACCTTGCGACCACGCAGGCCGTCGTCAGCCTGCTGGACGAGCGGAACCTGGCCCCGTCGGACCGGAACCCGACCCTGCTGACGGCGCCCTCGATGTTCCAGGCCGCGCGTCTGATCGGCGAGACGTTGCGCGACGTGATCGCCACGCAGGCCGGCACCGGCCCGAAGGCGGCGGCGACCTTCAACGCGACCATGATCTTCGGCGGCCAGGTCAAGGGCAGCCCGCCGCGGCTCTACATGATCTATCCCGAAGGCAACTTCATCGAGGCGCAGCGCGACACGCCCTTCTTCCAGATCGGCGAGACCAAGTACGGCCGCCCGATCCTCGTGCGCGCCTACGACCCGGAGATGGATTTCGCCCGCGCGGTCAAGCTGTTGATGGTCAGCTTCGATTCGACGATCCGCGCGAACCTGTCGGTCGATACGCCGCTGGATCTGCAGGTCTACGAGAACGACAGGCTGGAACTGGGCTATTCCCGTCGGATCGAGAATACCGATCCCGATTGGCGCGCGATCTCGGAAGGCTGGTCGGACGCCTTGCGCCGCGCCTTCGACAGCCTGCCCGACATCGCGTTGTAGCCATTGAAGCGGCGGCGCGGGCGGCTACCCTTCGGACCATGCTGCTGCGAGTCCGCGACGTCGAGAAGGGATTTGAGACCGCGGATGGACACCAGCCCGTCCTGCGGGGCGTGTCCTTCGACCTCGACGCGGGGCATTCGCTGGCGTTGACCGGCGAGAGCGGCTCGGGCAAGTCGACCCTGCTGCACCTGGTGGCGGGGCTCGACAGCCCCGATGCCGGCCGCATCGAGATCGCGGGTGACGATATCGCTGCCATGGACGATGCGGGGCGCGCGCGCCTGCGTCGCGGCACCGTCGGGCTGATCTTTCAGCAGTTCAACCTGATCCCCTCGCTTAGCGTGACCGACAACCTGACGTTCCACGCGCGGCTGGCCGGCCGCGATCCGGGCGATGTGGATGCGCTGGCCGGCCGACTGGGCCTGGGCAATCACCTCGACCGTTTCCCCGAGGAGCTGTCGGGCGGGCAACAGCAGCGCGTGGCCATCGGCCGCACCATCGCAGCCCGCCCCCGGCTCGTTCTGGCCGACGAGCCGACCGGCAACCTCGACGAGGCGACGGGCGATGCCATGCTGGCGCTGATGCGCGAACTGGTCACCGATACGGGGGCCGGGTTCCTGATGGTGACCCATTCGTCGCGACTGGCGGGCCGACTGGACGACCGGCTGCACCTGCGCGCGGGCCGCGTGACCGATCCGCGGGGGGCCGAATGAACCGCGCGGGTCTGGGTGCGCTGCTGGCGCATTGGCGGCGGCATCCGTTGCAACTGCTGACGATGGTGGTCGGGCTGGCGCTGGCCACCGGCCTCTGGACAGGGGTTCAGGCGATCAACGCGCAGGCGCGCCTGAGCTACGATCAGGCGGCCGCCTCGCTGGGCCAGGGCGGCCTTGCGCGGCTGGAGGGCAGGCTCACACTCGCCGATTTCGCCACCGCGCGCCGCGGCGGCTGGAACGTCAGCCCGGTGCTGGAATTCCGCCTGCCGGGCAGCCACGCGCGGCTGGTCGGCATCGACCCGTTCACCGCGCCACAGGGCGGCACCCTGCCGGACCTCTCCGATGCGTCGGATCTGACCGGGTTCCTGACCGGGACGCTGATCTTCGCCGCGCCCGGCGCCGCCGTGCCGGAAGACCTGCCAGAGGCGCGTGTCCTGCCCGACCTGGCGCCCGGCCTTCTTCTGGCGGACATCGCCGCCGCGCAGGCCATCGCCGGCGTCGACCGCGTGGATCACCTTCTGATCCTGCCGCAGCAGATCGACGGCCTGACGCCCCTGACCGAGCTGTTGCCCGACACCCGTATCGTCCAACCCGAGGCGCAGGGCGACATCGCCCGTCTGACCGACAGCTTCCATCTGAACCTGACGGCGTTCGGCCTGCTGGCCTTCGCCGTCGGGCTGTTCATCGTCAACGCGGCCATCGGCCTCGCGTTCGAGCAGCGCCGGCCCCTGTTCCGGACGCTGCGGGCGCTGGGGCTGCCGTCGCGCCGTCTGGTTCTGCTTCTGGCGCTGGAACTCTGCGCCTTCACGCTGATCTCCGGGACGCTGGGGATCGTGCTGGGCTATGCGGTCGCGGCGCTTCTGCTGCCGGGTGTCGCGGCCACGCTCTCGGGGCTTTACGGCGCCTCGGTGGCCGGGGCGCTGACGCTCTCGCCCATCTGGTGGCTGTCGGGGTTCGCGATGGCCGGGGTCGGTCTGGTGCTGGCGGGGGGTCAGAGCCTCTGGCGCCTGGCGCGCCTGCCGGTGCTCGTTCCGGCCATGCCCCGTGCCTGGGCCCGGGCGCAGGCCGGCACGCTGCGGCGGCAAGCCCTGGCGGGGGCTGCCCTTCTGTGCGTCGCGCTGGCCGTCGGCATCTTCGGACAGGGGCTGGTGGCGGGGTTCGTCTGTCTCGGCGCGATGCTGCTCGGGGCGGCGCTCCTGCTGCCGCCGCTTCTGTCGGCGATCCTCGACCTGGGCGCGGGCCTCGCGAAGGGTCCGCTGATCCAGTGGCTCTGGGCCGATGCCCGCCAGCAGGTCCCGGGCCTCAGCCTCGCGCTGATGGCGCTTCTGCTTGCATTGGCGGCCAATGTGGGCGTGGGCACGATGGTCGGCAGCTTCCGCTCGACCTTCACCGGCTGGCTGGATCAGCGCCTCGCCGCCGAACTCTACCTCTACGCGACCGACGCCGACGAGGCGGGGGAAATGGTGGCCTTCCTCGAGGGCCGGGTCGACGCGATCCTGCCCATCGTCTCGCGCGAGACGGTCCTCGAAGGCGCGCCGGGCGAGATATTCGGCCAGCCCGACCACCCGACCTTTCGCGACAACTGGCCGCTGCTCGATGGCGTGCCCGATGTCTGGGACAGGCTGGCCGCAGGCGAGGGGGCCCTGATCAACGAACAGCTGGCGCGCCGCACGGGCCTCTGGTCCGACGGACGCATCTACTTGGGCGCGGCGGGCGAACGGGCCGTGCTGGGCGTCTATTCCGACTATGGCAATCCGCGGGGGCAGGCGATCCTGTCATTCGAGACCTTCGCCCAGATCTTTCCCGACGCGACCCCAAGACAATTCGGCCTGCGCGTGGCGCCCGACGATATGGATGATCTTGCGGCCGCGCTGACGGAACGCTTCGACCTGCCGCCGGACCGGGTCGTGGACCAGGCCCGCATCAAGCGTTTCTCGCTCGACGTATTCGAACGGACCTTCGCGGTGACCGCGGCGCTGAACGTCCTGACGCTTGGCGTCGCGGCCTTCGCGCTCTGGGCCTCGCTGACGACGCTGGGCACAATGCGTGTGCCGCAAATCGCGCCTGTCTGGGCGCTGGGCATGACGCGGGGCGGCCTGGCCCTGTCGGATCTGCTCCGCACGCTGATCCTGGCGGCCTTCACCGCGATCCTCGCCGTGCCGACCGGGGTGGCTCTGGCTTGGGTGCTGCTGGCGGTCGTGAACGTGCAGGCCTTCGGCTGGCGACTGCCGCTGCTGCCGGATCCGGGGGCCTGGGGCCTGCTCTCGCTCTGGGCGCTTTTGGCGGCGGCCCTGGCGGCGGCGTTGCCCGCCTGGCGCCTGTGGCGGATGCCGCCCGCCCATCTGGTCAAGGTCTTCGCGCATGAACGCTAGGTCGCTCATCCTTCTGATGTTCCTGCCGTTCGCGGCCATGGCGCAGGGGTTCGCCGGTCTGGGCCAGGGCGGCGCGGGTTTCGCCTTGCCGGACCCCGAATACCGCTTCGCCTTCCCGGCCGATCACGGCTCGCACGAAAGGTTCCGGATCGAGTGGTGGTACCTGACCGCATCGCTCGAGGGCGAAGACGGGAGGCGTTACGGCATGCAGTGGACGCTGTTCCGCTCGGCGCTCACGCCCGAGGGACCGCAGGTCTGGATGGGACATTTCGGGCTGACCACCCCGAAGGCGCATTTCACCGGCGAGAAATTCGCCCGCGGCGGGGTCGGTCAGGCCGGCGTCGCGGTGGACCCGTTTCGCGCCTGGATCGACGATTGGCAACTGACCTCGCCCGATGCCACGCTCGATGCGTTGGCGCTTTCGGCCCGGGCGGACGGGGCCGGCTATGACCTGCGTTTCGCGGCCGAGGGCCCGCTGGTGTTCCACGGTCAGGAAGGGTTCTCGACCAAGTCGGCCTCGGGCCAGGCCAGCCACTACTATTCGCAACCCTTCTATGCCGTGGCCGGCACGCTGCACCTGCCCTCAGGCCCGGTCGCCGTCACCGGACGGGGCTGGCTCGACCGCGAATGGTCCTCGCAGCCCCTCGCCGCCGATCAGGAGGGGTGGGACTGGTTCTCGCTTCACCTGGATGACGGCCGCCGCCTGATGGCCTTCGCTCTGCGCGGGGACGAGCCCTTTCACTACGCGTCCTGGATCGAAGCGGATGGAACGCTCGTGCCGTATTACGGCGACGCCCTGACGCTGACGCCATTGCGGACGGCCCAGGTGGCGGACCGAACGGTGCCGGTCGAATGGCGGCTCGTTCTATCGGCACAAGACATCGACCTCGTGGTCGAGGCGGTCAACCCCGACAGCTGGCAGGACACGCTGTTCCCCTACTGGGAAGGGCCCGTCGTCGCGACAGGAACCCATGCCGGATCCGGCTATCTGGAGATGACGGGCTATGAGTGACCCGTTCGATGACCTGGGCGCCCTGCGCCGTCATGTCTGGGACCGGCTGGACCGGGGCGCGCGTGTGGCGGACGATCCGTTCCGGTTCACCACCATCGCCACCGGCGGGCCGGACGGCCCCGAGGCGCGGATCGTGGGCCTGCGCCGCGCCGATCGCGACACGGGCGAGGTAGAGGTCCATTCGGATCTGCGGACGGCCAAGGTCCGCGCCCTGCGCCACGACCGACGGGCGGCGCTCCTCTTCTGGGATGCGGCCGCGCAACTCCAGCTGCGCCTGTCGGTCGAGATGCGGATCGTCGCGGCCGATCCCGGGCGTTGGTCCGAGGTTCCGAAAGCGTCGCGCGGCAATTATGGCACCGATCCCGCGCCCGGCACGCCCATCTCCGCGCCCGATGCCCTCGGGCGAACGCCCGATATCGGACATTTCGCAGCCCTTATCGGCCGCGTCCGGCAGATCGACGCGGTCTCCCTGACGCATGATCCGCATCGACGGGCCGTCTTCGGGGACGGGACGGCCACTTGGGTTGCCCCTTAGGCCGCTAACCGAATCTTCACCTCCACGCCCTAGCCCTCGGTCCCTGGAGGGTTTCCCATGAGTTCCAGCAAGGACAACGCGCGGCCGATCATCATCAAGCGCAAGAAGGTGATCGCCGGCGGCCATCACGGCGGCGCCTGGAAGGTGGCCTATGCGGATTTCGTCACCGCCATGATGGCCTTCTTCATGCTGATGTGGCTCCTCAATGCGACGACGGAGCAGCAGCGCAAGGGCCTGGCCGACTATTTCAGCCCGACCATCGCGATCAGTCGGGCCTCTGGCGGGGGCGATGGCGCGTTCGGCGGCCGCTCGCTGGCCTCGGATGCCAGCATGGTCCAGCTCGGGCGCGGCGGCATGACCAATTCGGAGGCGCATGGCACGACGAATGCCGATGGCGAGCTCGAGAACCTGGCGGCCGCACTGATGGGCAAAGGCGGCGACAGCCTGCTGGACGAGGCGGAACTGCGCCATGTCTCGCTGCGCCTGACCGATGAAGGGCTGGTTGTGGAATTCTTCGCGCTTCCCGGCTCGCCGCTCTTTACCAAAGACAGGCCGACGCCGCTCCTGCGTCGTCTGCTGGCCTCCGTCGCGTCCGAGCTTCGGCCCCGGCCCAACGCGCTCGCCGTCGAGGCGCATGTCGCCGCCGAACCGGTCGTCACGCGCGAGCCGGAGGTCTGGGCCCGGTCGATGGCCCGCGCCGAAGCTCTGCGACGCGCGCTGGGAGCGGCGGGCATCCGGTCGTCGAGGGTGGCGCGTGTGACGGGGCATGCCGACCGTCGCCCGGTCACGGCCGATCGCCTGTCCGTGCGCAATGACCGCGTCGAACTCGTCGTGTTGCGCCATGCGCTGGCACCGCCGCGCGCGAAAAGCGCCGCCCGTTAGCCCGACCTTAAGATTCCGCGCGCGAGTGTCGAAAGCAGACGACTCGCGGCCCCCGCGACAGCACGAGACCCAGAAAGGACCGCCCATGACGATCTCCTCCTCCCTCAATGCCGGTGTGACGGGGTTGAACGTGAACGCCAGCCGCCTCGCGACGATTTCCGACAACATCGCGAACTCCTCCACCTTCGGTTACAAGCGGTCCACGGCGGATTTCCATTCGATGGTCCTGAACCCGAGCCGCGGCGCCTATTCCGCGGGTGGCGTCCGGGTAACCACCGGCCGGGAGGTCGAGCAGAGCGGGACGCTGATCACGACGAGCAATCCGACCGATCTGTCGGTGACGGGTCGTGGCATGCTGCCGATCACCACCGCGACGGCCGTCGCGGGCGGGTCGACCGAATTTCCGCTGCACATGACCTCGACCGGGTCCTTCCGGGCCGACGCCGATGGTATCCTGCGCACCGCCGGGGGGCAGGTATTGCTGGGCTGGCCCGCCGACGCCGATGGCGTCGTGGCGGGTTTCCCCCGCGACACGGCCGGCGGGCTGGTCCCCGTGCGGGTGGATGGCAACCAGTTCCAGGGCGATGCGACCACGCGGATCTCGCTCGGCGTGAACCTTCCGGCCACCGATACGGCCGCCGGTGCGTCCGGCGCCCCGCGCGAGGTGGCGCTGGAGTATTTCGGCAATCTCGGGCAGTCCGAAACGCTCGACATCTCGTTCGAGCCGCGGGTTCCCGCGACCGGTTCCAGCAATGAATGGACGCTGCGCATTCGCGATGGAGCGCAGAACGACGATCTCGTGGGCGAGTTCACCGTGACCTTCGACGACAGCCGCGAACATGGCGGCAAGATCGCCAGCGTGACGCCGGGCTCCGTCGGCGCCTACGATCCCGGCACCGGCCTCGTGACCGTCGCCGCGGGGAGCGGGCCGCTGGAACTGGAGATCGGCCGCCCGCAGGACACGCAGGGCCTGTCGCAGCTGTCTGACACGTTCGCCCCGCTCGCGATCACCAAGAACGGCTCGCCCGTTGGCAACTTGGCTGCGGTCGAGGTCGACGAGCGCGGCATGCTCAACGCGATCTACGACAGCGGTGTCAGCAAGACGCTCTATCAGATCCCGGTGGTCGACGTGCCGAACCCGAACGGTCTCAAGCCGATGTCGAACCAGTCCTATCAGGTCTCCTCCGAGAGCGGCGCCTTCTACCTCTGGGACGCGGGCGACGGACCGGTGGGCGATGTGGTCGGCTTCTCCCGCGAGGAGAGCACGACGGATGTCGCCGCCGAACTGACGCAGCTGATCCAGACGCAGCGCGCCTACAGCTCCAACGCGAAGGTCATCCAGACCGTCGACGAGATGCTGCAGGAAACCACCAACATCAAGCGCTGACCCCATCGCAAGGAGACGACCATGAGCCTGACCTCTTCGCTGAGCTTCGCGGCCGCCGGGCTGGATCTGAACGCGCGGCGGGCCGATGTCGTGGCGCGCAACGTCGCCAATGCGGGCGAGGCGGGCTATGCGCGGCGGACGCTCGACGCGACCGGGGCGGGGATCGGCCTGCCCGGGTCCGGCGTGGCCGTCTCGCGCGATGTCGACCCCCGGCTCGTCCAGCTGCGCCGCGAGGCCCAGTCTCAGGAGGCTGCGACATCCGTGGCCGCGCAGTTCCAGACCCGGCTCGACGCCGCCATCGGGGACCCCGACACGGCCGGCAGTTTGCAGGATCGCCTCGCGCGGTTGGACGCGGCCTTCGTATCCGCCGCGGCCAGCCCGGGGTCCGAGACGCGGCTGACGGAAATTGCCCATGCCGCCGACGCGACGGCGGAGAAGCTCAACAGTCTTGACGCTCTCGTGCGGCAAGACCGCCAGGATGCCGAAACCGAGATCGGACGGACGGTCGACAAGCTCAACGCCGATCTTGAGGAGGTCGCCCGGATAAACGCCGGCATCGTCCGGCTGGACGCCGGGGGCCACGACACCGCCGATCTGCTGGACCAGAGGACGCGGGTTCTCGATCGGATTTCGCAGGAGGTTCCGATCCGCGAGCTTCCGCGCGACAACGGCGCAGTGGCGCTGGTCACGCAGGGCGGGGTCCTGTTGCTCGATGGGCGGCCGGCCGAATTGGGCCATGACGGCCGCAATCCGATCACGCCGGACATGACGGCCCCCGATCAGCTGTCGGGACTGACCGTCAATGGTCGGCCGGTCTCGACCGACGGGCCGCAGGCCGGGATCGCGGGCGGCCGTCTGCAGGCCCTGTTCGAGCTTCGCGACCGCGTTGCACCGAGTGCCACGGCGCGCCTCGACGGGCTCGCCGCGGAACTGGTCGGTCGCTTTGGCCACACCTCCGTCGATCCCACGCTCGCGCCCGCCGATCCCGGTCTCTTCTCCGACGGGGGGCTGGGCTTCGATCCGTCGGCACCGGCCGGTTTGGCGGGCAGGCTGCAGATCAACGCCGCCGTCGCGCCCGAGAGGACGGACCAGCATTGGCGGTTACGCGATGGCTTGGCCGCGTCAGGTTCGGGGGTGCAGGGCGATCCCGACCTGCTCCTGGCATATGGCGCCGCCTTCGCCGAAACCGCCGCCCCCCGTTCGTCCGATCTGCAGAACAGGGTCACGAATATCGCCGGACATGCCGCTGGCCTGAAATCATCGGTTTCGGCCGACCGCGTTCGCCTGTCGGACGCCGCTGAGGCGCATCGCGGCCAGGCACAGGCGATCCTAGACGCCCGCGACGGCGGCGCCGTGGATGTTGATGCCGAGATGCGCCGGTTGATCGAGATCGAACAGGCCTATGCCGCGAACGCGCGCGTCATCCGGGTGGTCGATGACATGATGAACAGACTGATGGAGATCTAGGATGCTGACGACACAGCACATCGCGGCTAACTCCTTGCGCGACAACGCATCGGCGGGCGTACGCGCGCGGATCGAACGTCTGACGATGGAGATGGGCAGCGGCCGTACCTCCGACGCCGGCCGGGCGCTGGCGAGCGATTTTTCGGAAGTGTCGCGCGTGGTTCATGGACTTCGCACGCTGGAGACGCGCGCCGCGGCGCTTTCGGGCGCGGAGATGTGGCTCGAAGGTGGGCAGGCCGGGCTCGATGCCGTCGCCCGCTCGTCCGAGCGTCTGGACGAAACCTTGCAGGTCGCGTTGGCTCCGGGCGACACGCCGCAGTTCGATCAGGCCGCCGGGGTCGCGCGCGCCGCGCTGACGGACATGGCATCCGCGCTTTCGCAGACGCATGACGGGCGGGCGGTCTTCGGGAACGGATCGGCCGATGGCGCCTCGCCGGTCGATCTGGAGGTTCTGCTGGCCGAGACGGCGGCCATTGCCGCCGCCGCCCCTGACGCCGAGACGATGATCCGCGATCTCGAGGCGTATTTCGCCCCGGGCGGCAATGTCGAGCGCGGCGCCCTTGGCGACTTTCCCGCGGATCCGGCCGTATTCCCGCTGGGGGACGGCGACGCGATCTCGATGCCGTTCTCGGCCCGCGAGGATGCCGTCCGATCGGTTCTGCTGACGGCCAGCATCGTGGCGTCTCTTCCTCAGGCCGGGTTCGCGCTGACGGGGGCCGATGTGGAAACGCTTCGGGCCGAAATGTCGGCGCGCGGGGTCGGCGATCGGGCGGACGTCGCGACCCTTCAAGGCCGGATGGGCGCGGTCCAATCCCGCGTGGCCGATCGTGTAGAGGGGTTGGAAGCCGCGCGACTGACGCTCGAGGGACAGAAGAACGACATGCTCGCCGCCGATCCCTACGAGACGGCCACCCGCCTGCAGGAGGCGATGACGAAGCTCGAGACGCTCTATGCAATTACCGCGAGGCGATCGCGCCTGAATCTGACGGAGTTCCTGCGTTGAGCTGTCTACGCGCCGCCTTTCGGGCCCTCCTGCGGAGTGGTCCGTCCCTTGGCGTTCCGGTCATCTGGATGGCATTCGTGTTGGCCGTAGCGGGTGTCCTGCCGGCCGCCGCTCAGTCCATCCGCATCAAGGACCTGGTGGAATTCGACGGGGTGCGCGGCAACGACCTGCTGGGCTATGGTCTCGTGGTCGGGCTGAACGGAACCGGCGATGGTCTGCGCAACGCGCCGTTCACCGAGGAGATCATGTCCAACATCCTGGAGAGGTTGGGCGTAAACGTGACCGGAGAGCAGTTTCGGCCAAAGAACGTCGCGGCCGTTATCGTCACGGCGACGCTGCCGCCCTTCGCGCGCAGCGGCGGTCGGATCGACGTCACCGTGTCGGCGATCGGCGACGCCGACAGCCTGCTGGGCGGGACCCTCGTGATGACGCCGCTGACGGCTGCAGACGGCGATGTGTACGCCGTGGCCCAGGGCACCGTCATCTCCGGGGGCGTGGCCGCGACCGGAGAGGCGGCGACCGTCATCGAGGGCGTGCCCACGGCAGGCGTGGTCCCCTCGGGCGCGCGGGTCGAACGCGAGGTGGATTTCGACTTCACCGCTATGGAACAGGTTCGGCTTGCCCTGCGCAGTCCGGATTTCACCACCGCTTCCCGGGTCGAGGCGGCCATCAACCGTGAGATCGGGGGGAACGTCGCGCGGATGCTCGACTCGGGAACCGTTCTTCTCGACATCGCGCGGATGGGACGCGACTCGCCCGCGCATGCCCTGAGTGCGATCGAGAACGTGACCATCACGCCCGAGCAGCGCGCGCGGGTCGTGGTCGACCAGGCGTCCGGCACGATCGTCATGGGAAGCACCGTCAGGATCTCGGAAGTGGCGGTGTCGCAGAACAACCTGACCCTGCGCATCGAGGAGGCGCCGGTGGTCGTACAGCCCAATCCCTTCGCCGAGGGCGAAACGGTGGTCGTTCCGCGAACGGGCGTCGCCTTGCAGGAGGAACCCGGACCGGGCCTTGCCTTGGTGCAGGGGGGAACGACGCTTTCGGACGTGATCGCCGGTCTCAATGCGCTCGGGGTCTCGGCGCGCGATATGATCGACATCCTCAAGAGCATCAAGGCCGCGGGCGCCCTCCATGCGGAGTTCGTCGTGCGCTGAACGGTTCGCCGCCTTGCCCAGGAGACAATCCGGCGTAGATGTGTTGCAACCGTCCAGGTCAGTCTGATCGGCTTCCGTCGACGCCGTCACAGCGCGGGACGGCCGGTTCGACGCGCCGCGGGTGCTGTCTTGCGCATCGCAAGGCCGGCGACGGCGCCGGTCAATTCGCCCGATGAGAGCTTCCGGCGCCTTGTCCCGGTGGCGGCCCCCCTATACATCGACCGTCATGCGCGAACGCATTCGATCCTTTTTCCGCGACCGCGGCCCGCGCGTGACGCTCGTGCGGCTTCAGGGGATCATCGCGGCCAATGGCGCGCGGGGGACGTTGAACCACGCGAGCCTGGCCCCGGTGCTGGAAAGGGCCTTTCGCAAGGGCAAGCCCCGGGCGGTCGCGATCGCGATCAACTCTCCGGGCGGCTCGCCGGTGCAGTCCTCGTTGATCGCCGCACATATCCGCAACCTCGCCGAGGAACTCGAGGTCCCGGTTCATGCCTTCGTCGAGGATGTCGCGGCATCGGGCGGCTATTGGCTGGCCACGGCGGCGGACGACATCTGGGTCGACGACAGCTCGATCACCGGCAGCATCGGCGTCCTTTCCGCCAGCTTCGGGTTTGCGGACCTCCTGACGCGCCACGGGGTCGAACGGCGCGTGCATACGGCAGGCGAAGACAAGTCCATGCTAGATCCGTTCCGACCCGAACGGGATGCGGACGTGACACGGCTGAAGGCGATACAGGCCCGCATCCACGACACCTTCATCGCGCAGGTCCGGTCGCGCCGGGGCGCGCGCCTCGATATGACGCGCGATCTCTTCACCGGCGAGATCTTCGTCGGGTCCGATGCCGTTGCCGCCGGCCTGGCCGACGGAATCGGCCACGCGGTCCCCAAGCTTCGCGAGATCTACGGACCCAAGGTGCGCACCCGGACGATGGGCCTGCGCAGACCGCTCTTGCAGCGCATGATCCCCTGGGCCATGGCCGACGCGTTCGCCGCCGTCGAGGACCGGGCCGCCTGGGCGCGGTTCGGCCTTTAGATGCTGGTCAAGATCATCACGTTGTTCCTGATCGGCATGGCCGTCCTGGCGATGTTCGGACGGCTGCGCTTTCCCGGCACGACGCGGATCGGGCGCGGCACGTGCAAGCATTGCGGAACGCCGCGCGTCGGCCGTGGCCGCTGCCCCTGTGGCAAGGCCTGAACCCGATGGTGATCGAGTTCCTGAGCGTGGCCCTGGGCCTTGTCATCCTCATCCTTGCCGGCGACGCCTTGGTGAAGGGGGCGGTCAACCTCGCGCTTCGCATGGGGATTCCCGCCCTGGTCGTCAGCCTGACCGTCGTCGCGTTCGGGACTTCGGCGCCGGAACTCCTGGTCAGTGTGCAGGCGATCCTCGACGGGGCGCCGGGCCTAGCGCTGGGCAATGTGGTCGGATCGAACACCGCCAATGTCCTGCTGGTGCTGGGCATTCCGGCCCTGATCGCAACGATGCATACCGGCGCCTGCGAGACACGCCGCGACTATGTCTACATGCTGGGCGCGACGGCGCTGTTCATCGGCCTGTGCTTCACCGGAACGCTGGTCTGGTGGCACGGTCTGATCCTGTTGGCGGGGCTTGCCGCGGTGCTGATCGCCACTTTCCTGGCGAGCCGCGCCGAGGAGGTGGAGGTCGAGGGAGCCGAGCCCGGACTGCCCGGGTGGAAGGTCGCGGCCTTCCTGGTGCTGGGGATCGTCGGCCTGCCGGTTGGCGCGGGCCTTCTGGTCGACGGCGCCACCAGCATCGCGCGCGCCTTCGGCGTCAGCGAGACGGTGATCGGCCTGACGCTGGTCGCGATCGGAACCTCGCTACCGGAACTCGCGACGACGGTCATGGCCGCGATCCGGCGGCATGCGGACGTCGCGCTGGGCAACGTGATCGGGTCCAACCTGTTCAACCTGCTGGGGATCATGGGCGTGGCCGTTCTGGTCGGCCCGGTGCCTGTGGATCCGGCGTTCCTGACCAAGGATCTGTGGGTCATGCTGGCGGCGACGCTGATGCTGATCCCGTTCGTGTTTCTGGGTCGCGACATCACGCGCATCTGGGGCGTCGGGCTCTCGACGCTTTACGCGGTCTACTTGATCTGGGCGCTGGCATGACGGCTCTGGTCACCGGGGCGGGCGGGCGGCTGGGTGCGGCGATGGCCGTCGAGTTGGCAGAGCGAGGACACGATGTCGCGGTCCACTACGCCAGCAGTGCCGCGGGCGCGGCCGACACGGTGCGCGAGGTGGAGGCGCTGGGCCGGCGCGGCGTGGCCCTGCAAGCGGATCTGCTTGACCTGAGGGCCTGCGAAGATCTGGTGCCACGGGCCGCCGAGGCGCTGGGCGGGCCGTTGAACGTGCTGGTGAACAATGCGTCGATCTTCGAGCATGACGATGTGGACACGGCAACGCATGAAAGCTGGGACCGCCACTTCGGCTCGAACCTCCGCGCGCCATTTCTGCTGACGCAGGCCTTCGCCGCGCAGGCGCCCGCGCCGCAGGACGACCCGGAGCCGCTGGCCCGCGCCTGCATCGTCAACATGCTCGATCAGCGGGTGCGCAAGCTGACGCCGGAGTTCATGACCTACACGTTGGCGAAGTCCGCCCTTTGGACGCTGACGCGGACGTCGGCGCAGGCGCTGGCGCCGCGCATTCGGGTCAACGCGATCGCGCCGGGCCCAACGCTGCGCGGCCATCGGCAATCGGCCGACCATTTCGCCGCGCAGCGCGCGGCGACGATCCTTGAACGCGGCGCGGATGCCGACGATATCCGTGCGGCGCTGGCATATTTGCTGACGGCGGCATCGGTCACCGGGCAGATGATCTGTACCGATGGGGGTCAGCATCTGGCCTGGAAGACGCCGGACATCATAGGACGCGAATAGCCCAGTCGTCGGCGGGAAACGGAGAGGGGCGCGGTTTTTCTCCACCTTGCCGTAACGTCGCTCCGGGTCCGGCGCGATCGCGCGGCCCAGGGGCGACCTGCAGAATGGCGAAGAAAACTTTGTATACGTATCAAGATGTTGGAATTTTCAGAGAAGGCGGGGCAATGTGACAACAATGTGACTTTTGCCTTGCGCCACAGGGGCTAGCCAAATCCGCCACCAGCTTTATCCACACCCCTGCAACGGTTCGGAACGGGCCTGCCATCTTGATCGAGCCGCCGGATCGGGGCAGCGGTATCGGGGAATCAGCACGCAATGACGGAAACCACGAAACAGACGGGCCCTGCGGTCATCAAACGCTTCCTGCGGACGCTGGACGGGTCACCGGGCGTCTATCGGATGCTCGATGGGGAGAACCGCGTCCTCTATGTCGGCAAGGCGCGCAGCCTGAAGAACCGGGTGGCGAACTACACGCGGTTGCAGGGCCACTCCGGCCGGATCCGGCGGATGATCTCCGAGACGGCGTCGATGATGGTGCTGACCACGGCGACCGAGCTGGAGGCGCTGCTGCTGGAGCAGAATCTCATCAAGCAGCTCAAGCCGCGCTACAACGTGCTGCTGCGCGATGACAAGTCGTTCCCGAACATCATGGTAACGAAATCCCACGATTTCCCGCAGATCAAGAAGCACCGTGGCCGCCGGTCCGAGAAGGGCGAGTATTTCGGGCCCTTCGCCAGTGCGGGCGCGGTGAACCGCGTGCTCAACCAGTTGCAGCGTGTGTTCCTGTTGCGCAACTGTTCCGACAGCGACTTCGAATCCCGCACACGCCCCTGCCTGAACTATCAGATCAAGCGGTGCAGCGCGCCCTGCGTCGGTCACATCTCGGCGCCGGACTACGCGGGCGCGGTGCGCGATGCCGAACGGTTTCTGCGGGGCGAGACGACCGCGATCCAGGAGAAGCTGGCCGACGAGATGTCGCGCGCCTCCGCCGAGATGGAATTCGAGCGCGCCGCCGCCCTGCGCGACCGGATCAAGGCGCTGACGAACGTGCAGTCGGTTCAGGGCGTGAACCCGCAGGGCGTCCCCGAGGCGGACGTCATCGGCCTGCATATCGAGGGCGGGCAGGCCTGCATCCAGGTCTTCTTCATTCGCGCCAACCAGAACTGGGGCAACAGCGACTTCTATCCCCGAATGGCCGAGGACAATTCGCCGGCCGAGGTGATGGAGGCGTTCCTGGGCCAGTTCTACGACAACAAGGAACCGCCGCGCATGGTCCTGCTGTCCCACGGGATCGAGGAAGGGGATCTGATGACACAGGCACTCTCGGACCGCGCGGGCCGGCGTGTGCAGCTTCTTGTTCCGCAGCGAGGCGAAAAGCACGAACTGGTGCAGGGCGCCCTGCGCAACGCGCGCGAGAGCCTGGGCCGCAAGATGTCGGAAAGCGCGACGCAGGCCCGGCTGCTGAATGGCGTGGCCGAGGCATTCGACCTGCCCGCTCCGCCGGCGCGGATCGAGGTCTATGACAACTCCCACATCCAGGGCAGCCATGCCGTCGGCGCGATGATCGTCTCGGGTCCCGAAGGGTTCGAGAAGTCGCAATACCGCAAGTTCAACATCAAGGATGCGGACCTGACGCCCGGCGACGATTTCGGCATGATGAAGGAGGTGCTGACCCGCCGGTTCAAGCGCCTTCTGAAGGAAGATCCGGAGCGGAAATCGGACCTTTGGCCGGATCTTCTGCTGATCGACGGGGGCGCGGGGCAGGTCAGCGCCGTCCGCGGGATCATGCGCGACCTGGGGGTGGAGGACGTCGCCATGGTCGGCGTGGCCAAGGGCGTCGACCGCGACCACGGCAAGGAGGAATTCTACCGCACCGGTCAGCGGCCCTTCGCGCTGCGTCGCAACGACCCGGTGCTCTATTTCGTCCAACGCCTGCGGGACGAGGCGCATCGCTTCGCCATCGGGACGCATCGTGCCAAGCGTGCAAAGGCATTCGTCGCCAACCCCTTGGATGAGGTCGCGGGCGTCGGCGCCACGCGCAAACGCGCCCTGCTGGCCCATTTCGGCAGTGCCAAGGCCGTGGCGCGCGCCGGCCTGGCCGATCTGAAGGCGGTGGACGGCATCAGCGACGCCATGGCCGAGGCGATCCACGCCCATTTCCACGAACGGGGCTAGGCCGGGCGCGCTAGATCCCGCATTGCTCCAGAAACGCCAGTCGCGCGGCGCCCGACCCCCGCATCGGCAAGACCGCCAGCGTCTTGCGCTGCGGATACAGCTCTACCTCCATCGAGGTGGCGTTGCGGAAGAAATCCAGGTTGAAATCCGAGACCGGGTGCGGCCCCCCGGCTCCGCGCGCGGTGCCCGACAGCGTGACGGGCCAGCGGTCGGTCCGCCCGTCGGGCAGTTTGATCCACAGCATCGCCGATTGCGCCGCGGCCAGGTCGGGGTCGCCGGACCCGCCCGCGCGGATGCCGAAATACACCTGCGCCCCGCGCCCCGCCTCACAGGACATGCGGAACGTATAGCCCCCCGCCCGGGTCTCGGCCATGGCGGACCCGCCGCCCTGATCCAGAGACCATTGGGCCATTGCCGGCGCGGCAAGAAAGGAGAGGACGAGGGCGAGACGGCAGGGCATGCAATGTTCCGATCATAGGGTTTACGCAGCGGAAGCTAGCCGAATTTCTTTCGCGCGTCACGAATGCCCCGTGACGGCTGGCTCCCTCCGCCGGACCGGGCTAGAACCCGCATCATGATCTGGAACGTGCCGAATATCCTGACCGTGATCCGCCTGGCCGCCGCGCCGGGCGTCGCGATCATGTTTCTGTTCTTCGCCCGGCCCTGGGCGGACTGGTTCGCCCTCGTGCTGTTCGTGACCGCCGCGATCACCGACTGGTTCGACGGCTGGTATGCACGCGAGTTCAACCAGGAAAGCCGCTTCGGCGCCATGCTCGACCCGATCGCGGACAAGGCGATGGTGGTGATCGCGCTTCTGGTCATCACCGGGTTTTCGGGCATGAATCCGTGGATCCTGCTGCCCGCGACCGTGATCCTGTTCCGCGAGGTCTTCGTGAGCGGATTGCGGGAATTCCTGGGCAACACCGCGGGCCTTCTCAAGGTGACCAAGCTGGCCAAGTGGAAGACGACCGCGCAGATGATCGCGATCGCGGTGCTGTTCTCGACCGGGATATTCGAGCATCATTTTGCCGAACGCGTCTTCGGCATGGACGAGGCGTCCATCGGCGCGATCCTGTCGGGCGGGCTGCCCGACGATCTGGGCCTTGGGCGCCTGCTGTGGTGGCGCGACGCGACCTTCTTTGCGGGCGTGGTCCTGCTGTGGCTGGCGGCCGCGCTGACGGCGGCGACGGGGTGGGACTATTTCGCCAAGGCACGCCCCCATCTCGCCGACAAGCCGACATGAAGGTGCAGGTCCTCTATTTCGCTTGGCTCAGGGAGCGGATCGGTCAGGGCCGTGAGACAGTCGAGACCGAGGCGCACTCCGTGGCCGATCTGATCGAGGAGTTGCGCGCGCGCGAGGAGCGATATGCCCTCGCCTTCTCGGACATGTCGGCCGTGCGCTGCGCGGTCGATCAGACGCTGGTGCCCCTGGAGGCGCCGTTGGGCGACGCGCGCGAGGTCGCGTTCTTTCCCCCGATGACCGGTGGTTAACGGCACCAGCATCCGCGTCGTCGTCGCGCCCGAAGACTTCGATCTCGGCGCCGAGGCCGCGCGCCTCGAGGACGGACCGGAGATCGGCGCCGTCGTGACCTTCACCGGACGGGTCCGCAATGTGGGCGGAACGCTGCGCCACATGACGATCGAGCACTATCCCGGCATGACCGAGCGTGCCCTGACCCGGATTGCGGAGGAGGCCGCCGACCGCTGGCCGCTGACCGGCATCGTAGTCCTGCACCGCCACGGCGAGTTGGCACCCGGCGCCCGGATCATGATGGTCGCGACCGCGTCCCGACACCGCGAGGCGGCCTTTCAGGCGGCGAGTTTCCTGATGGACTACCTCAAGTCGCGGGCGCCTTTCTGGAAGAAAGAAGTGACGGAGGACGGCGCCGAATGGGTCGCCGCCACGGAGGCAGACGAAGCCGCGCTGAACAGCTGGATGGACTAGCCGCGCATGGTGCGAGGCGACATCCCGGTCGCGTACAGTCCAACCGGATCGCTGGTCTGCCGCTCCGGTCCGGAATGCGGCATCCGGGCGGTGCCCGCACATTCTTGGCGCGGGTCACGGCGGGGGGCTTCGTCCGGGCCGACGAGGGCGTGGGGCGTGACCAGCAAGCTTTCGGCCGCGATCCCTTCGACATAGATGATCTCATGGGCGTCGAAGCGCAGTTGAAAGAAGTCGAAATTGCCCACCTCGCCCCATGTGATCGTGTCGCCGTTCACCAGGTGCCGGGCCCGGACCAGCATGTCGGTCCGGCCCGGTCCGACGGCCTCGCCGCGTTGCTGGATGAACAGGCGATGATCGGGCGACAGAACCAGCTCGCGCGCGTTGTTCAACGCCCCGGCGGCGATGACGACGACGGGGTGCGTTCCCTTGTCGCCCGTCGTCTGCGTGCCGCACCAGCGGACGGGTTGGGGGCCGTGGTCCCGCGTCAACACGCGTTCGCCGGCCCCCACATTCTCGACCGGGGATTGCCGGCCGTCGGCGAGTGTGACGTGAGTGCCGCGCGTGAAGCTGACCTGAGAGACCTGGGCGAGTTCCGCCGCGGCCGGGCGAGAGGCGATCAGCGTGTATTCATCCGCTGACGACAGCGCGCCCAGCGGCAGCACCAGACGCCGCCCTTCGATCGCGAGAACGAGAAGTTCGAAGGCGCCGCCGCGTTCACCCATGACCTGATGTCGGGCAAGCGCGTGGACGACCTGGCCCGGCTGGCCGACGGAGGACTCGTCGCCCACGATGCTGACGCCATCCCGGAGGGTAAGGACGAGTTCCATCATGCGCGCGTCCGACTGAAGGACATAGACGTCGCCGGTCACGACCTGCCCCATGTCCCCGATCGCATCGCCCGCCATCGCACCGATCTCGACCGTCAGATCGGCGGCCAGGTAGACCGGGCAGCGGCTGAGGACCGCGAGGGAGGGCACGGGCGTCGTCATTCTCCAAGCCTGATGTGCCGGACGGGCGAAATCAGGGCCGCGACATGGCCATTGAACGGGTTTTCCGGGGGCGGCCGAGGGCAAGAGCGGTGTCGCCCGGCAGCGTTGGGCGATAGACAGGGGGCTGAGTCGTGACCGTCAGGGAGGGTGCGGAAATGGATCTTGGGATCAAGGGCAAGCGCGCGCTGGTCTGCGCGTCGTCGAAGGGATTGGGGCTCGGCTGTGCCGCCGCCCTGGCCGAGGCGGGCGTGAACCTGGTGATGAACGCGCGCGGGGCCGACGCGTTGGAGGCGTCCGCTTCCGACCTGCGCAATCGGTTCGGCGTGGACGTCGTCACCGTCGCCGCCGACGTCACGACCGAGGACGGGCGCGCCGAGGTGCTGGCCGCCGTCGGGCAGCCCGACATCCTGGTCACGAATGCCGGCGGCCCGCCGCCGGGCATGTGGTCGGACTGGACCCGCGACGACTTCATCGCGGCGCTCGATGCCAACATGCTGACGCCGATCGCGTTGATGACGGCGCTGCTGCCGGGCATGACCGACCGGGGCTGGGGGCGGGTGGTCAACATCACCTCGCAATCGGTCAAGGCGCCGATCCCGGTGCTGGGCCTGTCGAACGCGGCGCGGACCGGCCTGACGGGCTATGTCGCGGGCACCTCGCGGCAGGTCGCGCCGTCGGGGGTGACAATCAACAACCTTCTGCCCGGCATCCACGACACCGACCGCGCGACCAGTCTGGACCAAGGTGTAAGCCGACAGCAGGATATCTCGATGGACGATGCGCGCGCGCAGCGGCAGGCGACGATCCCCGCGCGGCGCTACGGCACGGCGGCGGAGTTCGGCGCCGCCTGCGCGTTCCTGTGCTCGCAGCATGCGGGCTTCATCGTGGGGCAGAACATCCTGCTGGACGGGGGCGCCACCAACGCGACGATCTAGGCGCGGCTGAGCCTGCGAAGCGTCAGGGCGGCCACGAACAGGGCCGCCCCGATGGCGAACAGGCCCACGAGGTCTGCGCCGTTCTTTACGAACACCGCGATCAGGGCCCAGGCCGCCGCCAGCCCGTACATCAGCGACGCCCGCGCACGCAGCATCGCCACGGCGACGGCCAGGGCCAGCGACAAGGCCGCGATGGCCCAGCCGACGGCCCCGAGCGGCGGCACCCCGTACCCCGCCAGCAGCAGGCCCAGCGAAACGCAGGACGCCGCCGTCAGCCATCCGGAATAGAGCCCGACCGGCGCGCGCAGCAGCCACAGGTCGGACCCGGGCGTGCGCAGCAGGGCAATCAGCGCCGGAACCAGCATCGCGAAGATCAGGACGGTGGCCCAGACCGGCGAAGCCTCCGCCACGGGCAGCCAGATTGCGCCGATGCCGAGGCTGACGACCAGCGGCAGGCGGGTCGCGTCCCAGGCCGGGTCGTCGCGCCGCTTCCAGACGCCGAACGCCGCCATGACGATCAGCCAGGCATAGATCACACCCCAGATCCCGAAAGCGTAACCCGCGGGCTGGACCGGCGGGTCTTCGATGCGCACGGGGAACTGCGACGGCTCGTAGCCGCCGAAACCCGGCACCAGGAACGGCGAGGCGGCAAAGGCGAGGGCGGTGAGGAGGACGAGGCCGGCGCGAAGGGTCATGGCGCCAAGGTAGGCCGCGCGCGGCGTTCGGCCATATCCACCGATATGTTAAGCTGCGGACGGATCACACCGAGCGAGAGCGACATGACCGATTCCCCCTCCATCGTCCCTTATCTGAGCTATGTCGACGCGAAGCCCGCAATGACCTTCCTGACCGATGCGTTCGGGTTGGAGACCGTGCAGGCCTTCGATGGCCCCGATGGCCGACTTGTGCATGGCGAGATGCGCCACGGCAACGCCGTCGTCATGATCGGCAGCGTGGATGCCGCCCCCGCCACGGGCTCGCCCGGCCTCTACGTCGTCGTCGAGGATGTCGATTCCCATCATGCCAAGGCGATGGCCGCAGGCGCGACCGAGGTCTATCCCCCCGAAGAGACCGAGTTCGGCACCCGTCGCTGGCGTGGGCGGGACACCGAGGGCCATGAATGGACCTTCGGCACCTATGCGCCGCAGACGGTTGCGCCGGCCTGGACCTGATCTGTCGCGCCGCATCCGACGGCGCGGCGCGATTCCATCGTCACTCGGTCCAGCGGACATCGGTCAGGTCGTTGGCCTGCGTCGGTGCGTTCTCCCATAGACCTTCGATCCGGGCGTCGGCCACCCCGGTCTTGGCCAGCTGGAACAAATACGCGTTGACGTAGTCGTCGGCGATCTTCTCCTGCGCCTGGCGCAGCAGATCGCTGCGCGTCTCCGCGTCGGAGGTCTGGTCCAGCGTCTCCATCAGCGCCTGGAACTCGGCGTCGTCATACTGGAAATAGTAGTCGGGCCGGGCGTAGATGTTGATGTCGGCGGGTTCGGTGTGGCTGACGATGGTCAGGTCGAAATCCTTGCCCTTGAACACCTGCTCCAGCCATTGCGCCCATTCGAGGTTCGTCACCTCGGTCTCGATCCCGACCTCGCGCAGCTGGCTGGCGATGATCTCGCCGCCGCGCCGCGCATAGGACGGGGGCGGCAGCGCCAGGCGCAGCTTCAGGTCGGTCGCCCCCGCCTCGGCCAGCAAATCGCGGGCGCGGTCGGGGTCGTAGGCGGACCGATCCGTCAGGTCGACATAGTCGGGGTTGTGCGGCGCGAAATGCGTGCCGATCGGCGTGCCGAAGCCGAACATCGCGCCGTCGACGATGGCCTGCCGGTCGATGGCATGCGCGATCGCCTGCCGGACCTTCGGGTCGGATACGTTGGCGTTGTTGATGCCCAGGATGGTCTCGCCCTCGGTCGAGCCGACGATGACGCTGAACCGCGGATCGGCCTCGAAACTCGACAGCGTCTCGGGCGCGGGGAAGTTCGGGAAGGCGTCGATATCGCCCGCCATCATCGCTGCGAAGGCCGCGTTCGGGTCGGAGATGAACTTGAACGTCGCCCGCTCCAGCGCCGGTGCCTCGCCCCAGTAATCGGGGTTGCGGGTCAAGGTGACGTTGTCGCCCTGCGCCCAGTTCTCGAACGTGAAGGGTCCGGTGCCGACGGGGTCCGTGGCGTTGGCCTCCGCCGTCTCGGGCGCGACGATGACGGCGTCGCCCCAGGCCAGGTTAAAGGGCAGATTGCCGTTCGGTTGCGACAGCGTGATGCGCACCGTGGTCGGGTCCACCGCCTCGACGCTTTCGATCCCGTCGAACAGGGCCTTCTGTGCGTTGGTCGATTCCTCGGCCCTTGCGCGGTCGAGGCTGAACACCACGTCCTCGGCATCCATCGCGGTGCCGTCGTGAAAGGTCACGCCGTCCTGCAGGCGGAAGGTCCAGACCAAGCCGTCCTCGGTCACGTCCCAGTCGGTCGCGAGCGCCGGCTGGATGTCGCCGTCCGGCCCGAAGCGCGTCAGCCCCTCGAACACATTGGCATAGACGACCTCGTCGATGGCGGCCGCGGCCCCGCCCGTGGGATCGAGGTTCGGCGGCTCGAGCGCCATGCCGATGGTGATGTCGGTCTGCTGCGCCATCGCCGTGGTGGCGAGCAGCATGCATGCGGCGGCGGTTCTGATCAGCATGGGGTCTCCCTCCCGTATCCTGCCGCGCAGGTTAGGCGGGGCGGGGCCGGGGGGGCAAGTGCGCGCGGGCGGCGCGTCGCGGCGTCAGCCAGCGGCGTAGCCGGCCACGATCTCCACCATCCGCTCGGTCGACAGGATCGGCGGCAGCAGCGTCAGAAACCCGCCTTCGCCGTCCATCACGAAGATATGGCTGCCATGGGCGTAGACGGTGCTGCCCGCGGGATCGACGAACAGGGCCTGCCGTTCGACATGGAACAGGTCGCGCATGGCGGCCAGATCCGCCTCCGACCCGGTCAGGCCGGTGAGGCCGGGGGCGAATTCGGCCAGCGCGGGGCCCATGGTGTCGACGGTGTCGCGTTCGGGGTCGACGGTGACCACCAGCGGCGTGACCGGGATGCCCTGCTTCGCCAGGGCCTCGCCCATCTCCGACATGATCGGCAGCGCGACGGTGCAGATCGCCTCGCAACTGGCATAGCCGAAGAAGATCAGTTGCAGGTTGCCGTCGGGATCGGCCTGCGTGCGCGTCCGCCCGTGGTGGTCGGTCAACGCATAGGCACCGCCGAAATCGGTCGGGAAGGCCGTGTCCGGCAGCGCGGTTTGCAACGTCGCCTGCTGCGCGCCCGCCGGCAGGGCCAGCGCGGTCAGCAGCACCGCCAGCCGCATCAGAACCAGTCCGCGATGAAGGCCGCGTCGACCTCGGGCCCCAGGCCCAGATAGCCCTCGGCCTCGATCTCGCCCTGCACGCGCGGGTCGCGGCGGAACCACGGGCCCGAGCCCGCCGCATCGGGATGCGCCTCGGCCCAGTCCTTCGTCCAGCGGTTGGCGGTGATCCACTCCTCCGCCCCCTCGGGCCGGATGCGCTGCACCAGGTAGACGTTGGTCGCGCCGATCTCGGGGTCGTCGATCAGCAGCCCGTCCACTTCGACCGCCTGGCCGCAGAACGGTGCGAGTTCGGCAACCGCCCCGGTGAACGCCGGCTGGTTGTTCTTCAGCGGAAAGACCATCACGTCGTCGACGGCGCGCACCAGGACCAGTTGCCGGTCGCCGCCACCGCAATCGGGTGCGCATTGTCCGGCGAGTTCGCAAAGCGGGTCGGACACGGTCGCCATGAACCGCGCCGGCACTTCGGCATAGAGGTTCCAGGGTTTCGCCTCGGACCCTTCGGAGAAATCCTGCGCCGCGGCGGGCAGGGCGGCGAGGCCGGCGATCAGGACGAGGCGGATCATTGCGCGGCCTCCTCGGGGATGGCGAAGCCGGGGATGACGCCGAAATCCTCATGCGTGGCGTTGACGATGTCGCGGTCGGCGGTGATCGTCTCGACCACCAGGTAATTCAGCCCGTCGCGGCGATAGACCATCCCGTCCGCCTCGATCGTGTGCGAGGCGATGTGCAGGTTCGTGTCGCCGCCCGCCGTCTCGTCCGAGCCGTCCATCTTCAGCACCATGTAGACCGTCCCGTCCGGCGCCAGCAGGCCCACCGGGATGCCGCCCGCACTGCACCAGAGCGCGCAGGTATGATGCGCCGATCCGACCACGGCGTCGGGGCTGCCCATCACGCCCGAGAAATAGCACCAGGTGTCGATCACCTCGCCGGTGACCTGGATGCGTTCGCCCTCGGCGGCGAGCGCGGGTGGCGCGGCAAGGGCGAGGATCAGGGGAATAGCTCGGCGCATGACGTCTCCTCTGCGGGTTGCCATCAGTTGACGCTGCGGCAATGCCATCTGGCAACTCACGTTTGGCGGAGGTCGCAGAAATCTTGAACAGGCGGGGCGGTCGTTCAGATGCCGAATCCGGCATCCGATCGGAGGGCACATCGGTTGCCGTCGGGGTCGTGGAATTCGGCTGTCGTCCCCCATGAATGGTCGATGACGCGAATGTCGATCCCGCGGTCCCGCAACATGTCGGACGTCGCCTTCACATCGGGCACGTTGAAGCGGAACTTGATCGGCGAGATGTCGAGGGGCTTTGCGCCATCATGCGCCACACCCCCCGTTTCGATCATCAGGTAGGTTCCGCCCAGCATCAGGGTCGTGAGCCTTTCGCCGGGCTGGTCGACCCGGTGCAGGATCTCCAACCCCAGGATGCGATGGTAGAAATCGACGCAGGCATCGTATCGCGCCGTGAAAAGGATGATCCCGGCTTTCGTGAAGGTCATGGCGGATCCCGTGCGGCTATCGGCGGTGCCCGATGCATCGCCTTCGCCTGCAACCTGCAAGCTCGACCATGGTTCAGGTCAAGGGATCGCCCTGCGGATGGTCCGGGCGCAGGGGAAGGCCCGGCCCGGCGGTATGGCGAACGGACGTCCGCGGTCCCCCGACCGTCAATGGCCCGGGCAGATCAGCGTGCCGCGCTGCATGGGGCCGTTCCCCGGCACGCAGCCGCCCGCCGTGACGGCGACCCGGGCCGCGTCGCCGACGGCCGGCGTGGCCGGGGGGGGCGCGTCGAATGTCTGCCCCGCGTCGATTGGCTGCCCGCTGGTCAGCCGTGCCAAAGCGCAGCGGTTGATCGCGCGCGCTTGGGCCAGCGACACGTCCGGGCCGTTCAAAGTAGAAACCGAGACGCGATCGCTCCTCATCCGCAGGACGCTGATGGCCTCGGGGACGTTGATCCCCTGCTCGGCATGACAGGCCAGTTGGGCCTGGCGTTGAACGTCTTCGGGAAGGCTGAAGATCAGATCGGCCTCGGGCGAACTGCCACAGCCCGAAAGGAAGGCCACGGCCAGCACAGGCGACAGGAGAGCGAGGCGCGGATGCGTCATCATATGTTCCTTCTTGCAGTCATGGCCATCTCGCCCGTATTCGCAAGGGCGCCGCGCGCCACATCACCCGGCCCGATCGCCCAGGATGATCCGCTCCAGAAGGTGGGCGTCTTCCTCGCATTTCCTCGCCGCCGTCTCGTGACGCTCGCGCAGGTGCTGCGTGTCCGTCCGTTCGGCCATCCGGCGCAGCAGGTCGGCGCGGCCCCGATTGGCGCGCAGCGCGTCGTAGAGCGACCGCTCCAGCGCGGATTGCTGGGCGTCGTCCAGCGTGGCGATCGTGTAGGCGTGCCCGGTATGGCACCGGAATCGCGTTACGGGGCTGTCGTCGACCTCCCACAGGACGCCGTTGCAGTCGGGGCAGTTATAGGGCGAAAGCGTCCCGAGCTGGTCTTCGGTGGACATGCTGGCTCCTTCCAGACCGGCGATCTTCAACTCCATCATCATCTTGTCCGGCGCCCGCGTCGGCGCCGCCACCGGGCGGCCGACCTGACGCGCGATTTCACCTGCGATCTCGGCGGTGGCCCGGAGGGTGGCGCCCGGCACGGCGGATTGCGCCGCCAGCGGCATGTCGGGAAAATCCGCGTCGGCCGGGTCCTGCACGATCGCGAGGCCGCCCTGTCGCGCGACCGCCTCCAGCCCGACGGCGCCGTCATCCAGCAGGCCGGACAGCACGACCGCGATACTGCGCGTGCCCCGATAGACCGCGGCGGAGCGAAACATCGGGTCGACCGCGGGCCGAAAGCCGTTCTCCCGCGGGCCGCGCCGGACGTGGACGTGATGTTCCCCCAGCAGAAGATGCCGGTTTGGCGGGGCGAAGGTGACGGTGCCGGCCTCGATGGGTTGCCCCTCGCTGGCCACGCGCGGGGGGAGGGCGGATGCGGCGGCCAGCAGTTCGGCCGCATGCCCCCGGTCCCCTTCGGTGAAATGCAGCGTGACGAAGACCGCCGCGCCCAGGTCGGCCGGCAACTGGCCCAGCAGACCTTTCAGGACGGAGAAGGCCCCGGCCGATCCGCCGATGACGACCGTGTCGCGGGAGCTGTCCATCGCGGTCTTCCCTGCGTTTACTCGTGAAGAAACCTGACTATAACCTGGCGTTACGAGATGACGACCTCCATCGGAGGGATCGGCGGGGGCAATGGACGACGCGATCGACGAGACGACAGACCATCCCGTTGTCGGGATCGGCGCCTCGGCCGGCGGGCTCGAGGCGTTGCAACAACTGGTCGAGAAGATTTCGCCCGACAGCGGTGCGTCCTACGTGGTGGTGCAGCACCTGTCGCCGGACCACGATTCGATCATGGATCAACTGCTGCAGGCCCACACGCGCTTGAACGTCCGCCAGATGCGGGACGGGATGGAGCTGGAGCCGAACGCGATCTACGTCAATCCGCCGGGGTCCGAGATGACGGTGGAAGGCCTGACCCTGAGGCTGACCGACCGCCCCTCTCCGGGCCATCTGCAGGCGCCGATCGACCGGTTCCTCCGGTCGCTGGCCGATCAGCATGGCCGCAACGCCTATTGCGTGATCCTGTCGGGGACAGGCTCCGACGGGACGGAGGGACTGCGCGCGATCAAGGCCGCGGGCGGCATCGCCATCGTCCAGGAAAGCGGCAACGCGCGCTTTCCTGGCATGCCCAACAGCGCGGCCGCCACCGGCCAGGTCGATTTCATCCTGCGCGCGTCCGAGATACCGGCGCGTCTCGACGACATCATCCACCACCGCATCCGCCTCAACAGCGAGGAGGAGCGCAAGGCGATCCAGTCCGAAATCGAGGGTCGCCTGCCCGAAATCGTCAAGTTGCTGCAGCAAACCCGCGACCACGATTTCTCGGGCTACAAGCCCGGCACGCTGGTGCGGCGGATCGAGCGGCGCATGTCGCTCGGACGTCTGCGTGCTGTGGATACCTATATTGACCGGCTGGAGGAGGACGAGGAGGAAGCCCAGCGCCTGCTGCAGGACTTCATGATCGGCGTGACGCGCTTCTTTCGCGACCCTGAGAATTTCGAGGCGCTGAACGAGAGGATCATAAAGCCCTTGATCGCGAAGGGTCCGGAAGCGATCCGGGCCTGGGTGCCCGGCTGTTCGACGGGCGAGGAAGCGTATTCCGTCGCGATGCTGCTGGTCGAAGCGACGCGCGCGGCGGACATCCGGATCCCGATCCAGGTCTTCGGCACCGATATCGATATCCCCGCGCTCGGTCACGCGCGCGAGGGGCTGTTCCGTCCCAGTGCGGTTGAGACCCTGCCCATGCCGCTGCTCGAGGAGTATTTTCGCGAGGAGGACAAGGGCTGGCGCGCGATCCCGCTGATGCGCGAGATCTGCGTCTTCGCACCGCACAACCTCGTCCGGGATCCGCCCTATTCCCGGCTCGACCTGATCACGTGCCGGAACCTGATGATCTACATGTCCTCGGACCTGCAGAAGCACGTCATCCCCCGGTTCCATTTCGCGCTCAAGTCCGGCGGCGGGTTGATGCTCGGGCCCTCCGAGGGGCTGGCCGGCAAGGACGAGCTGTTCGAGGTCATCGACAAGTCCCACAGGATCTTCCGTCGCAACGACAATGCGAGCGGCCAATATGCGGCGCTGGCCGATCGCCGGCCGAAGGAAGGCTTTGCCCGCGTTTCGCCGCCCGCGATCCTGCCGCCGGGCGAGGTCGGGGGCCCGGGCCGGGGTGGCCACGGGCGCCGCGAGCGTCAGGCCGAACGTGCCTTCCTCGACAACTACGCCGGCCCCTTCGCACTGGTCGGGCGCGAGGGCACGGTTACCTACCTGTCGCGCGAGATGGCCCGGTTTGCGCGCCCGGCTGCCGGCATCCCCTCGACCCGGATCGAGGCGTTCCTCGCCGGGGAACTGCGCCTGCCCGTCCGCGGTGCCATCGCCGAGGCAGCCGCCTCCCTCGAGTCGGTCGAAGTCCACAACATCGTGGTGAATGACGGCGCCGAGAACCGGCTCTACGACATCTCGGTGTCGCCCGTCGAGGACTGCGCCGAACAGCTGCTCGTGGTACTGCACCCGGTCCGGTTTCGCGGCGCCGAAGATGCCGCCGCGTCCGTCGAGGCGCGCAGGTCCGAGGACCGCTTCATGCTCGAACGGGAGCTGGCCTCGGTGCGCGAGCAGTTGGTCCAGTTGCAGTACGAGCACGAGACCTCGAAACAGGAGGCCGACAGTTCCAACGAGGAGCTGACGTCGATGAACGAGGAGTTGCATAACTCCAACCAGGAGCTGGCGACCTCGCGCGAGGAGCTTCAATCCATCAACGAGGAGCTGGAGACCGTCAACGCCGAGCTGACCGAGAACAACCGCCGGCTGGTCCGCGCGAACAGCGATCTGAAGAACCTGTTCGAGTCCACCGACATGGCGACGCTGTTTCTCGATCGCTCGCTTTCGGTCCGCGGTTTCACGCCCGCGACCACGCGCCTTTTCGGGATCAAGGATCGCGACATCGGCCGGCCGATCCGGGATCTGTCCTCGCGCATCGAATATCCCGAACTCGAGGCCGATGCCGAGGATGTCCAGCGCACGCTTCAGATGATCGAGCGCGAGGTGTCGATCCCGGCCACCGAAGAGACGTTCATCCTTCGGGTCCGGCCCTACCGGACGACCGACGACCGGCTGGATGGCTATGTCCTGGCCTTCTACGACATCTCGGACCGCAAGCGGAACGAGGAGCAGCTGGCCCGGAACGAACGCGACCTGGCCCGGCAATACGGCGAGCTGGAAACGCTCTACGACACCACGCCCGTCGGGCTGTCCCTGATGGACAAGGAGCTGCGCTGGTTGCGGATCAATCGCGAACTGGCGGACATCAACGGCTTTTCTGTCGAAGATCATATCGGCAAGCGCCAGGACGAACTGATCCCCGACATCGACAAGCGCATCGCCACCCAGCAGATGAAGGTCTTCGAAACCGGCGAGGCCATCCGTGGCCTCCAGGTCGAGGGTTATACCCCAAAGGATCCCGACCGTCTGCGCCATTGGGTCGTCGACTACTACCCCGTCAAATCCGAAGGCGAGGTCTTCGCCGTGGGCACCTGCGTGCGCGAGGTGACGGAGGAATACGCCCTGTCCCGCGACCTGGCGCAGAGCGAGGCGCGGCTGCGCATGGCAGCCACTCAGAACCCCGTCCACTTCGTCCAGATCGACCAGCGCGGAAATATCGTCTGGGCCGAAGGCGGCTTGGCCGGCCTGCCCGGCAGCGGCGACACCCTGCGGGCGTTCCGCGATGACTTGTCGGACGACGTCGGCCGGATCATCGACGACCAGATCGCCGCGAACCAGGAAGACGACCTGCCGAAGGTCTTCGATGTTCGTCTGACCCACGAGGGGGAGCCGCTGACCTACCAGGTCAATCTCGACCGGCTACGACAGGGCGCCAGCGACGACCAGCAAGTCTTCGTTTTCACCGATGTGACCGAGCGCCGTGAGCTGGAGGACCGCCAGCGCGTCCTGCTCAGCGAGTTGCAGCACCGGGTCAAGAACACGCTGGCGACGGTCTCGGCCATCGCGCGGTTCCTCGTCGCCGGCGCATCGACGCCCGACGAATACCGCCAGCGTCTCGACGAACGGCTCAGCGCCATATCCCGCACTCATGACCTGCTGACCAATTCCGACTGGCGCGGCACCACCCTGACCGAGATCATCGAGGTCGAGGCCGCAGCTTATGTCGACAAGTTGGAGGATCGCATCAAGGTGAAGGGCGACACCTTGAATTTCACCCCGCGCGAGGCGGTGAGCGTCGGAATGGGAATTCACGAGTTGCTGACCAACGCCGCGAAATACGGGGCGCTCAGCACCGAGGATGGCGAAATCGATGTCACGACCGCGAACAGCGATGGCCGCAGACTCGTGTGGAAGGAACGGAATGGTCCGACGGTCGTTGAACCGGATGGTGAGGGGTTCGGGAGTTTCCTCATCGAAAAGGTCTTGCGTGCCGAATTGCGCGGCGAGATCGAAATGAGGTTTGAGCGCGACGGCTTGGAATGTCGAATGGCATTGCCGACCATGGCCGCGACCGAAGTGGGGGAACATGGGGCGGATCCTGGTTCTGGATGACGAGGCGTTGATCGGTCTCGATCTGGCCATGATGCTCGAAGGCGAGGGCCATACGATCAGCGGGCCCCACGCCAACGCCGACGCCGCCCAGTCCGCCATCGCGGAAGACCCCCCCGATGCGGCGCTGCTCGACGTAAATCTCGGGCTTGGCCGGACGAGCGCCCCCGTCGCCGACCGTCTTGCTGCGGCGGCCATCCCCTTCGCCTTCCTGACCGGATACGAGCAGCTGGGCGAGCAGCTGGAACAGCGGTTCCGCGATCGTCCCCGGCTGGGCAAACCGTTCGATCGGGTCCGGATCATGGCCACCTTGGCAGATCTGCTGGACGAAAGCGCCGTGCAGCGCCTTGAAAACCGCCCCTTGGCCGCAGGCAAGGCGGGCCGCTAATCGGGTCTTCGCAGGTCCTGGCGGGGCCGTTTACATTCATGGGTCCGTAGACCCGTCGGAACAGCCTCGGATGACACGGCCGAACGGCAGGGCATGTCGATCCGACACCGTCGATCTGGCCCTGGGGTCGAGATACTAGAGTTCCGCCGAGTAAAGCGCCTTGCCGTTCTTCACGTGCCGTTCGACGAAACGGCTGGCCTGTCTTCGTCCGGGCACGGGTCGTGCTATTGGTCGGTCCAGATCGGCGGCACCGCCGAAGATCGCGTCGATCTCTGCGCGCGCATACGACCCCATCGCCTTCATCGCTTCCGATCCGGTATGGAGCGTCTCGGTCAGCGCCCCCTCGGCCCGGACGATCTCGTGCGCGTCGCAGATGAAATGCAGATAGATCACCGATGTCAGGTCGGCGGCGATCTCGACGCCATCGACCCCCAGCAGCTGCCGCGCCGGAAGGAACACCTCGTCCGCGTCGAACATGCGGATGGCGATCCGGGAGCGCACGAGAATGCGGTGCTGTGGCGACACGATCAGGTCCCGTGCCGGGACGTTTCGGGCCAGCGCACCGGTGCCGATCCGTATCGGGTGCAGGTTCGGGTTCGCGGCCAGGGTCGCCGCGTCCAGATACCGGCGCCCCGTCCACCGGATCGGTCGGGGGCCGTTGTCCGCGGTCAGGACCAGATCGCCGACTTTCAGGTCCTCGACCGGGCGGCCGCCTGTCGGCGTGTCGATGATGCAGCCCGGCGTGAAGCACGCCACATTGCCATAGGAGCTGGTCCCGTTGCCCTGGACGTTCGTGACCGACCCCAGATTGGTGCCGGGCGGCGGGACGGTCGGATTGCCGGACGCGTCGACGAAGGTATAGCCCGCGGTGATCAGGTTGGGTGGCCCGTCCGGGTTTTCCAACCGCACGCCGATGATCGTGAACCCCGAGGAGAACGTGACGGCGAATTCCGCCTGGACCTGACTGCCCGTCGGAAAGGTATTCGTCACCTCGCCCGAGCCATCGTTATAGGTCAGCGTCAGATCCGCGTTCAGAACCTGGTTCGCGCGGGTGCCGTCGTCGAAATTGAACTCCGTGTCGCCGCGCCTTCCGGTATCCGTATCGTCGATGCCGACGATCGTTCCGGTGCCGCCCCCGACCGAGAACGGGCCGTCGCCCGACAGGTTGCCGTTCGTGTCGCCGGGCCGGATGGCCTGCCCGCCGGAGCCGTTGGTCAGGTTGGCGGCCGAGAATATCCGGATCGGTTCTATCGCCATGTCATTCCGCCTCGTCGCGCATCACGGATCGTCGGGCCACCTGCCGCCCAAAGGCTAGCAGACGCCCGATGGGTCCGCCAACCGGCGCGGCGGCCGTGCGCGACCGTTCGCACGGACGGTGACCGTGACCGTCCGACCATTCGTGGCGCCCGTGTCCATCACGGACCAGGAAAAGGCGAACTACTTCGCCACCAGCAGTGAATGCAGCGCCAACCCCATCACCCGGCCGCTGTCGATCATGTCGTCCACGCCGATCCATTCGTCGGGCTGATGGGCGAGGTCCAGGATCCCGGGCCCATAGGCGATGCAGTTCTTCAGCCGTCCGATCCGGTCGATATGCTTCTGATCGTAGGTTCCGGGCGAGACGACGAACTCGGCGGATCGGCCCAGCACGCGCGTCACGGCCTCCTGCACCATGCGCACGACCGGCGCGTCCTCGGGCGTCATGCTGGGCATGACTTCGAACAGGTCGCGGATCTCGTAGGTGAAGTTGGGCCGGCTTGCGCGGATCCCCTCCAGCATCCGCGCGACCTCCTGCTTCACCTCGGAGATATCCTCCTCGACCAGAAACCTGCGGTCGATCGTCAGCACGCAGCGGTCGGGCACGCAGGCCGAGGGCAAGCCGGTGTAGTCTGCGTCCTGCACCGGCTCGCCACCATGGATCGAATTCAGGTTCAACGTGGATTGCCGCGCCTCTTCGGGCACCACCGGCATGGCCGTGCGCTTGCCCGCCAGCAGGGGAAACAGCGTCGCCTCCATCTCCTCCAGCACGGCGCCCATGTGCCGCACGGCGCAATCGCCGAGGAACGGCATGGACCCATGCGCGATCCGCCCCCTTGTCTCGATTTCCGCCCACCAGACGCCGCGATGGCCCAGGCAGATGCGGTCCTTGTTCAGCGGCTCGGGGATGATGACGTGCTGCACACGCGCCGGGTCGAAGAAGCCCTTCCCGGCCAGATACGCCACCCCGCCATAGCCGCCCGATTCCTCATCCGCCGTGGCGCTGATCTCGATCGCGCCGGCGAAATCGGGGCAGATGGCGGTGAAGGCCTCGGCGGCGACGATGCTGGTCGCCAGCCCGCCCTTCATGTCGCAGGCTCCCCGGCCCCAGATGCGGCCCTCGGCCAGCTCGCCGCCGAACGGATCGCGGGTCCAGCCCTCGCCCACGGCGACGACGTCGTGGTGGCTGTTGAAATGGACGCATTCGCCCGGCCGCTGACCTTCCAGGCGGCAGACCACGTTCCATCGCGGGTGCCGGTCGCTGTCGCCCGGCGCGCCCTCGGCCCGGATCATCCGGACGTCCCAGCCCTGCCGGCCCATCCGCTCGCCCACCAGCGCGCAGATGTCGCGGTAGTGCAACCCCGGCGGGTTGAGCGTCGGGATCCGGATCAATTGCTGCGTTAGATCGACCAGATCGTCCCGCCGCGCTCCGATCTCGTCCAGTAGTCGATCCATCCGCCCCTCCTCGGCCTTCGCCGCGCCAGCTTGACCGCAAATGCGCGGCGTTCCAATGCCGGGCGCGATGCCGACAGGTCCCGTTGCCAAGATCGGTCCCCGGCTGGATGATGGGGGCGGCGCGGTGCGGCGCGCGGATCGGCGCCGTCATTCGGAGGGTTGGCCATGGACCTGATCGCACCCCTTGTCGGACTGGCCGTTCTGGCCTGGCTGGTGCCCTGGGCCCTCGGACGATTGCTGCCCGAGGGCCTGGGCTGGCTGTTCGCGATCGGTGCGATATCGGCGGTCGTGCTGGCGATCGTCGCGGGTGTCGGGTTCTTCCTGCTCTACGGCGCGGCGGGGGGCGTCGTCCTGGCCGAAAGGCCCTGGCATTTCGTCCTGTTGTCCGCCCGCGCATCGCTGATCTGGCTGCCGGTGATGGTGCTCTCGTTGGCGAACCTGCCGCGCGGCTGGAAGAAGGCGGAGTGGTAGCGACGCCAGCCATCGCCGGCGAGGTGAGGCCGAAGCCCGGTGGATCGCGTTTCCCGCCAGGGTACGGGTCGCAGCGCGGTGGGCCTGCGGTTATGCTGTCGACGGGAATGCGAGATCACGGAGGCGCACCATGTTCGGACTTGCCAGGCTGGCCCTGATCCTCTTGGTGGCGCTGACCGTCATCTATTGGTGCCTGGTCTTCTGGTTCCGTGCCGGCGAGCGGGCCCGCCTGGAGGCGGAGTGGGAACGGGAACGGCCGCCCCTGCCGCAACACACCTATGTCGAGATCGGCATCCGCGATTATCAGGGCAGCCTGCGGCGCAGATTGCTGTGGGGGGTGTATGTCGTGCCCATCGCCGCCATATGCATCATAATCTACCTGGTCAATTTCGCCTGAGGGGAAGGTTCATGCGGTTCGTCAAATGGGGTCTGCTGTTGGCCTGGCTCGCCGTCGTGGCGGCGTTCCTGCACTATACCCTACCGCAGACGGATATCGTTCGGGTCACCGATACCGACGTGGTGCGCATCGATCCCACGCCCTACAACCGCCTGTTCTATGCCGATGCCGATGTCGGCAACGCCGCGAATGACAGCCGCGACGTGCGCTTCATCAACGCGGTGAACGAAGACCGCCGCGCCCGCGTCTATCGCAACCAGGACACGGGCTGGGGCTGGCCGCCCTATTTCAAGTTCGACTCCGCCAACCTGCAGGCCGAGGCGAACGACTACGATTCCGACGTGACCCCGGAATGGGTCGCGCTGAAGCACTACGGCTGGCGGATCGAGTTTCTGTCGATCTATCCGAATGCCATCGGCCTTCGACCCGTCGAAGGCCCCGAGGTCACGATCGTTCCGTGGTTCAACATCATCTTCCTGACGCTGCTGCTCGCGCTCGTATGGGCGATCACGGTTCGCCTGCTCCGGTTCCGGCGAAACCGGATCGACCCGGCCCTCGCCGATGCGGGCGAGGCATGGGACGACGCGGGCGAGGCCGTCGCCCGGCGTCGTCGTGGTGTCCGCGCCTGGCTTGCCTCCTGGGCGGGCGGGTCGCGCCGCTGAACTCAGACGTCGTCGCGCACGCCCAGCTTGGTGCGCGCGTCCGGGTCGACCTTGGTCGGCGGCCAGAGCGGAACGCCCGACCGGAACGCGGCTCGCCCGATCATGTGCGCGCCCACCGGGGCCGTCACCAGCAGGAAGATGACGATGGCCACGGCCCGCGCAACCGTCGACGCGTCGCCGAAGCCCGCCGCCACGGCCAGCATCACCAGCCCCGAGGCCAGCGTGCCCGCCTTGGTCGTCGCGTGCATCCGGATCAGGACGTCCGGCAGGCGCAGGATGCCCAGCCCCGCCACGAAGGCGAAGAAGCCGCCCAGCAAGACGAGGGCCGAGAGGGCGAGTTCCAGGATCATCGGCCGTCTCCGGCCCGGTGCATCTGCTGGGCCTCGGGGCGCCGGACCTTGCGTTCGACGAAGCGCGCGAGCGCCACTGTGGCGAGGAACCCGATCAGCGCCAACACCACGGCCACGTCCAGGAACGCGGTCTGCCCGGTGTCGATCGCGAACAGCCCGCAGAACGTGACGATCAACACGGTCATCGTGTCCAGCGCCACGACGCGGTCGGGCAGGCTTGGACCCTTGATGAGGCGTATCATCGCCAGGATGACCCCCAGCATGACCAGCACGAGGGCGGCCTGCACGGCCAAGTCCAGCATCGGCATGCGTTCGGTCAGTGTGGGTGTCATGACAGGGCCTCCCGCACCCAGCGTTCCATGCCGTTCTCGATCTGCGCGGCGATCGCGGCGGGGTCGTCGGCGAACATGGCGTGCACGACCAGGGTGTTGCAATCCTCGGTCACGTCGAGGCTGAGCGTGCCGGGCGTCAGCGAGATCAGGTTGGTGACCAGCAGGACCTCCGCCTCGCCCTTGGCCTTGAGGGGAATGGTGATCACACCCGGCCGCGCCCTGTGGCGCGGGGTCAGGACGTCCCAGGCGACCGAGATGGAGGAGACGACCAACTCCCAGTGGAACAGGACCAGCAGCTTGAGCCAGCGATAGACCTTGAGGAAATAGCCGCCGCCGCGGTTCTCGAACAGCGGCTGCACCACCCACAGGGCGAGGAACCCGACGGCGAAGCCGATGGCGAGGCCCGGCAGGGTGAACTGCCCCGTCAGCGCGGCCCAGGCCACGGCCAGCAGCAGGTTCAGCAGGAACAGGCTCATGGGCGTTCCCCCAGGACGGCGGTCAGATAGGCCGAGGGGTCCAGCAACTCCTCGGCGGCGCGCGTGGCGACGGCCACGAACGGCTCGGGGAACAGGCCGATCAGCACCGTGATCGCGGCAAGCCCCACGATCGGCAGCAGCAGCGACAGCCGGGCGGACGCCGGCAGCGACGCCAGGGTCGGCACCTGTCCGCCGGGGTGCGGGGCCCAGAAGGCACGTCCCCAGATCTTGGTCATGGAATAGATCGTCATCAGGCCGACCGCCAGCGCCGTGGCCGCCACCACCCAAAGCTGCAGGTCGAGCGATGCCTTGACCAAGACGTATTTCGCCCAGAAGCCCGACAGCGGCGGGAAGCCCGCCAGGCTGAAGGCCGGGATCAGGAACAGGAACGCCAAGAAAGGCGCCCCCTTGTAGAGCCCGCCGATCCGATCGAGCTCGTTCCCGCCCGCAACGCGGTTCGCCACGCCAGCGACCAGGAACAGGTTCGCCTTCACGATGATATGATGCACCAGGTAGAAAACGGCGCCCGCCATCGCCAGCGGCGTCAGCAGCGCTAGGCCCAGCACCATGTATCCGATCTGACTGACGATATGGAACGACAGGATGCGCCGGAAGTCGGATTGCGCGGCCGCGCCCAGCACCCCCGTCACCATGGTCAGGCAGGCGATCCACAGCAGCAAGCCGTGGGTGAACCCCGTGTCCTGCGTGAAGACCAGCGTGAACATCCGGATCAGCGCATAGACCCCGACCTTGGTCAGCAGCCCCGCGAAGACAGCCGAGACCGAGAAGGCCGGCGTGTGATACGCCGCCGGCAGCCAGAAGAAGAGTGGGAACACCGCCGCCTTCACACCGAACCCGATCAGGAACATCGTCGCGATCACGGTGACGAGGCCCGGATCGGCCGATTGCACCGCGAAATGCAGGTCCGCCAGGTTCAGCGTGCCAGTCACCCCGTAAAGCAGGCCGATGCCCGACAGGAACAGGATCGTCGAGATCAGGTTCAACGTGACATATTTGATGCCGGCATCCATCTGTACGCGCCGCCCGCCCAGCACCAGAAGGCCGAAGGACGAGATCAGCATCACTTCGAACCAGACATAGAGGTTGAACAGATCGCCCGTCAGGAACGCGCCCATCACGCCGGCGATCAGCGTCTGGAAGAGCGAGTGATAGCCCAGGTCCTCCATCTCGCGGGTGACGTCGGCGGTGGCATAGACCGACACGGCCACTGCCGTCAGGCCCGTGATCACGACCATGACCGCGGCCAGCGTGTCGGCGACCAGCGTGATGCCGAAGGGGGCGGGCCAGTTGCCCATCTGCGCGGCCACGGGGCCGCTCGCCAGAACCTCGGCCAGCAGCACGGCGCCGGCGGCCAGCATCAGCGCGGAGCCCGCGACCGAGATCCAGCGCGCCTCGGCCCCCTTGCGGAAGAAGAAGGCCAGGATCGCGGTGGCGAAGGCGATCAGGATGGGCAGGGGCAGCAGAAGGCCGGTCACTTCGCGGCGTCCTCCGGCTCGGCCAGGCGCATCTCGTCGCTGTCGAGCGTGCCCATCGTCTGATAGCCGCGATAGATCAGCACCAGCGCGAAGGCGAACAGGCCGAAGCCGATCACGATGGCCGTAAGAACGAGGGCTTGGGGCAGGGCGTTGGCGACGCCGGGATCGGGCGCGGGCGCGCCGTAGGGCACGAGCGGCGGGGCTTCGGGCGTCAGCCCGCCGGACGCGAAGATCAGCAGGTTCGCCGCGTTCGAGATCAGGACCAGGCCGAACAGGAAGCGCAGCACGTTGCGCGCCAGCATCAGATAGACGGCCGCCGCCACGAGCGCACCGACCATCAGGGCGACGAGGAATTCCATGTCAGACCTCCTCCTCGAGCGCGAAGACGAGGGTGAGGACGGCGCCGAGGACGACCAGATAGACGCCGATGTCGAAGACCAGGATAGTCGAGAGCGGCAAGCCCTTTTCGTCCTCGGTCGCGCCGAGGAACAGCCACAGCCCGGTGAAGGGCGCATCGCCCGGTATGATCCCCGCCAGCCCCGAGATCAGCGCGACGCCCAGCCCCGCCATGGCGATGGTCTGCGGGTCGATGCGCAGCGCCTCGCGCGCGGCGCGGCAGCCATGCGCGATCGCATAGAGGATGAAGCCCGTCGCCCCGATCAGCCCGCCGATGAACCCGCCGCCCGGCTCGTTATGCCCGCGCAGCAGCATGAAGATCGAGAACATCAGCAGAAGCCCCACCAGGACGCGGGTCGCCGCCCGCACGATCAGCGACGTCATGGGCTGGGCCTCCTCGTGCCGCGCAGAAGGGCGAACGCACCGAGCGCCGCGACGGCGACCACCGCGATCTCTCCGAAGGTGTCGAGGGCGCGGAAATCGACAAGGATCACGTTCACGATGTTGCGCCCATAGGCGAGGGGGACCGACGCCGCCTCGAAATACTCGGTCAGGCGCGGATTGAGCGGCGCGTCGAGCACGGCCAGCAGGATCACTGTCGTCAACGCGCCCAGTGCGATCGCCAGCAGCAGGTCCCATGGCCGGAAGCGCGCGCGCTCCCAGTTGAGATGCGGCAGCTTGAGCATCGCGACGGCGACAAGCACGACCTGGAGCACCTCGACCAGAAGCTGGGTGATGGCGACGTCGGGGGCGCCGAAGATGATGAAGATCAGCGCCACGCCGATGCCCACCACGCCCAGCGCCGCCACGGCCGTCATCCGCGAATTGGTGAAGGCGACGACCAGCGCACCCGTCATGATGAAGATCAGCACCGACCAGTGCTTGACACGCAGATTGTCGAGGTTCGGCATCTCCAGCGCGGGCAGCCCGCGCCATGCTGCGGCGGCCGTGGCAAGAACAAGCGTCGCGAAGGTGACGAAGACGTAGCGCCGCAGCCGTCCCGTCTGGATCGTCGCGGTCAGGCCGTGCGATCCGGCCGCCACGGCATCCATCAGCCGGTCCCAGCCGGGATCGAACCGTGCCGGGACCCGTGCCAAGCCGTCACGTAGCCTTGGATGGATCCAATAGAGGACCAGCCCCGCGCCGAAGGTGGCCAGCGACAGCAGGAACGCGGCATTCACCTCCTTGAAGAGGTAGAGGTCGACCTGGGCCGGCGCGCCGGTCACCGCAACCGTCGCCGGCGCCACCAGCGCCTCGGCATGGTCGGGAGACAGGCCGAAGAACAAGCCGAGCGCGGCGAGAAGGACCGGCCCCGCCAGCATGGACCAAGGCCCCTCATGCGCAGCGATCGGGGTGTCGGCCTTCTGACCGACGAAGGGGCGCCAGGCGACGATTCCGGCGGCAGCGAACATCAATGCCGAGGCCGCGAAGGCACAGCCCGTGACCCAGAGCATGCCCGCATCGAGGTTCAGCGCGGCCTTGTACAGGAACTCCTTCCCGATGAAGCCGAAGAACGGCGGCAGGCCCGCCATGGACAGCGCCGCCAGCATCGCCGCCAGCATCGTGATCGGCATCGCCCGTCCGAGGCCGCGCAGCACCGTCGCGTCGCGCGTGCCCGCCCCGTGATCGACCACGCCGATCATCAAGAACAGCGCCGCCTTGTAGAAGGAATGGACCAGCAGGAAGGCCATCGCCGCTTCGATCGCATAGGGCGTGCCGACGCCGATGAACATCACGAGCGTGCCCAATGCCATCAGCGTCGTGTAGGCCAGCACCTGCTTGATGTCGGTCTGCCGGATCGCGACCACGCTGGCGAAGACGGCCGTGACCCCGCCGAAGATCGTCAGCGTCCAGAACCAGATGTCGGTGCCGCCGAGGCTCGGGTTCATCCGGGCCAACAGATAGACACCGCCTTTCACCATGGTTGCCGAATGCAGATAGGCCGAGACGGGCGTCGGCGCGGCCATCGCGTTCGGTAGCCAGAAATGGAACGGGACCTGCGCCGACTTGGTGAACGCGCCCGCCACCACGAGCAGGAAGATCGGCAGATAGAGCGGATGGTCGGCCAGGGACCCCTCGATCGCCGAGATGTCGAAGCTGCCCGTCGCGGTGCCGATCAGCAGGATCCCGGCCAGGAAGGCCAACCCGCCGGTTCCCGTCACCAGCAATGCCTGAAGGGCGTTGCGCCGTGCCTTGGCCTGGTCGGCGTCGAACCCGATCAGCAGGTAGGAGGAGATGGTGGTCACCTCCCAGAAGACGAACAGCGCCAGCAGGTTGTCCGACAGGACGAGCCCCAGCATGCCGCCCATGAAGGCCAGAAGGTAGCAGACGAAGCGCGTGTAATGTGGATGCCCGCCCAGATAGCTGGAGGCGTAGAGCGTCACCAGCGCGCCGATCCCGGAGATCAGGAGCGCGAAGCTGAGTGACAACCCATCTAGGAGGATGCCCAACCCGACGCCCAGCGACGGAACCCAGTCGAGGCGCCAGACCAGGACCTGTCCCGCGGCGACCGCCGGAATGTGCTGCGCAAACCAGGCGAAGAGCGCCAGCGGAACGAGGATCGAGATGATCCCCGCCGGCCCGCCGAGCGTCCGTCCGTTCGTATCCGTCGCAGCCATGACCGTCCTTCGCGTCGTCGGGGGTCAGATAGCAGCAGGGTTTGATTGTTCAACCCTTCACGCTACCATGTTTTCAATAGTCCTGTTCTATCGGTACCGCGATGCCCACCCTGCAGCAGTTCCGCTACCTCGTCGCCGTGGCCGACACCCTGCATTTCCGCCGCGCGGCGGAGTCGGTCCATGTCACACAGCCCACGCTCAGCGCGCAACTGCGCGAGTTGGAGGGAAAGCTGGGCACGCAGCTTGTCGAGCGGTCCCGGTCCGGCGTCACGTTGACCCCCGTGGGGGCCGAGGTCGCCGCGCGGGCTCGCGGTGTCCTGCGCGACGTGGCCGATATCGCCGCCGTGGCGCGCGCGGGCAACGACCCGCTCGCGGGCACGGTGCGCGTCGGCATCGTCGGCTCGTTAGGGTCGTATTTCCTGCCCTTGGTGATTCCCGCGCTCCATGCTCGATATCCCGCGCTCAAGTTCTATGTGCGAGAGGGAGTGGCCGCCGACCTCCTGGGCCGGTTGCGCGACGGGCTGCTCGACCTGTTGTTCTTCCCGACGCCGCTCGACGCGCCGGGCGTTCAGGTCGCGCCGCTGTTTCACGAGCCGCTGCTGGTCGTGATGCCGGCCGATCACCCGCTCTCCCAGCAGGACGTGGTGGATCGGTCCGCCCTTCGCGGCGAGACAGTCATGACGCTGGAGGCCGGGCATCGCCTGCATGACACGGTGGCCGACCTGGCCGAGGAGACGGGCGCCGACCTGTCGCTCGACTACGAGGGGACGTCGCTCGACACGTTGCGGCAGATGGTGGCCACGGGACTGGGCCTGTCGGTGCTGCCCGCGCTCTACGTTCGCTCGGAGGTCACGCGCGAGGCGCTGGTGACCGCACGGCCCCTGTCCGCGCCTGTGCCGGGCCGCGATATCGGAATGGTCTGGCGGCGGACGGCGGCGCAGGGCGCGGCCTATGCGGAGCTGGCCGGCGCGATCCGCCGGACGCTGGCCGAGACCGCGCCCGAAGTGCGGGTCATCGACTGAACCCCGCGTCCGTTCAGACGCCGAAGGGAACCCAGATCGTCTGCAGTTCGGTCGCGTGGCGCAGCCATGGCCCCGCGTCGGTCGCGGTCCAGTCGCGCCCGCGCCCGTGATTGACCCAGGTCCGCTTGAGGTCGGCCGCCGCCTCGCGTTCGATCGTGGCGGAGATGTCGGCGGACGAAAAGCTCCAGACCGCGTCGACATTCGCATGCCCCGCCGCCTGTGCCGTCAGTTCTGCATGGTCGCCGGTCAGGATGTTCACCACGCCCGCCGGCACGTCCGACGTGTCCAGCACCTGGTAGAGGTCGGTGGCCGTCAGCGGCGCGCTCTCGGGCGCCACGACGACCAGGCGGTTGCCGCAGGCGAGGGCCGCGCCCAGCATCTGGGCCAGGCCCAGAAGGGGTGCCTCCTCGGGGGCGAAGGCGCCGATGATGCCCACCGGCGTGTTCAGCGCGAGCGCCAGACCTCCGATCGGCACACCCAGGGTCCGACCGTCATGCTTGTCGGCCCAGGCCGCCCAGCGGAACAGGTGCCGCACGGCCTGTTCGGCCTCGGGCTTGCCGCCGGTCTGCGCGGCGAGGCGGGCGTCGAACTCGTCAGCACGGGCCGACAGGTTTTCTGCCAGGTAGTACAATATCTGCGCCCGTAGATGGCCGGATGTCCGGCCCCAGCCGGATGCGGCAGCCGCCGCCTCGACGGCGTTGCGCAGGTCCTTGCGGTTGGCGACCCCGACTGTGCCGACCGGCCCCTTCGGTCCGATGACGGCGCGGGAATAGCCGCCGTCGGGGCGCGCCTGCTTGCCGCCGATATACATCTTGGCCGTGCGGTCGATGGCATCGGGGGCCGATCCGGCGCCCTCATGCCGCCGAGGCGCGGGCAAGGCGCGCCCCGTCGCGGGGCGTAGATATGAATGCAGGCCGGCGATGCCGCCCTCGCGCCCGAAGCCGCTTTCCTTCATGCCGCCGAACGGTGCGGCTGCATCCAGCATGTTGGTGCCGTTCACCCAGATCACGCCCGCCCGGATCCGCGGGGCGGTGTCCAGCGCCACGTCGATGTCCTGCGACCAGACGGATCCGGCCAGGCCATAGGCCGTGTCGTTGGCCAGTTGCACCGCCTCGGCCGGCGTGCGGAAGGTGGTGGCGGCCAGGACGGGGCCGAAGACCTCGCGCTGCATGACCGGGTCCTCGCCATGCAGGTCGGTCACCAGCACAGGCGGCAGATAGCATCCCTCGGGCGCCTCGCCGCGATGGACCGTCCCGGCCGTGTGCGCCAGCAATGCCTCGACGTTGCGCTTGTGATCGGCGTGGACCATGGCGCCCATGTCGACGGACTTGTCCAAGGGGTCGCCCACGCGGATGCGCGACATGCGGGTCCGCAGACGGGCCAGGAAATCCTCGGCAATGCCCTCCTGGACCAACAGACGTGTGCCGGCGCAGCAGACCTGTCCGCCGTTGAACCAGACGGCGTCCACCAGCCCTTCGACCGCGCCATCGATATCGGCATCCTCGAACACGACGTAGGGCGACTTGCCGCCCAGCTCCAGCGTCAGGCCGATGCCGCGGCCCGCCGTCTCGCGCCGCAGGATGCGGCCGACCTCGGTCGAGCCGGTGAAGGCCAGCTTGTCGATCTCGGCGGCGACCAGGGCCGCCCCGGTCTCGCCGTCGCCGGTGACGATGTTGACGACGCCCGGCGGCACGCCCGCCGCGTCGCAGATATCGGCGAAGGCCAGCGCCGTCAGCGGCGTCCATTCGGCCGGCTTCAGGACGACCGCGTTGCCCATCGCAAGCGCCGGCGCGATCTTCCAGGCCAGCATCAGAAGCGGGAAGTTCCACGGCACGACCTGTCCGCAGACGCCCCAGGGCTGCGCGTCGGGCATCGTCTCGTCGCGCAGCTCGGCATGGCCGGCGTGGTGATAGAAATGCCGCGCCGCCAGGGCCACGTCGATGTCGCGGCTCTCGCGGATGGGCTTGCCGGTGTCCAGCGTTTCCAAGACGGCGAAGAGGCGCGCGTTCTTCAGCAACCCGCGCGCGATGGCATAAAGGACGCGGGCGCGGTCGTGATCGCTTGCAGCGGCCCACCCCTTCTGCGCCCGGCGCGCGGCCTTGACGGCGGCGGCGACGTCCGCCGTGCTGCCCTGCGTGACCTGCGCCAGGTCCGCACCGGTGGCGGGGTTGGTCGTGGCAAAGGTCTCGCCCGGCTTGGTGCGCTTGCCGGCGATGTAGTGGCCGAAGACGCGGTCGTGGCCATCCAGCCAGGCATCCGCCTCGGCGCGGCTCTCGGGGGCGGGGCCCCATTCCATGCTCTCGAAGATCTCTGACACGGACATGGGCCTCACCCGATCGAATGGCGGTAGCCGGCCGAGTAGCGGCCGGTGATGTGATGTTCCAGCTGGCGTTCGATGTCGCCCAGCAGCGACGAGGCCCCGAAGCGGAACAGGTCGGGGCGCAGCCAGCGATCGCCCAGTTCCTCCTTCAGAAGGGCCAGGTAGGTGATCGCGTCCTTCGCCTTCGACACGCCACCTGCCGGCTTGTAGCCCACCTTGAAGCCCGACATCGCCTCGTAGGTCCGGATCGCGCGCATCATCGTCAGGCTGACGGGCAGGGTGGCGTTCACCGCTTCCTTGCCCGTGCTGGTCTTGATGAAATCCGACCCGGCCATCATGCAGACCATCGACGCCTTCGCGACGTTCTTCAGCATGCCCAACTCGCCCGTCGCGAGGATCGCCTTCATGTGCGCATCGCCGCAGGCCGCGCGCATCTGCGCCGTTTCGTCATACAGCGCCTGCCAGTCCCCGGTCAGGACGTGGCGGCGCGAGATGACGATGTCGATCTCCGTCGCACCGGCGGCCACGCTCTCCTCGATCTCGCGCAGGCGCAGGTGAAACGGCGACAGGCCCGCGGGAAATCCGGTGGACACGGCGGCCACCGGCAGCCGCCCGCCGAGCGCGTCGACGGCCACGGGCACCATCTCGTGATAAACGCAGACGGCGCCGACGGTGAGGCTCGGCAGGTCCAGCGCCGCCAGCAAGTCCTCGCGGACGGGGCGCAGCGCCTTGGCGCAGAGCCGACGGACCCGCATCGGCGTATCGTCCCCCGACAGCGTCGTCAGGTCGATCATGCTGATCGCGCGGGCCAGCCAGGCGGCCTGCCAGTCCTTCTTGACCGACCGGCGCGCCGGGATCGTGGCGGCGCGGCGCAGGGTCGCGGGCGTGTTCACGCGGATGGATTCGACCACGGCCGGGTCGAAGGGCAGCCCGTCGTTCCGGGCGATGTCGGGCTGGGTGGCGGTCACGGGAAATCCGGCTTGATCTGGCGTCGTTCGCGGCGCGCGAAAGCGTCGCATGGGGTCCGGTCGAGCGCAACCTCGAGCGGGATGCGCGTTCAGTCGGCGTCGCGGATGATGCGGGCGAACTTGTCGAAGATGGTACCCGACCCGCAGATCAGCTGGCCGTCCTCCAGCAGGGTCTGCGCCGGCCGGATTGGCTCGACGAACCCCCCCGCCTCGCGCACGATCAGGATGCCGGCGGCCATGTCCCACGGCTTCAGCCCGCGCTCCCAATAGCCGTCGTAGCGCCCCGCCGCGACATAGGCGAGGTCCAGCGACGCGGCCCCCCAGCGGCGCACGCCGGCGCAAACCGGCAGCAGTCGCCCCATGTCCTTCAGTGCGGCGGGCAGGTACTTGCCGCCGCCCCAGGGCAGGCCGGTGGCATAGACCGTCTCGATCATCGTGGTCCGGCCCGACACGCGCAGGCGGGTCCGCCCGTCGAGCCAGGCGCCGGTGCCCTTCTCGGCGTAGAACAGCTCGTCCTTCGTAGGGTCGTAGACCACGCCCGACACGATCTCGCCCTTGTGCTCCAGTGCGATGGACACGGCCCAATGGGGCATCCCGTGCAGGAAGTTGGTCGTCCCGTCCAGCGGGTCGACGATCCAGCGGCGGGTCGGGTCCTTGCCCTCCACCGGCTCGGATTCCTCGCCCAGCCAGCCATAATTCGGGCGCGCTTCGGTCAGTTCCTCGCGGATGATCTCCTCGGCCTGCCGGTCGGCTTTCGAGACGAAATCGCCCGGCCCCTTGGCCGAGACCTGCAGGTTCTCGACCTCGCCGAAATCCTTCACGAGGCTTCGGCCGGCCTTGCGCGCGGCCTTGATCATCACGTTGAGATTGGCACTGCCTTGCATGGGTCACGCTCCGGTCCGGTCAGGCGGCGCGTTTAGCCGAGGACGAGGCGAGGGGCCAGCCCCCCGCGCGTGCTGGCATGATAGGTTAGGCGGTGGCAACGATTCAGGTTATACTTACGCTACGTAATGCATCACCTGCGGACCTGATCTGCCCGAGGGTCCCGGCCGGAGGAATCTGCGATGACCGATCAGGGTCCCGTTGCCGAACAGCACCCCGAGACCGCGAAGCCGGCGCCGAACGGCACGCGGTGGTGGCAGTGGTTCTTCCTCTACCCCGCCTTTGGTGTCGCCCTGCTGTCGGCAGTGCCCAACTGGACAGACCGGATACGCGAAATCTACTACGACATCAGCAACACGTCCTACGACGAGGCGCGCGAATTGCAGGCGTTCATGCAGCGCAACTGGCAATGCACCCAATCGCCCCATGTCTGGATCGAAACGGCGGACCAGACTTCGGTCGACGGTACGATCTGTCCGCGCACGGGCGACGTGTTCTTGCGGATCATGTCATCCGACGACCGCGTATTTCTCAAGGGAATTTCGATTGCCGGGCTTGTTCAGCAGGATGAAGAGCGCAGCAACCTGTCGCTGGTGGGGGCGGCGCATGCCGCCACTTCGCCCGAGCGCGTGTCACCCTCCGTCGACAGTATGCCGCAGGTCATTCCGGTGCAGCAGCTTGCCGTGACGATCTGCCAGAAGTGGATTGACGACCGAATGTTCCGCAAGCGCGTGCAGGTCGGTGGGCAGTGCTTCGACGAGGTGTTCGACTCCTTCACCGGTGCGCGGGTGTCGCAGACCCCGGCGCCTTGCGTTGCAAACTGCTGATATGAAATTGCTCTTTCCCCTCATGCTCGGCGCAGCATTCACGGGCTCGCTTTTGCGTGCGCAAACCGAGGAGAAAGCCGTCAAGATACTGACCCCGGAGCAGAAACTCGCGGCCTTCTGCGCCACGCCCGCGAACCGAGAGCATCCCGCCTGCGAGGGCGTCGAGTTGCCGCGCGAGGGTCGTTGAGAGAACGGTCCTTCAAGCCATCGCGCGTTGCAGCTTCATCGGTTCCGTCCGCATGAGGCGGAGGACATGGGCCATGTAGGGCTTGGCTGCGTCTGCCTGCCGGACCGCCGCGTAGAGCCGCCGGGTCACGCCCTGTTCCGTCAGGGGCCGCGTGACGTAGTCGGAGTTGTAGCGCACTTCGCGCACGACCCAGTCCGGCAGGACCGCGACGCCCCGGTTCGACGCCACCAGAAGCAGAATCACGGCCGTCAGTTCCACCTGCCGGATCGCGGCGGGTTCGACGCCGGCGGGGGTCAGAAGCTGGCTGAAGACGTCGAGGCGGGGGCGGTCGACGGGATAGGTGATCAGCGTCTCGCCCGCGAAGTCGGCCGCTTCGACGAAGGGCTTCGTGGCAAGTGGATGCGCGGCGGAGGCGAGGAAGACGGGTTCGTAGTCGAAGAGCGGCGCGAAATCCACACCGGGCAGGCGTTCCGGATCCGACGAGACGACGAGGTCCACCTCCTCCTTCTGCAGCGCGGGCAGGGCCTGGAACTGCAGGCCGGGGCGGATGTCCACGTCGACCTCGGGCCATGCGCGGCGGAACTGCTCCAGCACGGGGAACAGCCATTCGAAACAGGCGTGGCATTCGATCGCGATGTGCAACCGGCCGCTGCGACCCGATTTCAGGCCGGCGAAGTCCTGTTCGACTGCCTCGATCTGCGGTAGGACCTGTTCGGCCAGGCGCAGCAGGCGCTGGCCGGCCGGCGACAGGGTCATCGGCTTGGACCGACGCACGAACAGTTCCACGCCGATCTGCGCCTCCAGGTTCTTGACTTGGTGGCTCAGCGCCGACTGGGTGATGTTCAACCGCTCCGCCGCGCGCGCCAGACCACCGCAATCCCTGATGGCCTTGATGGTGCGGAGGTGCCGAAATTCCAGGTGCAGCTTCATGCACGCCTCATGTTGATATTGAGGATTATGAGCCTGTCTCACGAAACCGGGATGCGGCACAAGGGTTGTGACATCGAAGGATCCCGCCATGCCCAGCCCTGCCATCTCGCTCGAATTCTTTCCGCCGAAATCTCTGCAGGGCAGCTTTCGCCTGTGGGATTGCATCCAGACGCTGGCGCCGCTGGCCCCGGACTGGGTGTCCGTCACCTATGGCGCAGGCGGCACCACACGTGAACTGACGCGCGACGCGGTGGCGGCCATCGGGCGCGAGTTCGGGCTGCGCGTGGCCGGCCACCTGACCTGCGTCGATGCCAGCCGCGAGGAGACGATGCAGGTGGCGCGCGAGTTCCGCCGCGCCGGGGTGGAGGACATCGTGGCTCTGCGCGGCGACCCGCCCGAGGGGGAGAAGAACTTCACCGCGCATCCCGACGGTTTCGCCGATTCGGTCGAACTGATCACCGCGCTGGCGGGCAACGGCTTCAACGTGCGGGTTGGATGCTATCCCGATACCCACCCCGAGGCCGGCTCCGCAAAGGCCGATATCGACTGGCTCAAGCGCAAGATCGATGCCGGCGCGTCCGAGGCGATCACGCAGTTTTTCTTCGACGCCGACACCTTCCTGCGGTTTCGCGATCGTTGCGCGGATGCCGGGATCGCGGCCCCGATCGTACCGGGCCTTCTGCCGGTTGAGAACTGGGAAAAGGCGTCGAAATTCGCCGATGCCTGCGGGGCGTTCATTCCGAACGACCTGCGTGCCGGGTTCGACGTGGCCGCGCGCGACGACCGGGCCGACCTGTTCGCCATCGCGCAGGCGACCGAGCTGGCCGATCGCCTGGTCGAGGAAGGCTGCGATCACCTGCATTTCTACACGCTCAACCGTCCCGAACTGACGCGCGACGTCTGCACCGCGCTGGGCCTCGCCCCCCGCCCGGCGCTGAGCCGGGTGGCCTGACCCGGCGGGCGGCGCTAGGCTCCCCGGCGAAAAGCGGGGGTGCCGATGTTTACCGAGAAACCCGACGACCTTCCGTCGCGCGAGGTCGTCCTTTCGATGTCCGGCCTGGACTTTATGCAGGCCATGCTCGAGGGGACACTGCCGCACCCGCCGATCGGGCGCGTCCTGAACTATGCCGTGACCGGGGTGGAGGACGGGCGCGTCACCTTCGCCGGGACGCCGGGTTTCGATCATACGAACCCCTTGGGCACCGTGCATGGCGGATGGTACGGGACGCTGCTCGACTCGGCGATGGCTTGCGCGGTGATGACGAAGGTGCCGAAGGGCAGCGTCTACACCACGCTCGAATACAAGGTGAACGTGGTCCGCCCCCTGCCCATCGGCACCGGGATCGAGGCCATCGGCACCGTCAGCCATGCCGGCCGCTCGACCGGTGTGGCCGAGGGAGTGATCCGCGGCGTGGCGGATGGCAGGCTTTACGCGACCGGGTCGACGACCTGCCTGATCATGGCGGGCTAGGGATGCGGGACCGGATCACCGAGAGCTTCGCGCGCCAGGGCCTGATGGTCACGCTGGGGGCCACACTCGATCATATCGGCGATGGCATCGTGCGCGTGGTCGCCGACGTGCGTCCAGAAACCGCGCAGCAGCATGGCGTGGGCCATGCTGGCCTGACCTTCGCCCTGGCCGATTCCGCCGCGGGCTATGCCGCGCTCACGATCCTGTCCGAAGGGGCGGAGGTCGTGACGTCCGAATTCCGCATCTCGCTGCTGGCGCCCGCCCGCGGTCGACTGTTGGCCGAGGGGCGCGTGGTCCGGCCCGGGCGGCGCCTCGTCGCGGTCGCGGCCGATGTCTGGGGGGGAGACGACAGGGGCGGTCGCGTCCATGTGGCCACGGCCCTCGGCACGATGGTGCCCGTCGGCGCGGGATAGCGGGGTCGGATCAGCCGCCTTCGCGTACGCCTTTCACGATGTCCTGCATCTGGTCCGCGTCGATCAGGCCGGGGGCCAGCGTCTCGCCGATCACGAAGCTGGGCGTGCCGGTGAAGCCCAGCGACTGGGCCAGTTCCATCGACGTGTCGATATGGGCCTGCACCTCGGGGGCGTCCATGTCGCGGCGCAGGCGCGCGACGTCGAGCCCGACCTCCTCGGCGATCTCCAGCACCGTGGATTCATCCAGCCTGCCGCGGGCGCCCATCAGCGCCTCGTGCATCTCGGCATATCCGTCCTGTTCGCGCGCGGCCAACGCGGCGCGCGCGGCGAAGACCGACCCTTCGCCCAGGATCGGCCATTCGCGGTAGACGACCCGCACCTGCCCATCCTCAGCCAGCAGCTTGCCGACCTCGTCGCCCGCGCGTTTGCAATAGGGGCAGTTGTAGTCGAAGAACTCGACCACGGTCACGTCGCCGTCCGGGTTGCCCACGACGGGGGCGTTCGCGTCCCGCTCCAGCAGGTCGCGGTTCTCGGTCATGGTCGACTGCGCCTCGGCTTGGGCCCGGGCGGCGTCGCGCTCCTGCAGGATGGCGGCCGCCTCCATCACGATCTGCGGGTTCTCGAGGATGGCGTCGAGGGCGAGCTGCTTGATCTCGGCCTCGGTGAACGTCTCGGCGGGTGCTGGCAGGGCGATCAGAGCCAGCAGCGCGGCAGTGGGTAGGACGGCGATCGGGCGCATCGGAAGCTCCTGTCGGGAAGGCGCGGTCGTCCGCAGGGTGCCGTGCCCGGCGGGCCGGCGCAAGCGACCGGCGCGGTCACGTTCCCGTCAGCCGGCATGCGGGGTCTGTCGTTCGCCCTGTGACGGCGGTATCGGGGGTGCGATGTTGCGGATCCTCGCCTGTCTTGCCGCCTTGATGGCCGCGCCCGTCTGGGGTGCGACGTCCGACCCGGTGTCGGGCAATGCCGTGACCGCGCGCCTTCTGACCGTTGAGAACGGGATCGGGTCAGGGCGGGGCACGGTGTCCGCCGGGCTGCAGCTCGACATGGAAGACGGCTGGAAGACCTATTGGCGGTCTCCCGGCGAGGTCGGCCTTCCGCCGGCGCTTTCCTGGGACGGGTCCGAGAACGTCGCCTCGGTTGATATGGCCTATCCCGCGCCCGAACGGTTCGAGGCGTTCGAGATCCAGAACTTCGGCTATGCCGACCGGGTCGTGCATCCGCTGACCGTGGTGCTGGAACGTCCGGGCGAGCCGGCGCGTCTGGCGCTGACGGCGGATCTCCTCGTCTGCGCCGAAATCTGCGTGCCCGAGACGTTGTTGCTGACCCTCGACCTGCCCGCCGGAGGCGGCATCGACGCGGCCTCGGCGGCGCTGCTGTCCGACTGGATCGCGCGCGTGCCGGGAACGGGGGACGAGGCGGGGATGACCCTTGGGCAGGTCCACCTGGACGAGGCCGCCTTGACCCTGACGGCACGTTCGGACACGCCCTTCGCCCAGCCCGACCTGTTCCCCGAACAGGGTGGCTTCGCCGCCTTCGACGCGCCCGAGATCGTACTGTCCGATGGTGGCCGCGGCCTGTGGGCCCGGCTGCCGGTCCTTTCGGGCGGCGAGGGTCCGCTCGACGTCACGCTGGTCGACGGCGACCGTGCCGCCACGATGACCGCCACGCTCGCGGATGCCCCGCCGCCCCGGCCCGCACCTGGCGATGCGATCTGGGGCATGCTGCTGGTGGCGCTTCTGGGCGGCCTGATCCTGAACGTCATGCCCTGCGTCCTGCCGGTCCTGTCGATCAAGCTCGCCTCGGCCTTGCAGGCCCGCGACAAGTCCCCCGCCCGCATCCGCACGGGTTTCCTGGCGTCGGCGGCGGGGGTCCTGGCCTTCTTCGCCGCGCTCGCCGGCGTCGTGATCGCCTTGCGCACCGCCGGCGTGGCCGTCGGCTGGGGCGTGCAATTCCAGAATCCCGCCTTTCTTGCACTGATGATCGGACTGATGGTCCTGTTCGCGGCCAACATGCTGGGTTTCTTCGCGTTCGACCTGGGGCAGGGCGCCATGACCGGCATGGCGCGCACCGAAGCGCGGGGCGGCTGGGGCGGCGACTTCGCCACCGGGGCCTTCGCCGCCGTCATGGCCACCCCCTGTTCGGCGCCGTTCATCGGAACCGCCGTGACCTACGCGCTGACCCACGGGCCGGTCGAGGTCGCCGCGATCTTCGGCGCAATGGGGCTTGGCCTGGCGCTTCCCTACCTTGCGGTCGCCGCGCGCCCCGGTCTGGTCCGGCGCCTGCCGCGGCCGGGTCGGTGGATGAAGATCGTCCAGACGGTGCTGGGCGGCCTCCTGCTGCTAACGGCGATCTGGCTGGTGACGGTGCTTGCGACGACGGCCGGTGCACGGACGGCGCTGATTGTCGCTGGACTTGCAGTGGCGCTTCTGACCGGACTGGCCTGGCGGCGGCGGGCGCCGCTGGTGGGCGGCGCGGGGCTGGCCGCGATGCTGGCCGCCGCATTGCTGCTGCCGGCCGCGCCGGTCGCGGCCACCGCCGATGCCGGATGGGACGTCTTCGACCGGGCCCGCATCGCCCCCGAGGTGGCCGGGGGGCGCGTCGTCTTCGTCGATGTGACCGCCGATTGGTGCCTGACCTGCAAGGCGAACAAGCGCCTCGTGCTGCAGGACGTCGATGTCGCCGCCGCCCTGACCGGGACCGTCGCGTTGCAGGCCGATTGGACCCGGCCCGATGCGGACATTACCGACTACCTGCGCGCGAACGGCCGCTTCGGCATTCCGTTCAACGCGGTCTATGGCCCCGGCGTACCGGAGGGCATCGTCCTACCGGAGCTTCTGACCGAGGCGGCGGTGTTGGACGCCATCAAGCGCGCGGGCGCACCCGGCTGAGCCAATCGTCGACGAGCGCCGTCTCCGCCGCCGTCAGGGTCTGCGCGCGCGGATAGGCGGGGTCGTCCCGGTCGTCGCGGATCGGCGCGTTCCAGCCATCGGTCGTCTCGAAGAACCGCGCGACGCCATCCGTGCCGAACTCCGCCAGATAGCCCTGCACCACCACGTCGAGATAACTCAGCAGGATCGGATGCGCGTCCGTCGCAGGGCCATGATGCCCGTCGGGGATGTGATAGACCTGCGCGCCATCCGGCAGCGCCGCGCGGATATAGGCCGCCTCGCGCAGGTCGAGCGCGGCCCAGTCCCCGCCCGGCACCTCCGCCGTTAGCCCGTCGATCCGGGCCCCGGCATCCGGCACCGCCGTCAGGAACGCGACGGGGCGCAGGGGCGTGTGTCGCCAGGCCCGCCGCCATCCGGTCACGGTGATCCGTTCGGCGCCGGGATAGGCATGCGTCCGGCGGTTCACGAGGCTGCCATACCCGAAGAAGCGCGGAATCATCCGCAGCACCCCCGCAGCGAGGCATCCCCGGCGCAGCAATCCTCGACCAGGAAACGCAGCAATTCGCCCAAGGCGTCGAAGCGGACGGTATAGATGATCCGCCGCGCCTCGCGCCGCGACGCCACCAGGTCGGCACGGGCCAGCGCGGTCAGGTGGAACGACGCGCGCGACGGCGATGCCCCGACCGCGCGTGCGATGTCGCCGGCCCCCATCCCCTTCGGACCGGCCCGCACCAGGATGCGCAGAATCGACAGGCGCGAGGAATCGGACAGCGCCGAAAAGCGGTCGACAGCTTGCGTTTCCGTAATCATTCAACCATCGTTGAAATATTGAATCATCATTCGCCGAGGTTTCCCCATGTCTAACACGCTGTCCACCCTTCTGACCGATCTGGATGGGTTGCCCCCCGATGCGCTGCTGACCTTCGCCGGGCCCGCCGGCGCCACGCGGGGTGCGTGGCATGTCACGCGGCTGACCCATGCGACCCTGGCGCATATCGACTGCGACGGCCGAACCAGCGACGGCCACGCCACCGTGCTGGAGCTTCTGGACCTCGGCATCGGCAAGCCGATGTCGGTGGCCCGGTTCCGCGAGATCGCCCTGAAATCCGGGGCGCGCGTGCCCGACCTGGCCGATGCGCCGCTGCGCATCCTGCTGAATGCGACGCAACATGTCGTCGAGGGGGTCGGGCCGGGTGCCGTGGTGACCCTTCGCCCCGACAGCGCGCGATGCCGTCCCGCGGGCCAGTGCTGCCCGGCTTGATCCGTCTTGATCGGCGGGGGCAATTCCCGTATCGCGAAAGGCGCGCGACACGGGAGACTCTGCTATCCGCAGGGCCGAAGGAGCAACCGCCCCGGTAAACTCTCAGGCAAAACGGACCTTGCCGCGCCACGACACTCTGGAGAGAGGCCCGGACGGGTCCGCCGAAGGGATAGCGATCTCAGGCGAACGGGACAGAGGGGGCATCGAAACGCGGGCCACACTGCCCCGAGGAGGTGCCATGACCGACGATGCGTCCGACCCGATCCCCCTGCCGCTTGCGGCGCTTCACGCCGAACTCGGCGGCAAGATGGTGCCCTTCGCCGGCTATGCGATGCCGGTCCAGTACCCTGCCGGCGTCATGGCCGAACACCTGCACACCCGCACCAAGGCCGGCCTTTTCGACGTCTCGCATATGGGGCAGGTGATCTTGCGCGGTCCGGACGCCGCCGCCGCGCTCGAATCGCTGATCCCCATGAACGTCGTAAGCCTGGCCGAGGGGCGGCAGCGCTACGGTCTTCTGACGCTGCCGGATGGCGGCGTGGCCGACGATCTGATGTTCGCCAATCGCGGCGATCACCTGTTTCTGGTCGTGAACGGTGCGATGAAGCATCTCGACATGGAGATCCTAGAGGCCGGTCTGCCGGACCACGATGTCACGCTGCTGGACGACCGCGCGCTGCTGGCGCTGCAGGGGCCGTCGGCCGAGACCGTGCTGGAAGCCCTCGTGCCCGGCGTGGCCGCGATGCGTTTCATGGATGTCGCCACCCATGACTGGCAGGGCGCCGCGCTTTGGATCAGCCGGTCGGGCTACACCGGCGAGGACGGGTTCGAGATAAGCGTTCCCGTGGGTCACGCCGACGCCTTCGCCCGGGCGCTTCTGGCGTCGGACGCGGTCATGCCCATCGGCCTCGGCGCGCGGGACAGCCTTCGGCTGGAAGCGGGGATGCCACTCTACGGGCAGGACCTGACGGCCGAGATCACGCCGGTGGAGGCCGACCTCGCCTGGGCCATCCAGAAGGTCCGCCGGACCGGTGGCGACCGCGCGGGCGGCTTCCCCGGCGCCGCGCGCGTCCTTGAACAGCTCGACCACGGCGCCGACCGCCGCCGGACCGGCCTTTTGCCGCAGGGCCGCGCGCCAATGCGGATGGGCGTCATGCTCTATGAGGCCGAAGACGCGACCGCCCCTGTGGGCACGGTAACATCGGGCGGCTTCGGCCCTTCGGTGGGCGCGCCCGTGGCCATGGGCTACGTTCCTGTTGGCATCGCCGCCGGCACCACGCTTTATGGGGACGTGCGCGGCAAGCGGCTGCCGGTGACGGTGGCCGATCTTCCCTTTCACCAGCCCCGCTACAAACGCTGAAACCAGAGGCCCAGCATGAAATACACCGAAGAACACGAATGGCTCGACGACAATGACGGCGTCATCACCGTCGGCATCACCGAACACGCCGCGACCCAGCTGGGCGACGTCGTCTTCGTGGAGCTGCCCGAGGTCGGCCAGACCGTCACCAAGGGCGAGGAGATCGTCGTCATCGAAAGCGTGAAGGCCGCGTCCGATATCCTGGCCCCGCTGGACGGCGAGATCACCGAGATAAACGACAAGCTGGCCGACAATCCCGGTCTCGTGAACGAGGATGCCGAGGCGGCCTGGTTCTTCCGAATGACGACCACCACCCGCGAGGAGATGGACGGCATGATGGATGAGGATGCCTACAAGGAATTCGTGGATTAGGCCGCGCGAAGGCGCGGACCGGTCCGGCGGCAAGGTGATGCCCGCGCGGGCGTCACGGCTGCACCCCAGACCGCGAAGCGCCACCACGTCCGCGTCCCCGCCAAACATCGGAGCGACCCCATGCCCCTGACCGATTACGACACCTACGATTTCGCCCATCGCCGCCATATCGGCCCCGTGCTTTCACCGTGCAGGTGAAAGCGACGGCGGCAAGGTGATGCCCGCGAGGGCGTCACGGCCGCACCCCAGACCGCGAAGCGCCAACACGTCCGCGTCCCCGCCAAACATCGGAGCGACCCCATGCCCCTGACCGATTACGACACCTACGATTTCGCCCATCGCCGCCATATCGGCCCGTCCCCCGACGAGATGGCCGAAATGCTGAAGGCCGTCGGCGCCGACAGCCTGGACGCGCTGATCGATGAAACGGTGCCGAAATCGATCCGGCAGGCCGATCCGCTGCCCTGGCCGCAGATGACGGAGCACGCGATTCTGACCCGCATGCGCGACTTGGCCGACAAGAACCGCGTGACGGTTTCGATGATCGGGCAGGGTTATTCCGATACGGTGACGCCCCCGGCGATCCAGCGGAACATCCTGGAAAACCCCGCCTGGTATACCGCCTACACCCCCTATCAGCCCGAGATTGCGCAGGGGCGTCTGGAGGCGCTCTTGAACTTCCAGACGATGGTGTCCGACCTGACGGGACTGCCGGTGGCGAATGCGTCGCTTCTGGACGAGGCGACGGCCTGTGCCGAAGGCATGGTCATGGCGCAGCGCGTGGCGAAGTCGAAGGCCAAGGGCTTCTTCGTCGACGAACGCTGCCACGAGCAGAACATCGCCGTCATGCGGACCCGGGCGGAGCCGCTGGGGATCGAGCTGATCGTCGGCGCGGTCGATGACCTCGATCCGGCCTCCGTGTTCGGCGCGATCTTCCAGTATCCGGATACGCATGGCGGCCTGCGCGACCTGACCCCGCAGATGGAGACGCTGCACGGCGCCGGCGCGCTCGGCATCGTGGCGACCGATCTGCTGGCGCTTTGTCTGTTGAAGGAACCGGGCGCGATGGGCGCCGACATCGCTGTCGGCTCGGCGCAGCGCTTCGGCGTGCCGCTGGGCTATGGCGGCCCGCATGCCGCGTTCTTCGCCTGCGCGGATTCCATGAAGCGCCACATGCCCGGGCGCTTGGTCGGTGTGTCCGTCGACGCGCATGGCAACAAGGCCTACCGCCTGTCGCTGCAGACGCGCGAGCAGCATATCCGGCGCGAGAAGGCCACCAGCAACGTCTGCACCGCGCAGGCACTGCTGGCCGTGATGGCCAGCTTCTACGCCGTGTTCCACGGACCGAAGGGCCTGCACCACATCGCCACCCATGTCCACGCCCATGCCGTCGCCCTGCGCGACGCGCTTGCCGGCGCGGGCTTCGACGTGACCGACGGCCCGGTCTTCGACACGCTGACTGTCCGCGTCGGCGCGATGCAGGGCGTGATCTGGAACGCTGCGCGGGCCGAAGGCATCACGCTCGGCCGAACGGGCGACGGCGACTTGCGTATCGCCTGCGACGAGTTGACCGACGGCGATGTCCTGACCCGCATCCTGCGCGCCTTCGGGATCGAGGGGCAGGTGGCCGCCACCCGCATCGACATCCCCGACGCGCTGCGCCGCCGGACGGATTACCTCACCCACCCGATCTTCCACATGAACCGGGCCGAGGCCGAGATGATGCGCTACATGCGTCGCCTCGCCGACCGCGATCTGGCGCTGGACCGTGCGATGATCCCCCTGGGTTCCTGCACGATGAAGCTGAACGCGGCGGTCGAGATGATGCCCGTCACCTTCCCCGAATTCGGACGCATCCATCCCTTCGCCCCGCCCGAGGATGCGACCGGCTACCGCGAGATGATCGACGAACTCAGCCACCGGCTGTGTGTCATCACCGGCTACGACGCGATGTCGATGCAGCCCAATTCCGGCGCGCAGGGCGAATATGCGGGCCTTCTGACCATCGCTGCATATCACCGGGCGAATGGCGACGACCGCCGCATCTGCCTGATCCCCACCTCCGCCCACGGAACCAACCCGGCGAGCGCGCAGATGGCGGGGATGAAGGTGGTCGTGGTGAAGGCGGCCGAGAACGGCGATATCGATCTCGACGACTTTCGGGCCAAGGCCGAGGCGGCGGGCGACGACCTCGCCGCCTGCATGATCACCTATCCCTCCACCCACGGCGTGTTCGAGGACACGGTGCGCGAGGTCTGCGAGATCACGCATGCGCATGGCGGTCAGGTCTATCTCGACGGGGCCAACCTCAACGCCTTGGTGGGATTGGCGAAACCGGGCGAGATCGGCGCGGATGTCAGCCACCTGAACCTGCACAAGACCTTTTGCATTCCGCATGGCGGCGGCGGCCCCGGCATGGGGCCGATCGGCGTCAAGGCGCATCTGGCGCCGTACCTGCCGGGCCATCCCGACCTCGGCACCGACGGCCCGGTCAGTGCCGCGCCCTATGGCAGCGCGTCGATCCTGCCCATCAGCTATGCCTACGTGATGATGATGGGCGGTGCCGGGCTGACGCAGGCGACCAAGGTCGCGATCCTGTCGGCGAACTACATCGCGTCGCGCCTGAAGGGCAGCTACGACGTCCTCTACGGGGGGCGGCGGGGGCGGATCGCGCATGAGTGCATACTCGATACCCGCGCTTTCGCCGAGCATGGCGTGACCGTGGACGACGTGGCCAAACGCCTGATCGACAACGGCTTCCACGCGCCGACTATGTCCTGGCCCGTGTCCGGCACATTGATGGTGGAGCCGACCGAGAGCGAGCCGAAGCCGGAGCTCGACCGATTCATCACCGCCATGCTGGCCATCGCGGAGGAGGTGCGCGACATCGCCAAGGGGCGCATCGACGCGGAGAACAATCCGCTGAAGAACGCGCCGCACACGATGGAGGATCTGGTCCGCGACTGGGACCGACCCTACGGTCGCGAGGCCGCGTGCTTTCCGCCGGGCGCGTTCCGGGTCGACAAATACTGGCCGCCCGTGAACCGCGTCGACAACGTGGCGGGGGACCGGAACCTGATCTGCACGTGCCCGCCGGTGGAGGACTACGCCCAGGCGGCGGAATAGGCGGAACCTCTGCTTCTGCAAGGGGTTGGCTGTGTATGATACGCGCCGTCCTCCTCTCCGCCCTCGCCGCAGGTCCCGCCGTCGCCGAGGACGCATCGGGGGACCTGCCAGCGGCCGGTCTGGTGATCGAGTTGGAGGAGGTCTCGATCGCTATCGGCAAGGTCCGGATCGAGGGGGCGATCGCGCCCGAGGACATGCGGCGACTGCTCGATCTGCTCGAGACATCGGGCGCCCCCGTCGACACGCCCGATGAGTGACCGCGGTCCTTGACGCCGCCCGGCCCCCCGGCCATATGGGGCGCCGTTGGGGTCGTAGCTCAGTTGGTAGAGCGCGTCGTTCGCAATGACGAGGTCAGGGGTTCGATTCCCCTCGGCTCCACCATCAATCCTCTGACCGAACCGTCCGGATGCACCCGCCCCAGGCGAAAGCCGATCGCACGGAACCGGGCGCGGTCGCGTTGACGCCGCGTCCGATTTCGCGCATGCCTCGTGCCGCATCGCAGCATCGGAGCGACCCATGGCCACCGTCATCACCTTCGCCCAGCAAAAGGGCGGTTCGGGCAAGACGACCCTGACCGCGAATATCGCGGTCGAACTGGCCGCACGAGGCCGTGCCGTGGCCTTGCTGGACAGCGATCCGCAGGGCTCGCTCGGTCGTTGGTTCATGACGCGGTTCGAACGCGAAAAGGGGGTGCAGGGCGATCTGACATTCTCGACCTCTTCGGCCTGGGGTATCGGGTACGAGGCGGGCAAGTACCGCGACAGTCATGATTTCGTGCTGATCGACACGCCTCCAAAGATCGACAGCGACCTGCGCCCCGCGCTAAAGGCGTCGGACCTGATCGTGGTGCCGGTCTCGGCCAGCCAGGTCGATCTCTGGGCGACGGAGGGTGTGCTGGAGATGGCCGCGCGGGAGGGCAAGCGGCCGCTGGCCGTGCTGAACCGCGGTCGCGCGGCAACGCGGCTGACCCATGCGATCCGCGCGGCGCTGTCGGGCTTAGATGCGGATGCGGCCGGTTGTGCCATCTCGAACCGCGTGGCCTTCGCTGAGGCGATGGGTGCCGGGCTGGCCGTTCGGGAGTTCGCCGGCGCCAAGCCTGCTGCCGCCGAGATCGCGGCCCTGACGGACGAGATCCTGCAGCGGCTGGACGGCTAACGCCAGAGATGGGCACGGCTGGCCAGCAGACCCTGCGCCTTGGCCAGCAGGCGGTTCGCCGCGCCGCGCCGGGGCAGGGACCCCTCGGCCAGCCGCCGCACCACGACCTCCGGCGGGCAGGGGGCCTGCAGCACCGGGTCGTGATAGCGCGGATAGGCGATCAGCGCGGCATGGACGAGCGCGTCAAGTGATGGGCGTGCCGCCCTGCGCCGCGCGGGCACCCGGCCCAGGTCCCGCGTCAGACCCCAACCCGCATAGAACGGTGCGCCCAGCGTGACCACCGGCGTCCCGCGCAACAGGGCCTCGAACCCCAGCAGCGACGTCATCGTCCAGACGGTATCGGCACGTGCGATCAATGCCAGAGGATCGGCGCGCGCGGCGACCAGGTCGGCTTCGCGGGCGTCGATCGCACCGTCGCGCAGTCCGGCCTCGACATCGGGATGGGGTTTGTAGATCACGAAGGCATCGGGGTTCGCGTCACGGGCCGCGCGCAGCAGGGCGGCGTTGTCGGCCACGTCCGATGTGCCCAGGCGGATCGACGCATCGTCGGCCACCTGCCCGGGGACCAGGACCACCGGGCCGTCGGGCAGGTCGGGCACTGCGCCGCCCAGGTTGTACTTGGTCAGGCCCCCGTCCCGGATCGCCGCACGCAGGTCGCGGGCCCGCTGCAACGCCTCGGGGGGCAGTTCGGCCGCGGCGAGGATCAGATCCTCAAGGTCGGAGCGGCGGGTCGGGTCGTAATAGATGCCCTGCCGGTCGAGGACGAGCGAGAGCGGCGCGACCAGATCCGCGCCCAGACCCCGCGAGCGCAGGAAGCCGTCCTCCAGCCGTGCATCCGCCGGCGGCGTGACCGAGGCGTCATCGGCGCCCCAGCCCAGCCGACGCCGGCCCGCCGCGTCGCGGAACGTCACGTCGTTCGACAGGAATTGCCGCAGCGGTGCCCGCTTCCACAGGCGCATGGTTGGCGCCGACCATCCTTCGCGGTCATCGCGCCAGGCCCGCGCGCGGGCGTCGAGGATGCGGATGATGTCGACCGGGTCACACAGCCTGTCGTCATGCGGGTCGTACCATTTCGGATAGAGGACCATCGCCCCCGCGAAAAGCTGAACGCGGGTCAGCTTGCGTTGGCGACGGTCCAGCGGATTGCGGTCGTCGTCGAGGCCCCAGCCGGAATAGAAGGGCTGGCCGAAGGTGACGGGCCGGTGGCCATGCAGCATCGCCTCGAAGCCGAGCTGGCTGCTGACGGTATAGACGCGCGTGGCCCCGGACAGCAGGTCGACGGGCGGCAGGTTGCGCGTCTCCAGCACCGCGCCATGCACGGCGTTGACCGGGCCGTAATGGCCCGGGCGGTGGCCGGCGGCCGTGTCGGGATGCGTCTTGATGACGATCCGCGCGCCCGGGTTCTCCTCCCGCGCGATCAGCAGCATCTCGCGAAACGTCGTCTCGGAGGCGTTGCCCAAACCTATGGAGGCATCGCCGCGGGTCTGGTCGATCACCAGGACGTATCCGGGGTCGGGGGGCGCGATGTCGGTCCGGGTGGCGGCGTATTTCGTCACGCCGGTCATCGTCATCTCCAGCATCGCGGTCCGTGCGCGCGCGATCAGGTCGCCATCGTCGAATGGATGCGTGGCGAGCAGGACTTCCAGCCGCGACGGCGTGCGGCTGTCGAAATGGGCGGCCCGGTCGTCGATGACCAGGCCAAGCGGCGCCTCGCGGGCGCCACCCCGCGTACGGCCGGGGTGGAGGGAGCGAAGAAACGCGTCCTCGAACCGCAGGATCGGGGCGCCGCGACGGGCGGCGACCGCCTCGGCCCGGGCCGAGGTTCCGGCATGGCCCCAGGCGGCGACGTACTCGCCGGGGCGCGGCAGTCCGGGCCGCAGGTCCATGCCGGCCAGCGACGCGATCCGTCGGATGCGGCGCGAAAGGAACCCGCCCGAGACGTAGCGCGCGGTGATGCGGCCCCCGTCGGGAACCGCAGGTTCGTTACCTGACACCGACCGCCGCGCTGGCTTGGCGGAACTGGCCGAGCGAGCCGAAGACCGCGGCGACCGAGCGGTTCCAGGCCACGATGGGGGCCTCGGTGACATAGACGGTATCGCCGTCCCGGATCACGAAGTCGCGGGCGTTGAACATGCCGTTCACCTCGGTCAGGTCCAGAACATAGACCATGCGCTGGGCCCCCTGCAGGTCGTCGCGGCCCAGCACGGCCTCGGCGATGGGTTCGGGCTCGTTGCGAAAGACGAAGACGCCGGTTGGGTTGGCCATCAGCGGGTTCAGACCACCGACCTGGGCCAGCGCCTCGATCGCCGAGATGACTTCGGTCTCGAACTCCAGCCGGTTCTGCGTGCCCGTCGCGCCGAGGACGGTGAAGGCGCGTGTGTCTTCCTCGATGAAGATCGTGTCGCCATCGCGCAGCGCGATGTCGAGCGACGGGTCGCGGTAGAGATCGGAGAGATATGCCGTCTCGACCCGGTGGCCGCGGGTCACCGTGACCAGCGCGACTTCGGGTTCCACGGCAATGCCGCCGGCCGCCGCGATCATCGCCGTCAGGGTCCGGGTGGGCCGTTCGATGGGATACACGCCCTGCGCCGCGGCACCGCCGACCACGCTGACGGTCGCGCCGTCGCCCGCCAGCCGCCGGACGACGACCTGCGGATCGGGCGTTTGCTCGTCCAGCCGGGTGGTGATGATGCGGCGCAGCGCCTCGGGCGTGTTGCCAGCGGCGCGGATGCGGCCGGCATAGGGGATGAAGATCATGCCCGCGCTGTCGACCTGCACCTCGTCGATGAGGGACGCCGAGGCGCCGGTGTTGGTCAGCAGGCCATCCTCGACATTCTCGTAGATGATCAGGCCCAGCGTGTCGCCCGGCCGGATCGTGTCGGCGCCGATGGGTCCGGCATTGCGGAACGCCGCGCTGAAGCCGAGGGCCGGGGTCACGGCCGTCGTGGCCGTCACGCGGGAATTGACCGCGACGATGAAGGCGTCCCCCTCGTTGAGGACGGAGCCCGCATAGATCTCGCGCTTGTTGGGGCCGGATCGCGGCAGCGTCCCGCAAGACGCCACCAGGGTCACGGCGAGGAGGAGGGCGACCGCCTTCGCGCCCCGGGTTGCCTGTGTCATCACTTGCTCTGCCTTTCCATCTGCCCGTGTCCATCCTGCGGGGGTTTGCCCCCATCCGGGTCACGGGTCGGTTTTGCGATGTCCTAGCCGGACACCAGTTTGAGGTTCTGCCTGGGCGCCGGTCGTCCGGTGGCCAGGCGGTCATAGGGGTCGAGATCGGACAGCATCATGTCGACCACCTGGCGCAGGAGTTGCCGCCGCCCGCGCGCCGAATAGAAGCCGCCCGCCACCTGCGACGTCTCCAGAAGGTAGTGGCGATAGTCCCGATAGGCGCGGCTGTCGGGCCGTTCGGGATCGGCGAAGAAGGACGCGACCGGCTGATCGCTGACGAATTCCGGCTTGGCATAGACCGACCGGCCCAGCGCCTTGACAGGCAATCCGCGCCAGAGCGCCTGCTGCGCGGCGGTGGAGTTGACGGTGATCGCGCTGCGCGCCTCGTTCATCAGATGGGCCAGCTTGCCGCCGCGCAGATAATGCACCCGCCCGTCCAGGCCATACCGTGCGATCAGGCGCCGGATGGCTTCGCGGACCGGGGCGCGCCCATCCTCCAGCGGATGGGTCTTGAGGACCAGATGGTGATGCGTCGGCGCGCCGCGGGCGAAACCGTCGATCACCACCTCCAGGAACTCGGTCATCGAGGCGAAGGGCGAATGGGCCCGGAAGCTGGCGTCGTGTTCCAGTTGCATCAGGCACAGGTGATAGGGAAAGCCGCCATGCGTGATGCGCCAGGTGGCGAGCTTTCGCTGCATGGCCGCGAATGGCATTGTCAGCATGCGCCGGAGGTACAGGCGGAATTCCCGCGCGACGGTGATGTCGCGATGGGACCGGTAGGCGCGGTATTTGCGGCCCTGCGTGAGGACGAGCCAGTGATACAGCATGCCGTAGAAGACGTGGTGCCGCATGTCGCCCCAATGCGCCGGTGCGTCCGGCAGGTCGAGGTCATGCTGCGCAAGCGCATCCTGCATCTCGGCCACGGGCTTGTCCATCAGCCGGGAATTGGCGTTCGACCCGTCGCGTTCGTAGCTGACCCACCAGGGGCGCAGGTATCCCTCCTCGAAGACGTGGATGCGCAGGTTCCGTTCGCGCGCCAGATCGACGGCGGAGGCATGGATCTCGCGCACGTCGCCATAGAGCACGAGGTCGGTGATGCCCTTGCCGTCCAGGATGTCCGCGCAGGTCCGCGGCCATTCCGCGGGCGGACAGGTCACCGGGATATAGCTGTCCCGGTCGCGCCAGAACGCCTCGTCCCCCCGGTTGAAGCCCGCGCGCCAGACCTCGCACCCCGCAGCGCGCAGCAGCACGCCAAGGCGATGGAAGAAGGGCCCGTGGGGCCCTTGCAGGAACAGAAATCGGCGGTCCGAACGCATGTCGACCTCGGGCTTGTCGCGACGTTTATCGGGCGGCGCTTCGTCAGGGGAAAGGCCCCATTGTGTCACTATTGGGGCACTTGCGGCAGATTGCCCACAGGGCTAGGCCGGATTCGACATCTGCGGAGGCCCGAATGTTCACAGGCATCGTCACCGATATGGGCACCGTCCGCGCATTGGACCGCAGGGGCGACCTGCGCGCGCGGATCGGAACGGCCTATGATACGGACGGCATCGACCTGGGCGCGTCGATCGCCTGCGACGGCTGCTGCCTGACGGTGGTGGACCGCGGGACGGATGCCAATGGGGGCTGGTTCGACGTCGATGTCAGCGCCGAGAGCCTCGCGCGCACGGCGCTGGGGGCCTGGACGGAAGGCCGCCGCGTCAACCTGGAGCGGAGCCTGCGGGTGGGCGACGAGTTGGGGGGCCATATCGTATCGGGCCATGTCGATGGCGTCGCGACCATCGTGTCGATCACGCCCGAGGGCGACTCCATGCGCTTCCGGTTCGAAGCCCCCCCGGCGCTTGCCCGCTTCATCGCGCCGAAGGGATCGGTGGCTCTGAACGGCACCTCGCTGACCGTGAACGAGGTCGACGGCGCCATCTTCGGGGTCAACATGATCCCGCACACGCAGGCGGTCACGACCTGGGGCACCGCGGCCCCCGGCAACGCGGTGAACCTGGAGATCGACACGCTGGCCCGCTATGTCGCGCGGCTGGCGGAGGCATCGTGAAGCCGCTGGTCCTCGCCTCGCTGGAGGATCGGTTCGGAGACCGCTGCGTCGACATCCTGCGCGGCGGGGCCGCGTTCGGATGGGTCGAATGTCGCCGCGACCCCGAGGATGCGCATGGCTGGCGGCACCTGCATCCGCCGCGCCTGGGCTTCGCGACCGAGGATGCCGCACGCGATGACGCCACGCGGACGGTCGGCTGGCTGGTCAGGGACGGGGCATCGCATATGTGATCTGGGTGCAGGGTTCACCGCAGAAGACCGTCCCTTCGCGCGCGGCCAAGCCGATCCCCGCCCGTTCCATCAGCTGAGACGAGCCCAAAAGGCAAATGCCGCGGCTGCGCGGGATGGCTGGTCTCTCGTACCGGCCCCAAGACAGGATCCAGAAGCGCGCTCGGAAATAGCCGGGGCCCCGCTTCCAAGAGGATCACGTCCATCGTCGGACCGCGGCGTGCGAGTCGGTTGGTCCGGTATTGAACGCGATGCGTGCGTTCGGCGCGTGTTGGTGGACGACGTTGATCAGATTCTCGAAGATCAGGAAATGATCGTCGTCCTTGCGGACACCTGCCCCGATCAGGATCACGTCATAGGCGCTCTCCTTCAGGTTCTCGGTCAGCTGATCCGTCGCCGTGTCGCCATCGAAGATGAACCCGATCGACGCCTCGTACCCCTCTTCGTTCAGCCGCCTTTCGTCCGCCCGCAGCGCGCTTTCCAATTTCTCGGAGGTCAGACCCGGATATTTCGCGTAATCCACGACTGTCGGATGCCAGCCGATCATCAGCACCTTCTTCGCCATCTCGTCCTCTCCCGCAAAGACGCGCGACACCCTGCGCCGCGAGATCGCCGCGTGTTGTTTCCTGATACCGCGCATCGTATGGTGATTTACAAGTAAACTATATTGCGGTTATGTTTACATGGCAACAAAAATGAGGGCCCCGCCTCGATCCATCGGCAGGCTTTTGAACTTCACGACGGGTCGGATGAACGCGCTCTGCGCGCAACTCCTTGACCCACATGACTTGTCGCTGCCGCAATGGGCGATCCTGTCGTGCCTGTGGCGCGACGGCGCGCTCACCGTCAGTGCACTTTCCGACCTTGTCGGAACAGGATTGCCCGCAACGTCGCGCATACTTGACCGTATGGAAGACCGTGGTCTGCTGGTTCGGCAGAGACATCAAGCAGACGGCCGCGCCACGCTCGTTACACTGACGGACAAGGGGCGCGGACTGGATCACCTTTCTGACTTTCATGAGAGGATAAACGAGGCATTGTTCGCCGGCTTTTCGAAGGATGATCGGGAAAGGGCCTTCGATCTGCTTCGCCGGATGCAATCCAACGCCGAGCACGCCATTACCTGACTGTCGCCTTGGGGACCGTCGGTGGGCTGATCAGGGACGGGACGCCGCGTAGGTGATCTCCATGCAGGGTTCGCCGCGGAAGACGGTGTCCTCTCGTACGATCAGATTCATGCCCGCGCGTTCCATCAGCCGGGTCGAGGCGACATTCTCCGCATCCGCGATCCCGATGATCCGGCGGGCGTCCGTTTCGGCCCAGACAAGCGCCATCACCTCGCAAAGCGCGATCAGCCCCAAACCCTTGCCCTGCGCGGTCGTGGCGAGCGTGATGCCGAATTCCACGTCGTCGCCGCGCGGGCAGAGACCGATATCGCCGATCAAACGGTCCTCTTGCGCGATGCCGATTTGGCTCCATTCGCCGTCCTCAAACAGCGGCGCGGTGGCGACGGCCGCGAGGAAGGTGCGGGCCCTGTCGTCATCCATCACCTCCCATGATTGATAGCGCCCGAGTTCCGGCTCGGTGCGATAGGCCTGGAACGCGGACAGGTCGTCCGGCGACAGACGCCGAAGGGTGAGGCGGGGATGGCGGCGAAGGATCATGGTTGTGTCTGTCCCCGTCCCGTGGCTGGATCAACCCCATCCCGCAGGAGCGTCCCATGACCCATAGCCCCGGCATCGGCCACAACTCGCGACAGGATTTCCACGGCTATTCCAGCCGCCTGCATCAATGGCGGAAGGCGCGGGCCGATCTGATTCCCAAGACGATGCCCGTCGAGGTGGTCCGCATGCGCGTTCGGCGGGCATCGGCGCTGGGCCTCGACTATCGCACCTATGCCGGCGTGCGGGCGGCGACGGGGCGGGACATCGTGGCGCTGTTGTTCTCGTCCAACGCGCTGGGCATGATCCGGCGGGCCGAGATGGACGCGGCCCGTGCGGCCAAGCTGGCGGAGGTCGTCGCCGAACGCGGCGTGCTGGTGCATCTTCCGCTGGCGCCCGACGCCCTGCCGCCGCTGGACTGGGCCGCCGAGGCCCCGCCTTTCACCGACAGTTGGGCCGCCATGCGTGACCGGTTGCGCGATACGTTGGCCGCACGGAACCTGCCGCCGGAAGGTGTGCTGCTGATCGGCGAGACCTCGTACGAGGCGAGTTGGTGCGCCGCTGCCCGTGCCGCCGGGTACCTGACCGGCGCGCGCTATTTCGGTACGCCTGCATGACGCTGGCGCTGATCACGGGCGCGTCGGGCGGTATCGGCCGGGCCCTGGCCGAGTACCACGCGTCGAAGGGGGGCGACCTGATCGTGACGGCACGCCGCCTGCCCGAGCTGGAGGCGTTGCAAGCGGAGTTGGAGGGCGCGCATGGCGTCGCCGTCACCCCCGTCGCCTGCGACCTGGGCACGCCCGAGGGGCTGGCCACGCTGCTGGCGGCGACCGAAGGCCGCGAGATCGGCATCCTGATCAACAACGCGGGCTTCGGCGGGCGGGGCGAATTCATATCCCGCGACCTGACCGAGGACCTTGCCATGGTCGATCTGAACGTCGTAGCCCCGATGACGCTGTGCCACGCCATCGCGCCCGGCATGGTCGCGCGGGGCGGCGGGCGGATCCTGAACGTCGGGTCCACCGCCGGCATGATGCCGGGGCCTTTGCAGGCGACCTATTTCGCCACCAAGGCTTTCATGCAGAGCTTCAGCCTGGCCTTGGACGACGAATTGCGCGCCAAGGGCGTCACCGTGACGGTGCTGGCGCCGGGCTATGTCGCGACGGATTTCGCCGACCGCGCCGATCTGGACGGTACGCCGCTGACGAAGGGTGCGGGGCGGACGCCGGACACGGTCGCGAAGGTCGGGTACGATGCGATGATGGCCGGCAAGCTGCACGTGGTGAACGAGCCGATGCTGTCGCTGGCGACGAACTGGGTGATCCCGTTCCTGCCGCGCCGAATGGTCATGAAGATGATCCGTCGGATGCAGACGAAGTGAGGCGCGCGCCACTGGCATGACCGGGCCCGGGGCGCTAGACGGGGGCGCAAAGCGAGGTGCGACATGGCAGACCCCATCCCCTTCGAGACGCCCGGTCCGGTGGAACGTGAGAATGCCGAGGTGATCTCGCGCATCGAGGACATCATCGAGGATGCCCGCAACGGCAGGATGTTCATCCTGGTCGATCACGAGGATCGGGAGAACGAGGGCGACCTGGTCATTCCCGCGCAGATGGCCACGCCGGACGCGATCAACTTCATGGCGACGCATGGGCGCGGCCTGATCTGCCTGACGCTGCCGGGCGAACGGATCGACGCGCTGGGCCTGCCGCTGATGGCGTCGCAGAACTCCAGCCGTCACGAGACCGCGTTCACCGTGTCGATCGAGGCGCGCGAAGGGGTCAGCACCGGCATCAGCGCGCATGACCGCGCCCGCACCGTCAGCGTGGCCATCGACGCGTCCCGCGGCGCGGCCGACATCGCCACGCCGGGGCATGTCTTTCCGCTGCGCGCGCGAGACGGCGGCGTCCTCGTGCGCGCCGGACATACCGAGGCCGCGACCGACATCGCGCGACTGGCCGGGCTGAACCCCTCGGGCGTGATCTGCGAGATCATGAAGGAGGACGGGTCGATGGCGCGCCTGCCCGACCTGATCGCCTTCGCGCAGCGGCACGGGTTGAAGATCGGCACGATCAGCGACCTCATCTCCTACCGCCGCCGGCATGACAACCTGGTGAACCAGACCACGTCGCAGCCGGTAACGTCGAAGGTCGGGGGCGACTGGCTGATGCGGGTCTTCACCGACGAGACGATGGGGGCCGAGCATATCGCGCTGACCAAGGGCGACCTGACGGCGCCGGGCCCGGTGCTGGTGCGGATGCATGCGATGAACCCGCTGGAGGATGCGCTCGGTATCGGCGAAAGCGATCTGGCGGGCGCGATGGGCGTGATCGCGTCGGAGGGGCGGGGCGTGGTCGTCCTGTTGCGCGACACCGAGATGAAGCTCGATCCCGGCGGCGTCTCGCCGCAGAAGTTGCGGCAATACGGGCTGGGGGCGCAGATCCTGGCGGCGCTGGGGATCCACGAGATGGAACTTGTCACCAATTCCGGCACGCCGCGGATCGTCGGGTTGGAGGCATACGGCCTGTCGATCACGGGCACGCGGCCCATTCCGAAGGGGGCCTGACATGGCCGGACATTCCGACAATGTGCTTCCGCTGCCGTCATTCGACGGCGACGCACCCCGCGTGCTGATCGTGATCGCACCCTATTACGGCGCGATCTCGGCGGCGCAGCTGGCCTCGGCGCGCAGCGTGCTGGAACGCGCGGGTGCCGAGCACGAGACGGTGGAAATGCCCGGTTCCCTGGAAATTCCCACGGCCATCGGCATCGCGCATCGGCAGGCGGAGTTCGACGGCTACGTGGCGCTCGGATGCGTGATCCGGGGGCGGACCTCGCATTACGACGTCGTGGTGGGCGAAAGCGCGCGGGCCCTCGCGACGCTGGGCCTGGCCGGGGCGTGCATCGGCAACGGCATCATCACGGTCGAGAACATGGAGCAGGCCGAGGAACGCGCGGATGCCGACCGCCTGGACACGGCGGGCGGGGCCGCGGCGGCGACGCTGCACCTGATCGCGCTGGGGCGGTCGATGCGGAAGGCCGAGTCCGGCGTCGGGTTCAAGCCCGGCAGCTTTCGGCACGATGCCGCACGGAAAGGTCCGACGGTCGCTTGACCGCAACCGGCGGCCCCCCTAGGTCGCGCCCATGGCCGAGATGACCCAGGACGAGAAACGCCTTCTGAAGCGCCGGATGAAGTCCGCCGCGCGGCTCTATGCCGTTCAGGCACTGTTCCAGATGGAGGCGGTGGGCCAGACCGTCGACAAGGTGCGCGTCGAGTTCGAGGATCACCGGTTCGGCATGGTGACCGAGGAGGGCGAGTTCTCCGAAGGCGATATCGACGTGTTCCGCGCGCTGCTGGAGGCGGCGGTGGACAACCAGGTGCAGATCGACCGGATGACCGACCGCGCCCTGGTCGCGAAATGGCCCTTGGGCCGGATCGACCCGACCTTGCGGGCGCTGTTTCGCGCGGCGGGCGGCGAGTTGATCGCGGCCCGGACACCACCCAAGGTCGTCATCAATGAATTCGTCGAGGTGGCGCGCGCGTTCTTCCCCGACGGCAAGGAAGCCGGCTTCGTGAACGGCGTGCTGGATCATATGGCGCGCGAGGCCCGGCCCGGCGCGCTCTAGGTCGCGCGGCGGCGTCCGATCGCGATTCCGCTTGCGATCCACACCGCCAGCAGCAACACCGCCGTCCCACCCAGGAACACCGCGAGACTGGCCGCCATGCCGTCGACCGGCAGCCGCAGGCCCGGCCAGGGCGCCCCGGTGGCGAGCGCCCAGCCCACCGTCGCAAATCCCCAGACGACGACGCTCGTTCCGGCGATCAGACCGGCCAAGCCCACGCCCCGCCCGCGCGGGCGCAGCGGCAGGCGGGCCATGCGGCGGAACGCGGTGGCGATCCGTGACAGGTCGTGCCCCATGGCCAGGACCGCGGGCACCAGGATCAGCACCAGCAGCATCCCGAAGCCCAGACCGTAGCTGAGCGTGATGACCGTAGGGCGCAGGAACTGCGCATCCGTCGACGTTTCGTAGAGGAGGGGGGTCAGGCCCAACACCGTGGTCAGCGTCGTCAGCAGGATTGGCCGCAGCCGGTCGCAGACCGCGTCGACGATTGCGGGCATCAAGGCGCGGTCCTCGCCGTATTCGTCGACCGTCGTCACCAGCACGATGGAATCGTTGATGATGATCCCCGTCATCCCGATCAGGCCCACGACCGAGAACATCGACAGGGGAACGTCCCACCACCAATGCCCCCAAACCGCGCCGATCAGACCGAAGGGGATCACCGCCATGATCACCCCCGGCCGCGTCCAGGAGGAGAAGATCCAAGCCAGCACCAGGTAGATGCCCAGCAGGCAGGCCAGGAAGCCGAGCGTCGCGTCGGTCAGGAACGCGCGCTCCTGCTCGGCCAGGCCACCCAGCCTGTAGCCGACCTGATGGATGGCGGCGATCTCGGGCAGGATCCGGTCCGAGACCTCCGCGCGGATCTCGTTGGCGCGGGCGGCATCGTCCTGCGCGATGTCGCCCGTGACCGAGACGATCTGGACGCCGTTCTGCCGGGCGATCGTGGCGAAGCCGGATTGCAGCTGGACCGTCACGATATCTGACAGCGCGACGGTGCCGCCGCCGGGGGCCGACAGGCGCAGCGTGTCCAGGAAGTCCGCGCGGACCTCGCCGCGCGGCAGCTCCACCCGGATCGCACCGGTGCGGGGCCCTGCGGGGAAGGTCGCCGCCTCGATCCCGTTCAGTCGGTCGCGCAGCGTCCGGCCCAGCGATCCGACGTCGAAGCCCAGCGCCTCGCCCTGCGGGGTCAGGTTCAGGATCAGCTCGTCCTTGTCGTAGGGCAGGCTGTCCTCGACGCCCGACACTTCGGGGATGGGGATTACGGCCGCCTTCAGCGCCCCGGCCGCCGCCTTCAGGGTCGCCGCGTCGTTGCCGAAGAACTCCACCGCCAGGGCGTCGCCTCCGGGGCCCGAACGCCATCCGCGAAAGCTGATTTCCTCGGTCAGGGGAAGCTGGGTCACGCTGTCCTGCAACGCCGCCACGAATTCGAAACTGGAATAGGGCCGCAGGTCGGCGTCGATCAACTCGATCGAGATGGCACCCAGCTGGTCGGCGTCCTTGTCATCGGCCGAGGGCAGGGGACGTCCGGTATTGCCGCCGATCTCGGCCAGCACATAGGCCAACGGATTGGTCCCGTACTCGTCCTCGTAGCTCACGCCCAGCGCCTCGGTGGCGCGCTGCAACTCGCGCATCTGCGCCAGGGCATCCGCCCGGGTGGCACCGTCGGCCATGGCGAAATTGCCGGTGACCGACCCGCGTTCGGGCGCGTTGAAGAACCGCCACTGCACGTCCCCCCGCATCACCAGCGCGACCTGTGATGCCAGAAGGACGAATGCGACGCCGAGGATCGGATAGCGCAGCCGCAACGCCAGGCCGATGGCTGGCCGGAACAGACGTTCGCGCACGAGGCGCAGGCCGGCATTCACCTGCCGCGATGGCCAGTCGTACCAATGCGCGCGCGCTGTGTGGCGCAGTGCGCCGGCCATGTGATGCGGCAGGATCAGGAAGCACTCGACCAGTGAGGCCATCAGCACGACGATAACGGTGAACGGGATGTCGATGATCAGGTCGCCGAACCGCCCGCCGATCGTAACCAGGCCGAAGAACGCGATCACCGTGGTCAGCGTCGCCGAGAAGACGGGCGTGAACATGCGGCGCGCGGCGTTCTCGGCGGCCACGGCGGGTGCCTCGCCCAGGCGGCGGGCGCGGAAATCCGCGTGCTCGCCCACGACGATGGCGTCGTCGACCACGATCCCCAACGTGATGATCAACGCAAAGAGCGAGACCATGTTTATCGTGATGCCTGCCACCCACATCAACGCGATGGCCGAGAAGAGGGCGACCGGAATGCCCGCCGCCACCCAGAAGGCCGTGCGCGCGTTCAGAAACAGAAACAACAGGATCAGGACCAGCCCAAGGCCCAGCGCCGCGTTGTCCAGCAACGTCGCGATCCGCCCGGTGATGGCCTCGGTTCGGGTTCGGATCAGCTCGATCGACGTGCCCTCGGGGGCGTCGGCGATGATTTCGGCGGCCACCGCCTCGACGGTGCGTTGCAGGCCGATCGCATCGCCCTCGGCCGAGCGGTCCACGCGCAGGCTGATCGCGGGGTCGTCGCCCACGAAATAGGCCCGCTCCCGGTCCACTCCCTCGGCGGTGACGCGCGCGATGTCCCCCACGGTGAGCGCGGCGCCGCTGGCATCGCGCCGCAGGACGATCGCCTCGATCTCGGCGATGTCGCGGCGGGCCTCGCCGGTGCGCACGCGGGCATTCGCGCCGGTGACGTCCCCGGCCGGATCGGCCTGCGCCTGCTGCGCAAGGGCGGCCGCGACCTCGGCCATCGTCAGCTCATGCCGCAGCAAGCTCGCGGTCGGGATCTCGACGACCACCTCGGGCGCGGCCACGCCGCGGATCGTGGTGCGGGTGACGCCGGCGGCGAACAGCCGGGCGACGAACTCGTCGGTGATCCGCGCCAGCTGATCCACGCCCAGCGGGCCGGTCACGATCACGTCCGTCACGCGGTCGCGCCAGCGGCCCTGGCGGATTTCGGGCTCTTCGATGCCGTCGGGCAATCCCGTCACGCCGTCAACGGCGGCCTGCACGTCGTCCTTGGCGGCCGCGACGTCGATCCCCGGTTCGAACTCCAGCGTGATCGTGGCGCGCCCCTCGCGCGATGTGGCGGAGGTCTCGGTCACGCCATCCACCGTCAACAGTGCCGGCTCCAGAAGCTGCACGATCCCGCGATCCACGTCCTCGGCCCCGGCGCCGTCCCATGCGACGGTGACGGCGATGTCCTCGACGATGATGTCGGGCAGGAACTGCGCGCGCATGTTGGGCAGGCTCAGCAGCCCCGCGGCCAGCATCGCCAGCAGCAGCAGGTTGGCGGCCGTCCGGTGGCGGGTGAAGTAGCCCAGGATGCCCATTCAGCCGCCCATCCGGGATTCCAGGCGTTCGACCATCGCGGCCGGGACCTCCTCGGCCTCCAGCTGCGTCAGCATCCGGCTCCGTACCTCGGCGGGGATGCGGGTGTTGCTCTCGACGAAGGCGACAATCCGTGCGCGCCGTTCCGGGTCGAGCGCGACGAGGGCCGGCGCCGGCGCCGCGCCCGCCCTCAGCGGTCGCACACGGATGCCCGCGCCCAGCGCGGCGGTGCGTTCGGTCACGACCTCCGACCCGGCGATGTCGCCTACAACCAGAACGTCGTCCCCCTGACGGCGCAGCAGCACGACCGGTGCCTCGCGCAGGCGGTCTTCCGCGTCGAGAACGAGGACGCTGCCTTGCGCCGACAGGGCCGTCGCCGGCAGGCGCATGGCGGCGGCGATCGCGGGTTCCTCGACCTCGACGCGAACGAAGTCGCCGGGTCGGAAGCCACGCGGATCGTCGAGCATGGCGAAGACCAGCCGCCCGGTCTGGCCGTCCCCGACCTGCGCGGCCTCGCGCGTGATCGTCCCGCGCGCGGCGATGGCCAGGCCGTCCACATCGAGGATTGCGCGCACCGGGGCGCCGATCAGCCCATCGCTTTCGTCCAGCAGGCGCGCGTGCTGGGCCGCCGACAGACGGAAGGCCACCTCCAGCGCGGACGGATCGATCAGGGTCGCGATACGTTCGTTCGCCGCCAGGATGCCGCCCCGCAGAACGGACACGTCGGTCAGCTGGCCGGCAAAGCCTGCCGTCAGCGTTCGGTCATCAAGGTCGCGCCGGGCATTGTCGACCGCGATGCGCGCCCGGTCGATGGCCAGCCGCGCGGCATCGACGCGGGTTTCAGCCTGGGCGACGGCGCCGCGCCGCGACAGGATCGTCTGTTCCGCCGTTGACAGGGCCAGGGCCGCGCCCTCGATCGCGGCGGCGGCGCCGACGCCCCGTTCGGACAGGTCCCTCTGGCGCTGCAGGGCCTGTTCCTGCAGATCGCGCTGCGCCTCGGCCCCCGACAACTCCGCACGCGACAGCTCCAGTCCGCGTTCCGCGTCGCGCAGTTCCGCCTCGGCGCCGGCCAGATCGGTGCGCGCGACCGCCAGCGCCGCCTCCGCCCCCGCGGGGTCCAGCCGCAGCAGGGTCTGTCCCGCCTCGACGCGGCCGCCTTCCTCGAACCCGGGTGCGAGGTCGACGATCCGTCCGCCCACCGGCACGCGAAGCTCCAGCACGCGGCGCGCGCGGATCTCGCCGAAGGCGGTCATGACCGGCGTGACCGTCGCGGGCGTGGCCGTCACCACGTTGGCCGCCAGCACGCGTTCGCGGACCGGGCCGCCGCCGCCGGAGTCTGCCTGGCGGTCGCGAAGGGCCGACAGGACGATCTGCCCGGCCCAGACCAGCAGACCCGCCGTCAGGGCGGCGAGGAACAATCCGACCAGGCTTCGGGAAAGAAAACGCATCCGGGCTCCGACGACAGCGACATGCCGATCTTAAGGGATTGGCACGGTCTGCCAACTCACACGTTCGTCGCAGTCATTTCCGTCGCAGGTGTTCGTCAAGGCGCGGCATGATCTCGACGAAATTGCAGGGCTTGTGGCGATAGTCGAGCTGCGGCGCCAGGATCGCGTCCCAGGCATCGCGACAGGCCGAAGGCGAACCGGGCAAGGCGAAGAGATACGTCCCTCGCGCCACGCCCGCGCAGGCGCGGGACTGCACGGCCGACGTGCCGATCTTCTCCATGCTGACGATCGTGAACATCGTGCCGAAGGCGTCGATCTCCTTGTCATAGACGTCGCGATGCGCCTCGACGGTCACGTCCCGGCCGGTCAGGCCGGTGCCGCCCGTGGTCAGGATGACGTCGATGTCGGGGTTCTCGGACCATTCGCGCAGCTTGCCGGCGATCATGTCCCGCTCGTCCTGCAGAAGACCACGCGCCGCCAGCACGTGGCCCGCCGCCTCCAGCCGCGCGACCAGCGTATCGCCGGAGCGGTCGTCGGACGCCTGCCGCGTGTCCGACACCGTCAGGACGGCGATCCGGCAGGGAACGAACGCGCGCTCGGACATCGGGCCTCCTCTTCCTCTGGCGAAAAGTACCTTGGGGGTCCGGGGGCGAGCCCCCGGCGGGTCGGACCGCGCGGGCGGTCCGATCCTTCAGTCGAAATCGGCGGCCGAATGGCGCTCCGGCAGTTTCATCGTCTCGTCGTCGCCGGAAATGCGGTTGACCTTGCGCCCGCGCAGCACCGCCGGCCGCGCGTCGATGCGTTTGGCCCATTCCACGACATGTTCGTACTCCTGGACCGACAGGAACTCCGCAGCGTCGTAGAGCCGCCCCAGGCACAATTGGCCGTACCATGCCCAGATCGCCATGTCGGCGATGGAATAGCTGCCGGCCATCCATTCGTGATCGGCGAGGTGCCGGTTCAGCACGTCCAACTGCCGCTTGGTTTCCATCGCGTAGCGGTTGATGGGGTATTCGTATTTCTCGGGCGCATAGGCGTAGAAATGCCCGAACCCGCCGCCCAGGAACGGCGCGCTGCCCATTTGCCAGAACAGCCAGGACAGCATCTCGGGGCGCGGCCCGCCCAGGAACGCGTCATGGCGTTCAGCCAGGTGCAGCATGATTGCCGCGCTTTCGAACACGCGCACAGGCTCTGGGCCGGTCAGGTCCAGCAGCGCGGGGATCTTGGAGTTCGGGTTGATCTCGACGAAGCCCGATCCGAACTGCGCGCCCTCCCCGATATCGATGGGCCAGGCGTCGTATTCGGCGTCATGGCCGGCCTCCAGCAGCTCCTCGAACAGCACGGTGACCTTCACGCCGTTGGGCGTGGCCAGACTGTGTAATTGATAGGGGTGGTCGCCCCGCGGCAGGGGCGCGTCGTGGGTGGCGCCGGCGACGGGGCGGTTCGTCTTGGCGAAGGTCCCACCGGATTCAGCGTCCCAGGTCCAGACATCGGGAGGCGTGTAGGTCATTCGGCATCCTTCCGGGCCAGGTTCGCGGACAGTTCGAGCAGATCGGCCCAGGCATCGCGCTTGGCCGCCGGATGCCGCATCAGATAGGCCGGCGGCAGCATCGGCAAGGCGGGACGGCCGAACCCTTCGGTCCAAGTGCCGCGCAGTCCCGTGACGCCGCGCCGGCCCAGAACCGCGCCGCAGATCTGATTGCCCATCAGGACGAGGACCTTCGGATCGGCCAGTTCGACGTGCCTTTCCAGAAACGGCATCATCACGGCGATCTCCTCGGGCTCCGGCTCGCGACCCGAGGGCGGTCGCCAGGGCAGAAGGCAGGACAGATAGGCCGCGCGGTCCCCATCGGCGTGGCCGCGGGCCAGGCCGATCGCGGCCAGCATCCTGTCCAACAACGCGCCCTCATCCCCCGAGAACGGCACGCCCGAGCGATCGGCGTCGCGGTCGGGGGCGTCGCCCAGGATCATCACCCGCGCCTTGGGGTTGCCGTCGGCGAACACCGTCGCGCGCGCGCCCAGCCTCAGTTCGCAATAGGGAAACGCGGCCACGGCGTCGCGCAGCTCGGCGATCGTCGCGGCGGCGGCGGCGCGGCGCTCCGCCTCGCGCAGGGGGTCGTCGCCGGTCGGTGCGGGGGGGGCGGCGGACGGGGTCGCGGCCGGTGCCGGACGGGCGGGTTCGGGCTGCCGGTCGGGCAGGTCGAAACGGTTCACGGGGGTCGGGCCGATGGCCTCGTCGCAGCCCAGTTCGACCAGCCATTCCAGCGTCGCGCGCGCGGTGAAGGGATCGAGGTCGAGGCTATCCATTCGCGCACATTAGTCCCCCATGCCCGGGAAAGGCCAGCGGTCGCGCGCCGTCCCGCGTCCCGATGGGGCCGTTTCAGAGATCGCGTAGAATCGAACCCTAACGGATCGTAAACACGAGGAAAAATTTCTCACGGATGCTGCCGACCGGCCCCCGACGCCTTGCGTCGCGGCGTCAACTCTCGCCCTGCCGTGTTCCGCAAGACACAGATCGGGATGGCGCCGAAGATGGCGATCTGCATGGCCGGCAACTTTCCGCCAATAAGCCCGGTCGCGGGGCATATCCGCGATTGAAGAAAAGAAGGAACGCTATGAAAATTCATGTAAAATCGGCAGTTGCAATTCTTGCGGTGGCCGGTCTTTCGGCTTGTGGCGGCGGTGGTGGAGGCGGTGATGCGGCCGGCTTCACCGATCTGCGCGACGATTCCGTGGCGCTGGCCGACCGCGTCTCGTCACTGCCGCTGACGACCCGGGCTGACATGCCGGTTACGGGAACCGCGACCTACAGCGGTGGTGCAGCCTTCGCCGTCGACAGGACGCTCGACGATGTGGTCGACAGCCGGACCGGCGATGCAAATCTGGACGACGATGCGATCACCGCGTTCGGCGATCTGCAGATGACCGCCGATTTCGACGGAGGCACGATCCGGGGCCGGATCGACGATCTCCGTGACCGCGATCTGGGCGAGATCGACGGCAGCATCGCTCTGCGCGACGGTCGCATCAACGATACCGAGTTCCTGGTCGCCGCCGAGGGCACCATTCGCGTCGAGGACGAGTTGGAGCAGATCGACGGCCGGATCGGTGGCGAATTCCGGGGCGATGATGCCGCGGCCCTGCGCGGTGGCGGCGACGCCACTATTGGAAACTCCGCAGGCACATCGGATCTTGCCATCCTGATCGCGGGCGAAAAGGACTAGACGGTCCCGACAGCGGCGCCCGCGCGGGTGCCGCTGTCCTGCCGCCGGAGGGTATCGAAATGACGAGATGGGTCCTGACGCTGGCCGCGGCCGTGCTTTCGGTGGGGCTGGCCGGCCGTGCCGAAGCGGCCTGGGAAGCGGCCGTGCTGTCCGGTTCGGATCGGCTGTTCCTGTATTCGCTGCTGCGCGACCGGCCGGCCGGATACCGACCCGAGGCGCTGCGCCTGGTCCGGCGCCTCGCCCTGTCCAAGAAGGGGGGGCGACCGGCCTTCGTGGCGCAACGCAGCTTCGACCTGACGCCGGCGCTCGACTGGGACGAGAACGTCAATGGCGGCACCGCGGCCGACACCCTGACACTTTCGGGCCTGCGGTTCACCGTCGACGATGGGTCGCGTGCCCGCGCCGGCTTCGTGGCGGGCATCGACGCGGGCGCCGGGATCGCCTTCGCCGTGGCAAGCCGGGTGCGGCTGTCATTCGACGCGCATCTGTCGCTGCGACACGCGCCCGAGCTTGACCTGAACGATGCGAGGGGCGGCCTGCGGGCCTGCGCCGAGCGCGGCAACCTCGACTGGAGCGCATGGCGTGGCTGCGTCGGGGTTTCGGGGCGCGAACGGGCACTGTCCTCAAGCGCCGTCCGCAGCGCCGAGATCGAGCGGATCGGCCTGTTCTCCTCGGGCCTGGGCGATCACGAATGGCGCGCGGGGATCTGGTGGAACACCGATGGCGAGACGGTGCGCCGTGGCGTTCAGGGGACGTTCCTGACCGCGAACGACCGGGTCGGACTGGTTTCGCTGACGGCGACCGCGGGCAGCGATGTCCTGGGTGGGACAGCGGCGCTGTCGCGCCGCGTGGCGGGCGCGCCCACACGTTTTTCGGTCGGGCATTTGCGCCAGACGGGCACGCCGCTGCTGGGTGAACGCCGCAAAGATCGCGTCCTTACCGCCGGCGTCACCCGGCCGGTCGGCAAGCACTTTCGCACCGGCCTTCGCTGGACGCGCCGCCGCTCCACGATCGAGGGGTTCGACTCTTCCGGCCTGCGCCTCGATGTCGGGTTTCGCGGGTGGCGGTGGTAGCGAGCGGCGTGACGCGGGGCTTGATCGCCGTCCCGCCGCGCCGCATGAGGACGCCATGACCTTCACGCAACGCCACCTGCTGGGGATCGAGCCCCTGCACCCCGTCGAGATCACGGCCCTGCTGGATCTGGCCGATCGCTATGCCGATCAGACCCGGTCGGGCGGGAAGCATGACGCCGTGCTGTCGGGCCTGACGCAGGTCAACATGTTCTTCGAGAACTCGACCCGCACGCAGGCCAGTTTCGAGATCGCGGGCAAGCGGCTGGGCGCGGATGTCATGAACATGGCGATGCAGGCGTCCAGCCTGAAGAAGGGCGAAACGCTGATCGACACGGCGCTGACGCTGAACGCGATGCGGCCCGACCTGCTGGTGGTGCGCCATCCGCACTCAGGCGCGGTCAACCTGTTGGCCGAGAAGGTCAACTGCGCGGTCATCAACGCGGGCGACGGGCGGCACGAACACCCGACGCAGGCATTGCTCGACGCGCTGACGATCCGCCGTGCCAAGGGCCGGCTGCACCGCCTGACCGTCGCGATCTGCGGCGACATCGCGCATAGCCGCGTGGCGCGGTCGAACCTGATCCTGCTGGGCAAGATGGAGAACCGGGTGCGCCTGATCGGCCCGCCCACCCTGATGCCGCCGCAGGTCGGCGAGTTGGGCGTCGAGGTCACCGACGACATGGAAGAGGGCCTGAAGGGTGCCGATGTCGTCATGATGCTGCGCCTGCAGAAGGAGCGGATGGACGGCGCGTTCATCCCGTCCGAGCGCGAATACTATCATCGTTTCGGCCTCGACGCGGCCAAGCTGGCCCATGCGGCCCCCGATGCCATCGTCATGCATCCCGGCCCCATGAACCGCGGGGTGGAGATCGACGGGACGCTGGCCGACGATATCAACCGCAGCGTTATCCAGGAACAGGTGGAGATGGGCGTCGCCGTCCGAATGGCGGCGATGGACCTGCTGGCGCGGGCACGGAGAGTGGACTGAACGCGGATTTCCCACTCGATCCGGGCGAGAGAGTCCTCCGGGCGGGACAGGCCTTCCCGTCGGCTGTTCGTGTTCCGAGCGGCTGACATCCTGCTCGTTCTCATTTCCGCCGTGTGGACGGCATTTGTCGGGTTTGAGTGGCTGGCGGATCCCCCGGTCCCGCAACCTTCCCCGCATCCTGCCTGTTGACGGTCTTCCTGATTGTCGGCCTGTATCCGACGGCGGGTCGGATCGCCCGGGACGCCCGGATCCGTCGGGGTACGACTTATGTTCCGACGGATGGCCGCGCGTCGATCCCGCACACGCGTCCCAATCGCAATCGGAGAGAGCGGGCGCTGACGTCTTCGCCGCTCGTATCTTTTTCGGGATCGCGCGAGGGGCGGGTGACCTTCGACGAAGCAGCGGCGCGTTCGGCGGTCGGCCGGGCCCTTGGTGTCTGGACAGGCGATGGCGGAAGCTGCACCTTCGGCGCGATCGACCAGCCCGGGGCGGTCTGTCGCCCGGCCCGCGAGAAGGTTCGCCGACTCCGGGATTATCCGGCCGGGTCGGCCCCGGGGCCAAACCGATCGAACCGCGCGGGCCGCCGTGCGTTGACACGCGACCGCAACCAGCAGAGGTCTGCCGCACATGAGCATCAGTATCCCGCCCCGCGACCCCCGCATCCATGTCTTCTCGGTCTCGGACGGGCCGCTGAAGCTGGCGCATCAGACCTATCTCTCGCGCCTGACCAAGGAGGTGCCGCAGACCACCCCGCTGGCCGAGGCGCTGGGTGCGCCCATCGACCCGACCTACGCCGAGGTGTTCGCGGTGCGGGATGTCGCACCCATGGGGCTGCGGGCCTATCTGGCCCAGGCGCATGACATTCCCGCGCCGGTTCTGGAGACTGACGCGGCGCGGCTCGACGCGTTGTCGGGCGACGTGCTGGTGCTGGCGCCCCGCGCGGTGGAGGGGGTGGAGACGCTCGACCCCCGCCCCGAGTTGACGCTTATCGGCAGCTACGCGCCGGCCGAGGCCGACAATGCCCCCCGCGACCTGCCCCCCGCCGCGAAGGAGCCGCGCCTGGCGACCCCGGCCGCGTCGACGGGCCGTCCGATGTCGAACCGCATGATCGTGGGTATCGTCCTCGCCGCGCTGGTCCTGGCGGGGCTGGTCTTCCTTTTCTGACCTCCGCCTGCGCGATGGACTTGGCGTGGTCCCGGCGATAGGTCCGGGGCCATGACCACGACCCTTTTCACCGATGCCCGCCTGATCGACCCCGTCGCCGGGGCGGAACGCCGGGGCGACCTGCGCGTGGCCGATGGCCGGATCGCAGGGCCGGGCCCGGCCGATCGGGTGATTGACTGTCGCGGCCGCTGTCTGGCGCCCGGCATCGTGGATTGGGGCGTCAAGGTCGGCGAGCCGGGGGAGCGCCACAAGGAGAGCTTTCGCACCGCCGGTCTGGCGGCCGCGCGCGGCGGGGTCACCACGATGGTCTGCCGCCCCGATACCATTCCCGTGATCGACGCCCCCGAGGCGCTGGAATATGTGCGTGACCGGGCGCGCGACGCGGTCGTCCGTGTCCGCCACATGGCGGCGCTGACACGGGGCCGCACAGGCCGCGAGATGGTGGAGATCGGCTTTCTGCGCGACGCGGGCGCGGTGGCCTTCGGCGACGGCACGCATGTGGTCGTGGATACCAAGGTCCTCTCGCGCTGCCTGACCTATGCCGCCAGCCTGGGCGCCGTTGTCGTCGGCCACCCGCAGGACGCGGGGCTGAGCGACGGTGCCTGCGTCACGAACGGCAAGTTCGCGGCCCTGCGTGGCCTGCCCGGCGTCTCGCCGCTGGCCGAGCGTCTGGGCGTCGAGCGGGACCTCGCCCTGGCCGAGGCGACGGGGGTCGCCTATCATCTGGACCAGGTGACGACCGCCGCCGCGCTGCCGGCGCTCCGCTGCGCCCGCGCCGCTGGGCTGGACGTGACGGCGGGGACGTCGATCCATCATCTGACGCTGAACGTGCTGGACGTGGCCGCCTATCGGACCTTCTTCAAGGTGACGCCGCCGCTGCGCGAGGAGGCCGATCGGCTGGCGATCGTCGAAGCCCTGGCCGAGGGCACGATCGACGTCATCTCCTCGATGCACACGCCGCAGGACGAGGAATCGAAGCGGCTTCCGTTCGAGGAGGCCGCGCCTGGCGCCGTCGGGTTGGAGACGCTGCTGCCCGCGGCGATGCGCCTCGTCCATGCCGGCCATATCGACCTGGCCCGCCTGTGGCGCGCGCTGTCGCTGAACCCGGCCCGGCGGCTTGGTCTCGAGGGCGGCACGCTCGATGTCGGGGCGCCGGCCGATCTGGTGCTGTTCGATCCCGACGCGCCCTTCGTCCTGGATCGCTGGTGCCTTGCATCGAAGTCGAAGAACACGCCTTTCGACGGCGCCCGGATGGAGGGGCGCGTGCTGGGAACCTGGGTCGGCGGCGTGCCCGTTTTCGAGAGGGCGCGCGCCGATGCCTGAACTGACGACACCGGGCGCTTGGATGCTGATCGCGGCGATCCTGTCCTACCTGATCGGCGCGGTTCCCTTCGGGATCGTCATGGCGCGGCTGTTCGGGCTGGGCGACCTGCGACGGATCGGGTCCGGGAACATCGGCGCGACCAACGTCATGCGGACGGGCAACAAGCTCGCCGCGTTCCTGACCCTTCTGGGCGACGCCGGCAAAGGGGGGCTGGCCGTCCTGTGCGCGCGCCTGACCCTTGGCGAGGACGCGGCCCAGCTGGCCGGTCTGGCGGCCTTCGTGGGCCATGCGTGGCCCGTCTGGCTGGGCTTTCGCGGCGGCAAGGGGGTGGCCACGTTCCTGGGCACGGTCCTGATGCTGGCGTTTCCGCTGGGCCTGGCGGCCTGCGCGACGTGGCTGGCGGCGGCGGCGATCACGCGCATCTCGTCGCTCGGGGCAATCGCGGCCGCCGTGGCGACGCCGCTCTGGGCGCTGTGGCTGCGGCCGGACGCCGTGGGGCTGGGCGTGGTCTTCGCGGTGATGATCGTGGTCTTCCATCGCCACAACATCGCCCGCCTGCGCGCCGGGACGGAGCCGCGGATCGGCCGGAAATGACCCGCGCCGCGGCCGTGGCCCGCGCGTTGACGGATTTGCCGCTGGGCACCTTCCGGGGGCGTTCGCAGGGTAGGGACTGGCTGGTCACGCGCAGCCTGTTCGCCGGCGGCGCGTCCGAGAAGCTGGTGGCGCGGGCCCTGGACGGGTCGGATTACGTCAGCCTGAACCTCTATCGCCTGCAGGCCGGTCCGCGGCTGAAGCCCTGCGAGATGCCGGCCGAGAAGGTGGCCGGCTTCGTGCTGGACCTCGTGCCGCAGACCTGACCCGTCAGCGCGGCGCGCGCTCCACCGCGTCCGCCATCCGGCGCGTGTTGTGATAGATCCCGAGGCCCAGATACATACCGCCCCCGATCAGGACCAAGTAGAGCGATCCGCCGATCAGGATGCCGATCGCTGCGAGAAATCCGCCGCCGTTGTCGGTCAGCGCCGCGATGAGGGCCGCGATGACGACGCCGATGGCGCCGAGGATCACGATGATGCCGACGAGCATGTCGAAGGCGTTGATGAAGAAGTCGCGCATGAAACGGGTCCGGTCCTAAGTGTTATCGTGCAGGTCGCCCCGGTTCTTCGGATGGTTTTGGTGCAATCGAATGGCAGGCTCGTGGAAGAACGAAGGCCTTCGCACCGCATCCCGACGATGCGTCCGCGGGTTCGGCGGTTCGGGTCACCGCGGAGACCGCAAACTCTTCTGGAACCCCTCCGCCATGGACGGCGGCGCTCGTGGCAAAGCCTCGTCAATAGCTGCGTTCGGCGTAGATCCGTGTCAGGTCGCCGTCCCAGGGGCCATGATAGTCATCCAGAAGTTCGTCCGCCGGGACCTTGCCCGTCTCGACCGATTCTCGCAGCGCGTTCAGGAAATGGGTCTCGTCCGGGACGAGGCCGCCCGCGCCCGGCATCGCGCGGGCCTTCAGCCCGGCCTCGGCGATGTCGAGGCATTCGCGCGCCAGATCGTGCATCCGGACGCCGCCGGCCTCGGCCTGCAGGCCTGCCTCGCTGGCCGCGACGCGAAGCGCCAGCCGCGTCTCCTGGTCCCAGTTCTTTGCCAGATCCCAGGCTGCGTCGAGCGAGGATTGATCGTAGAGCAAGCCCACCCAGAACGCCGGCAGGGCGCAGAGCCGCCGCCAAGGTCCGCCGTCGGCGCCGCGCATCTCCATGTATTTCTTGATCCGCGCCTCGGGGAACAGCGTCGTCAGGTGGTCCGCCCAATCCGAAAGCGTCGGTTTCTCGCCCGGCAGGGCCGGCAGTTCGCCCTTCAGGAAATCGCGAAAGGACATGCCCAGCGCATCCACGTATTCCCCATTGCGATAGACGAAATACATCGGCGTATCGAGGGCGTACTGGACCCAGGCCTCAAACCCGAACCCGTCGTCGAAGACGAAGGATGGGATGCCCGTGCGGTCGGCATCCAGGTCTCGCCAGACGCGGCTGCGCCAGGACTTGTGCCCGTTCGGCTTGCCTTCGAAAAACGGCGAGTTGGCGAACAGCGCGGTCGCCACCGATTGCAGCGACAGCGCCACGCGCAGCTTCTGGACCATGTCGGACTCGGATGCGAAGTCGAGGTTGACCTGCACCGTCGTCGTGCGCCGCATCATGACCCGGCCCATCGTGCCGACGCGGCCCATATAGGCGTCCATCAGCTTGTAGCGGCCCTTTGGCATCAACGGCATGTCCTCATGCCGCCAGATCGGTGCGGCGCCGAGACCGATGAAGCCCGCGCCGATTTCGTCGGCAATCGATTTGACCTCGCGCAGGTGGTCGTTCACCTCGTCACAGGTCTGGTGGATCGTCTCCACCTGCGCGCCCGACAGTTCCAGCGCCCCGCCTGGCTCCAGCGAGACGTTGGCGCCGCCCTTCTCCAGGCCGATTAGCTTGCCGCCCTCCTCCACCGGCGCCCAGCCGTAGCGATCGCGCAGGCCCGACAGGACAGCGTGGATGGAGCGCGCGCCCTCGTAGGGCAGGGGGCGCAGCGTGTCCTTGCAGTAGCCGAACTTCTCGTGCTCGGTGCCGATCCGCCATTCGCTGCGGGGCTTGCAGCCCGACGCGAGGTAGCCGGCCAGCTGGTCGTGGGACTCAATCGGGCCGCCGCCGGATTGGGGAATGGACATCTGCGGCCTCCATGCGCGTGTTGGATCGTGACTGCGGGCGGGGCCGCCTCAAGTCAAGGCGCGGTGCCCCGCGCGCTGCCAGACGATGACGGTGCCGGGCGTGCGGCCCTGAGCGGCGCGCACCATCGCCCCGGTGTCGAGCCCCGGAAGCGGGGCCAGGCCGTCCAGCAGACGTTCGGCGCCGGCGGCGCCTTCGGGGATCAGGAGCGGACGTCCGCCGACATGTTCGAGCCGCCAGAATGCCTCGCCGGTGGCGGTCCGCCGGAACGCGACCTGGGCGATGTCGTCGAGATCGGCACTGCCGCCGATGACGGGACCGAGATAGGTGATCCGTCCCTCGTCCAGTTCGACCACGCCGGGCGAGTCGATATCGTGGCGGAACCGCGCCAGCCGGATGCCCGACAAGAGCAGGACGCTGCCCACGCCGGCCGCGACCGCGCCCAGAAGCGCGGGCAACCCGTAGGACGCGAGCCAGAGCCACCCTCCGCCCGCGACCGCGCTCGCCCCGATCAATGCCTCGCGCCAGCGGGTCAGCGCGGCAATTACCTCGGGGCGGATCACGGCCAGTCACCCTTTGCGGCCTGCCACAGGGTCAGCGCCGCGACGGCGGCGGTGTCGGCGCGCAGGATCCGGGGGCCCAGCGAGATGGCCACCGCCCGGTCCATGCCACGCAGGCGTTTGCGTTCCTCGGTGGCGAAGCCGCCTTCGGGACCGATCAGGATCGCGGCGGGGGCAGGGGGCAAGGGACCGTCCGCCCCCGCGCCGTCCGACCAAGCCGGGTCGTCCGACAGTGCCTCGTCGGCGAAGATGAGGGTGCGGTCGTCGGGCCAGCCATCCAGCAACCGGCCCAGCGTTGCGATCTCGGCCACCTCGGGCACGTAGGTGCCACCGCACTGCTCCGCCGCCTCGACCGCATGGGCCTGCAGCCGGTCGCGGCGGATGCGCTCCGAATTGGTGAACCGCGTCGCCACCGGCAGGATGCGCGCGGCCCCCAGTTCGGTCGCCTTCTCGACGATGAAATCGGTCCGCGCCTTCTTGATCGGGGCAAAGACCAGCCAGATGTCGGGCGGATCGCGCTGTGCGGCGACCCGTTCCTCCACCGTCAGCGTGCCGCCGCGCTTGGAGGCGGTGTCGATCCGCGCCCGCCAGGCGCCCGACGCGCCGTCGAACACCGTCAGAGTGTCACCCGGCGACAGGCGCATGACGCCCGACAGGTAGTGCGCCTGATCGCGCGTGAGCGCGGCCGGTTGTCCCGCCCCCAGCGGACCGGTTATGTGCAGCCTGACCTTGCTGTCCATGGGGCCCCTTCTCGATGAGCGACACTTCCGATCAAGGGCAGGTGGCCGACGCCGTCAAGGGCAACTGGGTCGATACGCACGCGCCGACCGCGCTGCGGCCCTATCTGCGTCTTTCTCGGGCCGACCGCCCGATCGGCACTTGGCTGCTGCTTCTGCCCTGCTGGTGGGGGCTGACGCTGGCGGTCGCGGCGACGGGGTTCCGTCCGTTCGACATCTGGATCGCGCTTGGCTGCGCGATCGGGGCGTTCCTGATGCGCGGCGCGGGCTGCACGTGGAACGATTTCACCGACCGGGACATCGACGGGGCCGTTGCCCGGACCCGGTCGCGGCCGATCCCGTCGGGCCAGGTGACGCTACGGGGTGCGTTGGCCTGGATGGTCGCGCAGGTCGCGCTGGCGGCGCTGATCCTGTTCACCTTCGCGCCGGCCGCCATCGCCCTGGGACTTGTCGCGTTGGGTCCGGTGGCGATCTACCCCTTCGCCAAGCGGTTCACCTGGTGGCCGCAGCTCTTTCTCGGCATCGCCTTCAACTGGGGCGCATTGCTGGCCTGGGCCGCGCATACCGGGGCGCTGACGTGGCCACCGGTCTTCCTTTATCTGGGCGGGATCGCCTGGACCCTCTTCTACGACACGATCTACGCCTATCAGGACGTCGAGGACGACGCGCTGATCGGCGTCAAGTCGACGGCACGGCGGTTCGGCGACCGGCCGACGCCCTGGCTGCGCGCCTTCGCGGCGGGGACGGTACTGCTTATGGGGGCCGCGACCCTGGTGGCGCTGCCCGTGCTTCCGGCGATGGTGGCGCTTTGCGGCGTATGGGCGATGGGATGGCATCTGGCCTGGCAACTGGCGCGGCTGGACATCGACGATGCAGACACCTGCCTGCGACTGTTCCGGTCGAACCGGACGGCGGGCCTGATCCCCCTGCCGTTTTTCGCCATCGCGGCGCTGCTGTGATTGCCCCTGCCGGACCGGACCGTTAGTCAGACGCGAGAGAACCGCCGGATACCCATGAGCCGTAAACGCACATTCGCCACCATCGCCGCCTTCGGGCTGGCCGTCGTGGCTTCCTCTGGCGCGGCCTGGTACGGGGCCGCCTATGTGGAGACCTCCTCGCACGAGGCCGTCCGTCAGATCCTGGCCCGCAACGACCTGGGCTGGGCCGAGGTCGAGACCGACGGCCTCCAGCTGGTCCTGCTGGGAACCGCCCCCGACGAACCCGCGCGGTTTCGCGCCATCACCAGTGCCGGTGCGGTCGTCGACCCCGGCCGCATCATCGATGCGATGGAGGTGGCCGAGCGGCGGACAACGCTTGCGCCGCGCTTCTCGCTGGAGATACTGCGCAACGACCGCGGGGTGTCGGTCATCGGCCTCGTTCCCGCCGAAGGGGGGGCCGAAGTGCTGGACGACGCGCTGGCCGACGCCGGCGGCGGCACCGCGCTCGAAGTCACGAACATGGTCGAGACGGCGGACTATCCCGTCCCGCCGTCCTGGGAGGAAACCCTGCGTTTTGCCCTGGCCACGCTCGAGGATCTGCCCCGCTCCAAGGTGTCCGTCGCGCCCGGGCGGGTGACCGTCACTGCCGTGGCCGACAGCGACGACGAGAAGCTGCGGCTGGAGCGCGACCTGAACCGCGCCAAGCCGGACGATCTGGTCCTCACGCTGGACATCGCCGCACCCCGGCCGGTCATCACGCCTTTCACGCTGCGTTTCATCATCCCGTCTCAGGGGGCGCCGCGCTTCGATGCCTGCGCGGTCGACACGGCGGCGGCCGAGGCGCGTATCCTCTCGGCGGCGCGCGACGCGGGCTTCGACGGCCGGGCGAATTGCGTGGTCGCGCTGGGCGTGCCGTCGGCGTCCTGGGGCGTCGCGGCCGCCGAGGGGATCGCCGCATTGGCCGAGATTGGTGGCGGCGCGCTGACGCTGTCGGATGCCGACGTCTCGCTCGTCGCGCGCGAGGGCACCGATCGGGCGCTGTTCGACACCGTGGTGTCGGAGTTGGAGACCGCGCTGCCGGACCTGTTCGTGCTGTCCGCCGTCCTGCCGGAGCCCACGCAGATCGACGGCACCGGCGAGGGGGACACCGGCACGCCGGAATTCGTCGCCACCCTGTCGCCGGAGGGGCAGGTGCAGTTGCGCGGCCGCCTGTACGACGAGACGCAGGAGGCCGCGGTCGTGAGCTATGGGCGTGCCCTGTTCGGCGTGTCCAACACCTATATCGCCACGCGCGAGGATGCGTCGCTGCCGCAGGGCTGGCCGGCGCGTGTGCTGGCGGGAATGGAGGCGCTGTCGCGACTGGAGAGCGGGAGCGTCGTCGTCCAGCCCGAACTGGTGGTCCTGCGCGGCCTGACGGGCGACAAGCAGGCCGAGGCGCGCATCTCGGGCCTGCTGTCGGACAAGCTGGGCGCCGAGGCCGATTTCCGGATCGACGTGCGCTACGACGAGGAGTTGGACCCGCTTCTGAACATTCCCACGCCGGAGGAATGCGAGACGCAGCTCAACGCGATCCTGGTGGAGCAGAAACTGACATTCGCGCCCGGCGAGGCCGTGATCGAGGAGGCCGGCGACGGTCAGCTCGGCCGCCTGAAGGAGAAGCTGGACGAATGCGTCCGCGCCGTGTTCGAGATCGGCGGCCATACCGACAGCCAGGGGCGCGAGGAGATGAACCTGTCACTGAGCCAGCAGCGCGCGGACGCGGTGCGCGCGGCCCTGATCTCGCGCGGGGTTTCTCCGCGCCAGCTCGTGTCGGAAGGTTACGGCGAGACGCAGCCGATCGCCGACAATGACAGCGAGGAGGGGCGCGAGACCAATCGCCGGATCACCTTCACGCTGCTGGGCCGGCGCGAAGTCGAGCCGTCGCCACTGGACATGCTGGCGTCACCGGGCGAGGACTTGCCGGCCGACGGGGAGGTCGTCGAGGCGGCCCCCGACACGCCGGTCGAGGATGCCCCCGCCGAGGGAGCCGAGGCCGCGCCTGCCGGCGATACCGAAACGTCCACGCCGGACGCCCGTGAAGGAGACGGCGAATGAACCGTACCGAATTCGTCATCGCGATCGCGGTCATCCTGTTCGTGGCATTCGTGCTGGGGTGGTTCGCCTCCTGGCTGGTCTATCGCTTCAGCCGCGTCACGACCTCGGACGTGGCCGAGCTGGAGGAGATGGCGAAGTCGCTGCACGACGCCGAAGAACAGCGCGACGAGGCCATCACCTATCTGCAGTATCGCGAGCAGGAGTTGCAGTCGAAGCTCTCGGGCACCGAGGCCGAACTGCGCGCGACTATGGAAGGCCTGCGCGAGGCCCGGCAGGAAGCGTCCGAACTTCGCGGCTATATCGAGTCGTTGAACGCCTGAGCCCGGGGCGCGCCGGGCGATCGGCAGCGTATCGCGGCGAATGCGTTCCGCTGACGTGGGATCGATGTGGCGCCAGCTGTCGAACGAGTTCGGTCCTGGTTGGCGATCTGCTAGACAGGCCGAATGAAGACCCCCGATCGGTATGGCTTTCGCAAGGTGACGCCGGATGACCTCGATCTGCTCGCGGCGTGGCAGTCGAACCCGCATGTCCGTGAATGGTGGGATTCGGACGCGCGATATGACGCCGCCGACCTCGCCGACCCCCGTGTCGCGCGTTGGATCGTCTCGGTCGTCGGACGGCCCTTCGCATTCATGCAGGATTACACGGTTCACGGGTGGGACGAACACCATTTCGCCGATCTCCCCAGGGGGTCGCGGGGGATCGATCAGTATATCGGCGACCCCGGGATGGTCGATCTCGGGCACGGGTCGGCCTTTGTCCGCGCGCGAATGCAGGCGCTCTTCGACGAGGGGGCACCGGTGATCGCGACCGATCCGCACCCGGACAATGCGCGGGCGATCGCCGTCTACCGAAAACTGGGGTTCGCGCCGTTCGGACGACCCCGGGAAACGCGCTGGGGCCTGATCCTTCCGATGTCGGCCGAGAACCGAGGGGCGGCATAAGTCGCGGAAGCTTCCGCGGCGCGGAAGATCAAGCCCGCCGCCAGCCCCCTGGCGACCCTGACACGGGCGCCGGAGCACCGGAACGGGCGGAACCGTCCCAGCCGCGCCCGCCGGGCCCGGCATCGCGGGGGCGGCGCGAGGCCTTACCGGTCCTTGTCGCCGTCCTCCTCCTCGTCATCGCCGCCTTCGGGGATGTTGAAGAAGCTGTCCGCATCACGGACGTCGCGGTTGTCGGGCTTCTCGTCATCTTCGTTGCCCGACAGGCTGAACGTTTCCAGCCCGGACATGTTCGACGGCATGCGCGGCTCGTCGCCATCCATGCCCAGGCTCTGCTCCGTCGAGACGAGCTTCCGGCGCTCGTCGTCGGACATCACTTCGCCCTCGGCGGCCTTCTTGGCGGCCGCTTTCTGGACGATGGCATCCAGTTCGGATTGCTTGCACAGGCCCAGAGCCACGGGATCGATCGGCTGGATGTTCTGGATGTTCCAATGCGTCCGCTCGCGGATCGCCTGGATCGTGGGCTTGGTCGTGCCGATCAGCTTGGAGATCTGCGCATCCGTCAGCTCGGGGTGGAACTTGACCAGCCACAGGATCGAGGCGGGCCGGTCCTGGCGCTTGGACAGCGGCGTATAGCGCGGCCCGCGGCGCTTCTCCTCGCCTTCGGAGGCGGGGTTGTGCAGCAGGCGCAGCTTGC